>JAAURS010000157.1 GCA_012032135.1 Acaryochloridaceae cyanobacterium RU_4_10 | reverse complement strand
ATGTGGGCGCGGGTGAGTTTGCGAGCCGAGTGCTTGCCGCTTCTAATGACCTGCTCTAATTCTTGGATTTCTTCATCACTCAAGTCCACGATGTACTTTTTCTGACTCATATTTCCTCTCATATTTTGAGAAGTTTAGCAGCACTACCGTTACTGGTCAAAGTTAAGTTGGTGGACTACTAGTTTGAGCAAGACCAATTGCAGTTGTTCGAGGGTAAGGGGAGCCAGCAATTCAGTCAGTTCGGGACGTTGCTCAATGCGATCGGGCTGATGCAGGCAAGTTAGGAGGGTTGCAATGATGTGTTTACACCATCCTTCAAAATCGTAGGGACAGGTGCAGAATACACTGGTGACACCGCCTTTGTTAAAGCCAATGCTGATGCGGTAAGGCTCGAATTCGCTGCCCTCAACTTTGGCAGACAACTCTTTTCCCCGTTGAATGAGGGACGTTACTGAGCCGCTTTGGTAATAATCCTGACCTCGTTCTAAGGATTGACTGGTTGCATGGCGACGAATGAAGGCTTCGCTTAATTTTGGAATCATCGATTCACTCCCGACTCACTCTTAATCAGCCGTTATTTTTATCTTAGGGGGTGTCGATGCAATGGTGACCGATGATGCGTCAGGTCGGGATTAGTGGGTCATGAGATGGGGGGCGATCGCATCACTGACGCTCGATTCCTGTGTCTGTGGGAATGCTGTGGGGGCGATGGGGCGATCTCTCCATGGCTTTTAAAGTCTACTTCACACTCCACTTCACATTTTGGATGATTTTGATATATGGTGGGAATACTAGAGTTGCAAAACTTGAAAGTTAAAGTATGTTGCGTCTTTTAATATCAGAGAGACTAAGGATGAAACACAGTGTTTGACGGCAATCCACTTGTTGCAGCACCCCCTGAAGAGGTTCCACTAAGCAAGGCTCCTCTTGTGCGTGTGATTGCGCAGGTGCGCTTTCCCACGATTCTCTCCATTGGAGAAAGGAGTTTTGTTGCTGCTTTCCAAGAAAAGATCCGTGTGGAATACCCAGTTTTACAGCCTGAGCAAACCCATGGCTTTGTAATTACCCCTCAAGGATTAGAATCTACATCTCCGAGTATGGTTTGGCGATTTATTGATAAAACAGAGCAATGGCGCGTGTCACTAACGTCTGAATTTTTGTCACTTGAAACCACTAATTATTCGAGTCGTACAGACTTTCTAAAACGATTTAACGAGTTACTTATGGCAGCAGATAGTCATATCAAACCTCAGATATTGGATCGATTAGGCTTACGATACATTGCACGCCTAACGGATGAGGCCCTTGAGCAGATTACAGCTTTTGTGCGTCCTGAAATTTCTGGCCTTTTAGGGTCACAGGTTGCTTCTTATGCAGAACAAGCTATTAATGATTCGTTATTTACGCTGCCAGATAGCCGTGAACAGCTTTATGCAAGATGGGGGCGCTTGCCTGTTAATGTGACGATCGATCCAACTGCAATTGAACCTATTGCCAAACCTAGTTGGATTTTAGATTTGGATATGTTTACCATGCCCTTTTTAGAGAAAAAAGCATTTGAAGTTGATCCGATTATAGATGATGCTAGTCGGTTTGCTGAAAGGCTTTATACGTTCTTTCGCTGGGTTGTAACTCGCGATTTCCTACGTCATTTTGGAGGAAAGGTATGAGTACTCTTAGTCTTCCTATCGTTGAAACAGTAGGATTGCAAAAAGCTGGCACTTCTGCTGGTGGGTCAATGCGGAAAATAGATAATCCTCTCCCACAAGCCGTACTCTCCATACTCTATTATTCTGGAACTGCAAGTTCAGAACCAGTTCCGAATCAATACCTATACGCACGGCAAACAGCAGCTAGCAACGTTAATATTATTTTCTCTGTGTTGCCTAGTACAACAGAAACATCCCAGGAAACACTCAATAAATTAAAGCGCTTGAGCGGTTTAACATGGGAACAATTGGCAAAAGTTCTCAATGTTTCACGCCGTAGTCTTCATTTCTGGGCTAGTGGCAAACCAATTTCACCCTTTAATGAAGAACATCTTAGCCGTCTTTTAGCGACGATCCGATATATCAATCGTGGTAGTCCAGATATTAATAGGGGTGCTTTATTGCAGTCCCAACAGGGCTCGACAATTCCGCTTGATTTATTGATTGCTGGAAAGTATGAAGAAGTCAAGCGGCTGCTTGGTGCAGGAACAGCAGTTGAGAAGCCAAAGTTAAAACCTTTATCCCCTGAGGTGATCGCGTCTCGGCTACCGCCATCACCTGAGGATTTAGTGGGAGCATTACAGGATACGATTCATCGGGAGGTAGGGAGATCTCGTCCTGCAAAAACTACGAGGAGTCGGAAGCGTAGTAGTGGTAAGTGATTCTGAGGATCAGCTTCAGCAGAAGATAGATGCCACTCTTCAGGAGTGGTGTCAAGGGGATTGTGTCCTTGGTGAGCAATGGTTTTTTCATCGTTTCAATGTCCAATATCCTTTAACAGATGTGTCAAAGGATGCTTTAGATAGCGAAAGTGATCTTGTGGAGTCTGAAGTTGTCGGATTTGCTGTAGTAACCCAAACTTGCGATATTGTGCGATCGTGTTTATCGCGCCCATTTCTAGAAGTTGTACCATTAGTTGAAGTAGAACAGCAGAGATTACAAGAGATTCAACGAGGACGGCGACCTCAATACGCATTGATTCCAAACCTTGCAGGGAAATGTTTGGTTGCAGACTTAGATCGCGTTATGACGATAGAAAAGGCCGTTGCGATCAAATGGCAGCGAGTAGCAGGCTGTACAACAGATGAGGAGAGGAAGATGTTAGGACAAGCTCTTGCACGAAAACGATCTCGTTTTGCCTTCCCAAATGACTTCACTGCTTTTGTCAAAAAACTCCAAAAGCGATTGCAGGAAAAACATGATAGGGAAAGCGAGGAAGGAGAGGCTCTCCGAGCTTTACGTGAGATTCGGGTACATGCATCTCCTTCTTGGGATGCTTCTGAGATTGAGCTAATGTTCTTGTTTATTCGTTATGAAGATGAATTTGAATTCAAAGGTATGGAGTGGTATCAACTACTGGAGAGGTGGCTGAATTTAGTTCCTGCATCAGGACGCTTCCAGTCAGTTGAAGGTGAAGTCACTACACTTGAAGCTCTTTCAGCAAAAGCATATACCGAGAGCGATCCACTGGATTTAGATCATTTGTCAATGTCAAGTTAAAGTTTATGGTTTGAGGAACATGCTGACAAGACATGGGGAAGCTTGTTGCTGTTTGCGATCGTGGGAGAAAGGGTGAGAAGAGTTTTCTAATATTCAAGGTTTGGGACAAATACGTTTTCCCAAAGGAAATATAAAATCAATATTTGAGGAAGTCAGACAAGTAATTGAACGTAAAAACCTTTTAAACTAATGCCAATGAAAAGAAAAACATACTATTTAGTGAGTAATTATGATTCTTGATGGTTTCAAGCCTTTGTACAAATACATGTTGAGTCAAAATATTCAAAGATGCAAATTCCCATACATTCATAATCAATTAAATTTTGATGTTTTCTTTTTGATTGACGATCAACCTTTTTTGCTTATGTTTGGTGCTAGAGGAGTAAATTTATACTTTGAAAAAGAAGTAAGAAATGGGTTCACAATCGATACATACCTGGGAGAAAAGTATTCTCAACTATGTGACGCATTAGGTATTGTTTATAATCCAAATAATCCCTTTAGTCCCAATAAGTTCTTTCTGGAATTTAATTCCAAGATACCCAGACAAATAAGTAAAAAGCAAATGGCTAAGCCACACGACATTGCTTTTACAAGCAAAAAAATAAAAACAGAAAAAATTGAGGAAATAGATAAAATTTACTTTATGGGTTGGCGTAATAACAATTTGCAACGAGAACAGGTTTCTAAGGAAAACCTTGAAAAAACCAGAAAATGGTTAAGTTATGAAGCTTACCTTAGATGCCTTAAGAAAAATATAAGTAGTAAATGGACTCATGACCAAGAGTTGGCTCAGGATTTCTACATGCCCGATTAGTTTCTTCTGAGGTAGAAATATAGGTCGTACTCATCCTTGCGAAGCATCCAGTTTAATCAACGCCTTTGCCTTAGCAATCCGCACTAGATGCTCAACATACTCATATTGTTGCCACAGACGCTCTTCCTCAGCCGTTAGCCCAACCGTCTTATTTTTCTCAAGGAATCCCTCAATTTGCTGTTGTAGCGATGAAGAAGGCTTCAGTGCCAAAATCTCTTCTGGAGAGGGAAGACCAGCCAAAAATTCCAATACTTGTGTCAACCCTGCAAACCCAGATTGAGCATCTGCATTCCACTCCCGCAACCCTAACTCCAAAATTTGCGGTAACTGGTCTTGCAGCGAACTTAAGCGCACTGCCAAATCATCTGGAACATCAACGCTAATGTGCATACGGGTTCTGATGGTCACAACACCTCGTTTAATTTTACTCTACGATCCTCTGGTGGGGGCAAATAGGGCGAGAAACACGTTGGATATCGTATCCTCTTGAAGGAGCGATCGCCGTCTGAAGCAGCGAGAGGAAAAGCGATCGCCATTTTGCCAAGTTAGTGCAACCTTGACAGAGCTTGATGAAGTGGAGAGTCTGATCTAATTTCATGGGGGCGATCGCTACACCTTCAAAGCCCGTCGAGCTGGCTAATGATGGGTTGGGTTCGCTGCGATCGCGTCTTTTCCGAGTCTGTTAACATAGCACTCAAAGACTTGATATTTTAAGGCAATCGGTCTATGTCCATCGTTATTTCCCTCAATCCAGAAGTAGAAGCACAACTTCGCCAAAAAGCATCTCAACAGGGGCAAGACATCAGCCTGATTGCCGCTCAGCTTTTAACGACTGCCTTAGCCTGGGAAATTCAAGACTCAGAAGGCGCGATTGAAGGTATTCAGCAAGGATTAAATGACTTTGAAGCAGGCAGGTTTCGTTCCTTTGAAGACTTTGCAGAAGAACAGCGACACCAAGTTCATCATGAGACTCACTCACAAGCTCCTTTTGCGCGATCGTGGTCATAAATGTTGAAATGGCTGAGTTTTTTCTTTCAGTTCAGCAGGAGTAAACACACCATGCTCCGTAATAATGCCTGCAATTAACTCCGCTGGTGTCACATCAAAGGAAGGGTTGTAAAACTCCACCCCTAGAGGACAAATCCGCGTAGATCCCATTGTATGAATTTCTGATGGATCTCTTTCCTCAATGGGAATCTGGCTCCCCTCTGCAAGTTCAAAATCGATCGTTGAAACAGGCGCTGCTACATAGAATGGAATATTGTGAGCTTTAGCACATAAGGCCAAACTATAGGTGCCAATTTTATTCGCCGCATCTCCATTCGCCGCAATGCGATCGGCTCCTACTACCACCACATCGATCGTGCCCAGTTTCATGCAGTGGGCAGCCATACTATCCGTGATGAGGGTAACCGGAATCCCTTCCTGAACGCATTCCCAAGTTGTCAGTTTTGCACCTTGCAAACGCGGACGGGTTTCATCTGCATAGACGCGCTCGAGCCGTTCTTCAGCCCAGGCAGAACGGACTACACCCAAAGCCGTTCCATAGCCAGCCGTTGCCAGTGCGCCTGCGTTGCAATGGGTGAGCAAGCGCAGCTTTTGGGGTGTGGTGGGCAAGACCGACAGTCCGTGACGGCCAATCTCTTGACAGGTGTGGAGATCTTCCGCAGCGATCGCATGGGCTTCTTCCAATACCTTTGCCTGAATTTGTTCTATCGAACCGGACGTTGCCCGAGCTACCTTCATAATCCGGTTAATCGCCCAAAACAAATTGACTGCTGTCGGACGAGTGGCGGCTAAAGATTGGCTGACCTGCTCCAAAGCCTCCAAAAACTCGGCCCGATCCGTCAGTGAAATTTCCCTGGCACCCAGATAAATTCCATAGGCTGCGGCCACCCCGATCGCAGGAGCACCCCGCACAATCATCGTTTTAATCGCCGTCACCATATCGGCACACAAGCGAATTTCAACCACACTATATTCAGCAGGGAGTCGGGTTTGGTCAATTAAAAGGACGCGATCGTCTTGCCAAACAACAGGATAAACGGGAGTAAAAGAAGTCATGAGTTCGACGCCAACAAAACATCAACAATCACCCAACACCCCGTAGGGCGCACCTACGTGTGTGCCCTTCTCCAGAGATGCAATATTACGCAGAACCACCAGAAGTCGTCCGAGTATATTTTCGCTCGTAAAATCTAGCCGCGATCTGACCCAGGCCAAACAGGATTGCCGCATCACTGGAGGCCCCAATTACAGCACCCAGCACAGGAATCATTTCAGGAATACTCAATCCAGCCTTGAGTACCCCTGTCCCCCCCACGGATAACCCATAGATGGTCAGCACTTCCCCCCGTCGGGCGGGTTCGTGCAAGGGGAGTTCGTAAATAGCGGCAATTCGATAGAGCATTTCAGCCTGCAATGCGGATAAGGCTGCAAAGTCTAAAGCCATTAAAGACAACGCTACGGGCGGGATAATATTGGTGACAAGGCCAACCCCAGCCGCCTTTAATGTGGAATCTTGAATGATTTGTTGCGTCAGTTCAGCGCGGGTTTTCTGGGGGCTTTGCTGCCGCAGAGTTTGCACCTCTTGTTCAACCCTGGTAATATCCACTTGCCCCAATGCCGCCATGAACCATCGCAGCATGGGAAGCTTAGTGACTGAATTTAACAGGGGATGCTCGGCAATGGGTGTCACTACTTTGCCAATGGTCTCTGTGCTCTGCTCTACAAATTGATGGGCGTCGTTTTGCAGATCGTCTACGGTTTTTGCAGCCTGTTGAGATGTGGTTCTAAATGCATCAAAGGCTGCACGGGTGAATTGTTCGAGCGGGTTGGGAGATGTCATCGATCGAGGGGCTCAATGAGGATCTATGCACAGTTTATTCTACCTTAGGCCGCTTGTAAGGTTTGAGGACAGGGTAAGGGTTTTCCTTGTGCTTGATAGTCTTCGACTAAAAGTTCTAAAACTTCTTGAGCATTAGCCACCGCTTCTTGATATGTATCCCCATGCGTAAAATATTGCTGTAGCTCGTGGGAAAACTCTGGCAGCTCCACTAAATAACAACCGTCCTCTTCAGACCAAACAATATTGACTCTATATTTGCTTTTCATCATTCTTTACCTTTGAGCGCTTGCAAAGCTGCTTTAACGAGTTTTTCTAGGTATAGCTTGGCATCATCACCATCTTTCCCCGCAACAGTAATCGGGAATTCTGGCAAAAGCGGATGGATCCAGCGTTCGTGACTACCGCGTGTTCTGACAACCTCAAACCCAGCTTTTGAGAGGATGGATCTTAGGCCATTTCCAGGAAAAAGCTTACCGCTGGCTTCGACTCCGCTCAGCCAGCTAGAGACTAGATATCTTCGCTCCTGAGCGGATCGAAGGGGAGCAATATCGGCGAGATGGTAAAGTCTTTGCTAGAAATTACCTTAGTTCTCTAACTTTTTTAGGCATAGCTATAGCATAAATTGAAATTACAATAAAAAAGTCCTTGAAGATAGACTCTTCAAGGACTTTTCTTGACCCACAGAGAATTTACTTATTCAGTAACTGTTGAGCATCCGCACCGGGGGAATACTGATAACCCACATTGTTATCTTGTGAATCATCCAAAACCCGAGGGGTTACCATCACGACCAATTCTTTCCGTGACTTTTCACCCGATTCCTTACGGAACAGTCTACCCAACAAAGGAATGTCTCCTAGAATGGGGACTTTGCTCACAAGCACGCGATCGGTATCTTGAATAATACCTGTCAGCACAAGGGTTTGACCGTCACGCAGGCGAATCTTGCCCGTTTCTAGCCTTCTTTGGCTAATCAAAGTCCCTGTACTTCCATTGACATTAAAAGTACCGGAGGGTGCGCTCACTTCAGGAGCAAGATTAAGAGTTACAAATCCATTGTCATCAATGCGATCGACCGTTACGTTAAAAATAACACCTGCTTGACGAATGTTAGGCTTAGTCGTCACTGCCACTGTTGAAGCCCCAGAAGAAGTTGCTTCGTTGCTAGATGTAGAAATAACGCCGGAAAAAATTTCTTGGGTCAAGTTAACCTGAGCAGAGCTTCCTTCCTGAACAATCAAGGTTGGATTGGTCAGAATTTTGGCGTTGTCATTTTGGACGGAGGCAAAGAGGGAGCCTAAAACTGAATTGGTCAGTGCTGTCAGCCCTCCAGTGAACGGACTAGCCGCTGCACCCAACACAACCCCAAGACCACTGCCGCCATTGGTACCACCAGGTCTAAACCCAAACCCTAAGGAGCTGTTAGCACGGAACTGAAGGTCTGTGGAAAAATCTTTGGTCTTGCCGAGGTTGACATCTACAATCTTGACATTGACCGCAGCCTGTCGCTTGCGGATATCAAGTTGCTGCAAAATACCTGCGGCAATCTCAACCTTACGGGGCGTACCAATCAGAGTAACAGAGTTACCTCGACCATCTGCAACCACCTGCAAACCTTTCAATAGGTCAGCAGAGGGAGAGGATTGGTCGCTACTACCGCTACCACCGCCATTCGCACCATAGGATTCAAGAATTTCTTTTGCACCTTGTTCGGCAAACGCTTCTTCAATATTATTGGTTCGAGTTGTGGTTGAAGAAGAAGTAGAATCTCCACTCGAAGCAGCACCCTCAGCTGCAGAACCTGTATTGATTTTCCCACCAATGCTGGACTCGGTTTTGAGAGAATTTGTGATTTTTGTTCCGCCAATCGCGCGGAGTTGATTGAGTCTGAGGGTCCGCATCACGCGGTTTTGAGCATCGCCAGGTAAGGTTTTACCCACAAAAATGGTATTACCTACTTTATTAGCCTGCAATCCAGACAGTCTCAGGACGTAGTTAAAGACATCCTGCACGGACTCGTTTTCAATATCTAAGGAGATAGTAGAACCGCTACCAGAAGCAGCCCCTGCACCAGCAGCGTCAGATCCTCCTTCCTCAGCAAAGGCAACATTCACGTTGGCAGACCGACCCAAAAGGGTGAGCACTTCGCGCACTGGAGCATTCCGTAGCAAAAGCTTGGGAATCACTTGACCGCTGTTCAGTTCGATCGCATCGGGATTTGCATTAAGGTTGCCCACTGCAATATCCCCGACAGGGGGTGCAACGGCGCGTCTGAGATAGACAGGGCCAGCATTGGGAGCTTGACCCATGCTGGGAGTTGCGTTAGCAGCCCCTCCTTCAGTGAAAGATGCTGCATTAAAACGCAAGACCAATACACCCTGCCGTTCGTCGCGGCGAATCGTATCGCTGATGGGAGCGGCTTGAGAACCCTGAACGGTAATGCGAACCGTATTGGCATCCAACTGACGCATTTCGATCGCATCAATGCCTGGAGCGGGTTTAGATTGGTTGAAGGTGCTGCCATTGGGTAGACGCAATTGGGCGTTACTGACATCAGCAACCGATGCATTCCCGCGATTGACCGTAAAAACGGGTGGGCGAGCATTGCCTTGAGTTTTGAGAATGAGTTCAAACCCTTGACCCGCAGGGGTCACCTGAACTCCCGTAATTTCTGTTTGTGCGGCCTGAGCGGGTTGCACGGCGGCCATCAGGGTGGCGGTACAGCCGATTGCAAGTCCGTAGCGTCTAATATCCCAATTCACCCTTGACTCCTGTGATTAATACTCGTGTTTAAGAACTATGGAAAAAATGAGACTTTTTACTTGCCAACTCTCAAAATTGATTAATTGGGAGCGGGCGCGCCGTCTGCTGGTTTTGCGGCAGCAGCGGCAGCGGCAGCTTTTGCAGCAGCGGCTGACTCTTCCTCTGAGAGTGGGACATAGGCATAAAGCTTAAAGTTAGAGGTAACGATATTCTTAGGCCCTGCCGATTTATCTGAGCTATCAGCTTTTAACTCCATTTTGAAATCCCGCAGTACCAGGACAGTCTGGAGGCGATCGATGGCTCGCATAATCTCTAAAGTTTGATTGAAGTTTCCTTCAAAGGCGACATCGGTAACCTGTCGCTTGAGCTTATTGTTTAACTCTGACCCTAGAGAACCATCGGCCAAAATGCCTGAGGTAGCGTAGTCTGGAGTGAATTTTTGAAGTTCGGCTTTGCTGGAAACAATAATGCGGTTGAGGTCCAGCAACAGGGTATCCAGTGCCTGTTGGTTTGAAAACAGCCCTCGCACTTCGGTGTTTTTAGCTTTGGCTTCATTCACCCGCGCGATGATGTTTTGGACTTCTCGAACAGTCTGTTGCTTTTGTTGCAGACTCTGTTCCTTCTCAGCGATGCGATCGCGCAAGCCTTGCATTTCCGACAACTTGGGTCCAATAAAATTGACGGCCATCCATCCCGCTAATGCGACCCCAGCAAGCCCAATCAACACGCCACTAATAGAAGGGGTAAAGGTAACCCCAAACGCCGTTGGATACGCAGGTCCACCAAAGTCACCTTCCCCTGGAGGAAATCTATCAGAAATAGTCATGGCTTCATTGCTCCTTGTCGCTTGAGGGTCTCAATGCGAGAAACCAGTCCGGTTGCGCCTTTGGCATTTAAGACCTGCAAGATCTCGGATGCGGGTACATCGCTGAGTTGTGTTTGCATTTCGTATTTG
>JAAURS010000156.1 GCA_012032135.1 Acaryochloridaceae cyanobacterium RU_4_10 | reverse complement strand
GCTGGAATTGGAACACCGCCTATAGTTTTTGCACGGGTCAAAACCCGCTCGGCACAATATCCGTATCTTGGATGCAGGCTGCGGATCTGGAGTCAGTACAGAATATTTAGTTCACCTCAATCCTTTGGCTGAAGTGATTGGAATCGACCTGAGTGCGGGAACCTTAGCCGTTGCCCAGGAACGCTGCCAGCGTTCTGGCGTTGCCGATCGGGTGCAATTTAAGCAGTTGAGTCTGTTTGATGCAGACCAACTCCCTGGCGAATTCGATCTCATCAATTCAGTGGGTGTCCTTCACCACACCGCCGACCCCATTCGGGGCATTCAAGCCCTAGCCCAAAAGCTAGCCCCTGGGGGAATCTTCCACATTTTTGTCTACGCCGAATTGGGCCGCTGGGAAATTCGACTCATGCAAGAGGCGATCGCCCTGCTCCAAAGCGATCGACAGGGCGACTACACCCATGGGGTTAAAGTGGGACGCCAGATTTTTGCAGCTTTACCGGAGCAAAACCGTCTCAAACAGCGCGAAAAAGAACGATGGTCCATCGAAAATCATCGAGACGAATGTTTTGCGGATATGTATGTCCACCCTCAGGAAATTGATTACAACATCCCTACTTTGAAAAAATTAATTGAAGCATCGGGGCTGGACTTCGTCGGATTTTCTAACCCTACGGTGTGGCAACTGGAGCGTCTCATCGGCTCCAACCCAGAACTCATCGATCGCGCCTCCCAACTCGATGAATGGGGAACGCTATCGCCTTATTGAGATTCTGGACCCCAGTACCATCACCCACTATGAATTCTTTCTGAGCCGCCCCCCACTCCCGCGTGCGGATTGGTCTGCGGATGCTGCACTACTGACCGCCATACCCGAACTCAATCCCTGCATTGATGGATGGCCCAGTCCCACTGTATTTAATGCAGACTATCAAATCATCAGATTGAGCGAGGAAGAGATTGCTTTTCTAAATGCCTGTGAAGCCAACATCCAAAACAATCGCTCCGTTCGAGATATTTTGACAGAGGTGCCGCTGACCGTTGAGCAGGTGCGATCGCTCCTCAACCAACAGCTCCTGCTCTTGTCCCCAGGAACTTAAAACAATCTGAAATTCGCGTTAAGTATTGTTACCCCTGCGTGATATTATGGGCAGTGGCTTGCAGTTTAGCAATCAAAGCAAACCCATACCCCGTGGACGCATCAGACCCTCCGATTCAGCCCTCATCTCCCGAACCGGAAGACACAACCGTTGAATCTGAGCCAACTGCAATCAGTAACTCGATGGAGGAGTATTATCGACTCCGCCAAGAGATCCTGATTACAGCACTGGTTTTGATGGCGATCGCCTTTGGCCCAATTTGGTGGGTTTACTCCCTCAAAATTGCCCTGAATTATTTAGTTGGGGCGTGCACAGGTGTGGTTTACTTGAAATTGTTGGCAAGAAACGTAGAACGGCTGGGGACTCAGACTAACCAGATGGGTAAAAGTCAGCTTGCCGTTGTCATTGGGGTTATTATAGTAGCCCTTCAATGGAAACAGCTAGAGATAATACCCGTTTTCCTTGGTTTTCTGACGCTTAAAGCGGCCATTCTCGTGTACACGCTCAAAACTGTCGCCAAGCCTCAGTAAATCATATCGGTTTAAATAAACCAAGATAAACCTGAGGTCTTTTAATATAGAAGTTCCAATGAGGTTGTGCAAATTATGCACTTTGGCAGCCTTCTGCTCAACTCTTTCGATCTACACAACCTACTCCCAACCGCAAAAATAGAAGTGGGTAACCACCTGTATTGGCAGTTGGGCGGCTTAAAAATTCACGGTCAGGTGTTTATTACCTCCTGGATTGTCATTGGGTTGTTGTTAATCGCCTCCTTTGCTGCCACTCGAAATGTGCAAAGAATTCCCAGCGGTATTCAAAATCTCATGGAATACGCGCTGGAGTTTGTGCGGGATTTGACCAAAAATCAAATCGGTGAGAAAGAATATCGTGGCTGGGTTCCCTTTGTCGGAACGCTCTTTCTCTTCATATTTGTTTCCAACTGGTCGGGCGCGCTGGTGCCTTGGAAACTGATTCATATGCCAGAAGGCGAGCTAGCCGCTCCCACCAACGACATTAATACAACCGTGGCGTTGGCGTTGCTAGTCTCCCTAGCCTACTTCTACGCAGGGTTTAAGAAAAAGGTTTGGGCTACTTTGCTAAATACATTGAGCCAACTCCCATTCTTTTACCCATCGCGATTTTAGAAGATTTCACCAAGCCTCTCTCCCTAAGCTTCCGTTTGTTTGGAAACATTCTGGCGGACGAACTAGTGGTTGCGGTGTTGGTATTTTTGATCCCTCTATTTGTCCCCTTGCCCATTATGCTATTGGGTTTATTCACCAGTGCCATTCAAGCCTTGGTGTTTGCCACTCTAGCGGCTGCCTACATTCATGAGGCACTTGAGGGTCACGGTGGAGAAGAGCACGAGGCTCATTAGAAATTTTCGTTTTTTCACATTGTTGTTTTCGATCTCAATCAACCAAAGGAAATCATCATGGATCCATTAGTCACTGCTGCTTCTGTTCTTGGTGCTGGTCTGGCCATCGGTCTGGGTGCCATCGGTCCTGGAATTGGACAGGGTAATGCTTCTGGACAAGCTGTTGCTGGGATTGCACGTCAACCCGAAGCTGAAGGAAAGATTCGCGGTACGCTTCTCTTAACTCTAGCGTTCATGGAATCTCTCACCATTTACGGTCTGGTGATTGCACTGGTGCTGCTTTTTGCAAATCCTTTTGCGTAAAAAGGTATAAGCCTGTTTGGGTTAGGTCGTTCATTTTTAGAAGTGAGATTGAACCCAAACAGGTTGCAGTAAAAGGAAGAAAAGCATGTTTGATTTTAATGCCACATTGCCACTCATGGCGATTCAGTTTTTGTTGCTGACTGCAATTTTAAATGTAGTTTTTTTCAAGCCCCTCTCTAAAGCCTTAGCAGATCGGCAAGATTATATTAACGGCAACACCACTGAAGCCCGCGAGCGCCTGGATAAAGCAAAACGTCTTGCCCAGGAATACGATGAAAAGCTGTCTTCTTCTCGCCGTCAGGCGCAAACCATTGTTTTAGATGCTCAAGCCAATGCGCAAAAGAAGTCTGCCCAGCAGCTTGCTGAAGCACAGCGCAGAGTGCAAGAACAATCAATGGTCGTTCAGCAAGAGCTAGACCAGCAGAAGCAATCTGCGTTTAGCCAGCTAGAGAAGGAAGTCGATTCTTTAAGCAAGCAAATTCTAAGTAAGCTTTTAGGCCCTGGGTTGGCGGGTTAGGCAACTACCCTCAGCTCAGATCGCGTTAATCACCAGCGTCGCAGTTACGGAAGAAGAAAATGGGACTGTTTTATTGGCTAGCAACACCTAGCATTGCTGAAGCTGAGGCCCACGGCTTAAGTCTGAACACGGATATCTTTGAGGCTAACCTTATTAACTTGGCCATTGTAATTGGCATCGTCGTCTATTTTGGGCGCGGTTTTTTGGGGAAAATTTTGTCTGAGAGAAAGTCTGGGATTGAGGCTACCATTCAAGATTCTGAAACAAAGAAAAAGCAGGCGATCCAGTCTCAGTCAGAACAAGAGAAGAAGGTGGCTCAAGCTGCAACTGAAGCTCAACGAATTTTGGCTGAAGCTGAGAACGGTGCAAAAACTGCTCAGGAAGGGATTTTGGCTCAGGCCATCCTGGAAATTCAGCGTCTGGAAGAAAGTGCCACCGCAGATACAACCTCCAGCCAAGCTAGGGCGATCGCCGAGCTGCGGCAGCGGGTTGTGGAGCTATCTCTCAAGAAGGTCGAGCAGGAGCTACAGGCTCAGATTTCAGGCAATGAAGAGATTCAGCGTAAATTAATCGATCGCAGTATCGATCTGTTAGGAGTCCAATCATGAAGCAAGCCTCCGCTGGAATGGCTGAGCCCTACGCTGAGGCATTAATGTCCCTGGCTCAGGCTCACAACTTGGTTGACCCCTTTGGTGAGGATGCAAACTCAGTTTTAGGGTTGATGAACATCTCTTCAGAACTGGATGAATTTTTAACCAATCCCTTTACAAAGGCTGATTCAAAAAAACAAGTTTTGCGTCAGTTATTGGAAAACCAAGTACAGCCTTATTTTCTGAACTTTTTATTTTTGCTCGTGGATCGCCGCAGGGTGTTCCTGTTAGAGGGCATTTGCAGGCAGTACAAAGTGCTGTTGCGTCAGTTGAAGAATACCGTTCTGGCTGAAGTTACTTCTACTCTTGAGTTGAGTGATGCCCAGCGCGAATCGGTGATCCAAAAGGTTAAAAACATGACCAAGGCCAGCGAAGTCGAACTTGAAACCAAGATCGACCGCGAGCTGATTGGGGGTGTTGTCATTAAGATTGGTTCTCAAGTACTCGATGCGAGTATTAGAGGCCAATTAAGACGGATTGGCGTTTCTTTAAACGCTTCTGCGTAGTTTGATTTGTCTTACAAACAGAATTCGGATTCAGAGCAAGCCCATGGTAAGTATCAGACCTGACGAAATCAGTACAATTATCCGCCAACAGATCGAACAATACGACCAAAGCGTCAACGTTGAGAATGTTGGTACTGTTTTACAAGTTGGCGATGGCATCGCTCGGATTTACGGCTTAGAGAAAGCCATGTCCGGTGAGCTTCTCGAATTTGAAGATGGCACGGTTGGGATTGCGCTCAACTTAGAAGAAGATAACGTGGGCGCGGTGCTCATGGGTGACGGTCGCGACCTTCAAGAAGGCAGCACCGTGAAAGCCACGGGCAAAATCGCTCAGGTGCCTGTGGGTGATGCCCTCATCGGTCGTGTGGTAGATGCGTTGGCCCGTCCCATTGATGGAAAGGGCGATATCACAACCTCCGATTCTCGCCTGATTGAGTCCATGGCTCCCGGTATCATCGAACGGAAATCGGTTTACGAGCCAATGCAAACGGGGATTACCGCCATTGACTCTATGGTGCCCATCGGTCGGGGCCAGCGGGAACTCATTATCGGTGACCGTCAAACGGGTAAAACCTCCGTGGCGATCGACACCATCCTGAACCAAAAGGGACAAGGCGTGATTTGCGTCTACGTTGCAATCGGTCAAAAGGCTTCGACCGTGGCCAATATCGTGAACGTACTGCGCGAACGCGGTGCGCTTGAGTACACCGTTGTGGTTGCTGCCAACGCCAACGACCCCGCGACGCTCCAATATCTAGCGCCATATACGGGTGCGACGATCGCAGAATATTTCATGTACAACGGTCAGCACACCTTAGTGGTGTATGACGATTTGTCCAAGCAAGCGCAAGCTTACCGTCAAATGTCCCTGTTGCTCCGTCGTCCGCCCGGTCGTGAAGCCTACCCTGGCGATGTGTTCTATCTTCACTCTCGCTTGTTGGAACGTGCGGCCAAACTCAGCCCTGAATTGGGTGAAGGTAGCATGACTGCGCTTCCTATCGTGGAAACCCAAGCAGGTGACGTTTCGGCCTACATTCCCACCAACGTGATTTCCATTACGGACGGCCAGATTTTCTTGTCTTCTGACTTGTTTAACTCTGGTTTGCGTCCGGCCATCAACGCGGGTATTTCCGTGTCACGGGTGGGTTCTGCGGCTCAAATCAAGGCCATGAAACAAGTGGCTGGGAAACTGAAACTAGAACTGGCTCAGTTTGCCGAATTGGAAGCGTTTGCCCAGTTTGCGTCTGACTTGGATAAAGCCACGCAAAACCAACTCGCACGCGGTCAGCGTTTGCGCGAGTTGCTCAAACAATCCCAATACTCTCCCATTCCGGTGGAAGAGCAAGTGGCTGTCATTTACGCCGGAACCAACGGCTATCTGGACGAACTGGATCAAGACAAGGTCACTTCATTTGTTGCGGGTCTGCGGGGCTACTTGCAAACCAGTCAGCCCAAGTACGGCGAAACCGTCCGTGCTGCTAAGGCATTGACCCCTGAGGCTGAGGAGATTCTGAAGTCTGCCATCGGCGAGTATAAGAAGACCTTCATGGCAGCCGCCTAGGAGAACGGACGATGGCTAATCTAAAGTTCATCCGCGATCGCATTCAATCTGTGAAAAACACCAAAAAAATCACAGAAGCCATGCGTCTCGTGGCTGCGGCAAAGGTGCGACGCGCCCAGGAACAGGTGATCGCGACGCGACCCTTTGCAGACCGTCTGGCTCAAGTCCTCTATGGCTTGCAAGCACGGCTCAAGTTTGAAGAAGCCGATCTACCGCTGCTCAAACAACGGGAAATCAAGAAAGTGGGTCTGCTGGTGGTAACGGGCGATCGCGGTTTGTGTGGTGGCTACAACAGCAGCGTGATTCGCAGAGCGGAAGAGCGCATTGCCGAACTCAAGCAGTCTGGAATTGCATACACGTTGATATTGGTGGGGCGAAAGTCTATCCAATACTTTCAACGGCGCGACCAACCGATTTCAGAAACCTATATGAATCTGGAACAGGTGCCCACTGCCGCTGAAGCGTCTAAAGTTGCTGACGAGTTGCTCTCTCTGTTTCTGTCTGAAACCGTGGACCGCGTAGAGTTAATCTACACTCGTTTTGTGTCCTTGGTGAGTTCGCGGCCCGTGGTACAAACCTTACTGCCGATGGATCCGCAAGGCTTAGAAACGCAAGACGATGAAATTTTCCGTCTCACCACTAGGGGCGGTCAGTTTCAAGTCGAGCGCGAAAAGGCTCCGACCAGCACTTTGCCCACTTTGCCTCAAGATATGATTTTTGAGCAAAATCCGGTAGAGATTTTGGATTCCTTGCTGCCGCTGTACCTGAACAATCAGTTGCTGCGATCGCTCCAAGAGTCTGCGGCTAGTGAGTTGGCGGCCCGGATGACGGCAATGAATAACGCGAGTGATAACGCGAGTTCGTTGATTTCATCGCTGACGTTGTCTTATAACAAGGCCCGTCAGGCTGCGATTACTCAAGAATTACTTGAAGTGGTGGGTGGTGCCGAAGCACTGAAGTAGTTCTGCCTTCACCTATTCTTTAAAAAGCCGATTTTGATAGTCATCAAATCGGCTTTTTACTATACCTGCGAGATTTGCAAATGTCACTTTTAGCTAGGACTGCGTAAATTTGGAGGTGTATTTTGGGGCACTGTCCAAAAGTAAACATTATGAACTCGACCGTTAACATTAACCCTCGCTGTTTTCTCAGGCTTCCAGTCACCCATATCAAAATCGTGAGAGACAATGCGAGAGCCAGGTTTGAGCTGGCTGAGTAATTGCGGCCTGAGCTTTACATTGAGTTCGGGCAAAAGGTAAAGCGTGACGACGGTGGCGTCCCTAAAATCGCTTTCAAATAAATCTTGGTTGAGAAAACGAACGCGATCGGTAACACCTTCCTTTTGGGCATTCGCATTCGCTTCTTGGATGCGTTGGGGGTTGATATCAATTCCAGTGGCACGAATTCCAAATTTTTGGGTTGCCGCAATCGGAATCCGCCCATCGCCACTACCTAAGTCGTACAACACGTCCTTGCTATTAACATTAGCAATCTCTAGCATTTTTTCAACTACTTCAGGTGGTGTGGGCACGTAGACAACATCGGGGCTACGCAAAATTGGAGATTGTTTTGGAGTAACTACTTGAGCATCAGCAGGAGCAGAATCAACCGCAACATTGGAAGTTTGACTGCATCCTATACTCATCAGACCTACACTAAGGACAAACAATGGAACAGTCCGTTGAAATAAAATCATAATTCTCTCCTTACATTTCTTTAGATTAAGTTTGAGTCGTACTTGAAATTTTCTGCGACCACCACAGCAAGGGCAATCCCAATAGCAACACGACAACGCCCAGCAACCCACCGTATCCTGTGTACGCTAAACTTGCTTGCAGCATGTAAAGACAAATTCCACAAAATAAGATTGGAGTTACAGGATAAAACGGAACTTTAAACGAACGTTCGGCATTCGGATCGTGCTGTCGTAAGACGAATAAAGACACGCCACTTAATAGAAAGAAAAACCAAAATGCCGGAGCCGTATAATCTACCATCGTCTCAAAGCCCCGACGAGTAACTGTGCCTACCAAAACCAAGCAAAGTGCAATTACACCTTGCGCTATCAAGGCATTTGTTGGCGTGTTTTCACGCCCGCGCGTCAGCATTGTAAAAAGTGAAAAGTCGCGTCCCAACGCGTAGTTACTTCTAGCACCCGTTAAAATTGTGGCATTGATCGAGCACATGGTTGCGATCGCAACTAAGCAACTAATAAAGACTGCCCCGACGTCTCCTAAGGCAGAGCGCATCAGGTCGGCAACTACCGCCTCAGATGATGCCATGCGAGCTAGCCCTAACGCCCGTACTAGCGACCAGTTGAGCAATAAATACAATCCCGTAATAATGCCAATACTCCACATCAGCGATCTCACGATATTACGCCGACCATTCTGCACTTCCGCTGAAATATAAGAAGCCTCGTTCCAACCGCCATACGTCAACAATACAAATACCATCATGAGTCCAATATTGCCTGAAGGGATGGCTGAGGTGGATTGAGCGACTGTAGTAAGTTGAACGGCAGTATAGAGGGTTGAATCAGCGGGCGAAACAGGAGCTGACACAAAGGAGAAGATCAGACCAACACCTGAAACAATTAATATTCCAAGCACTTGAGCACTGGCTAATATATTCTGCGCCCATTTACTTTGCTGGAGATTGAATAAATTTAGTCCGGTAAATACAACAATTGCAAGCACGGCATAGATTGAGGAAGAATAAGTTCCAAGTCGCCAGAGTTGTGAGGCGTAGTCGCCAAACACAAAGGCTAACAAAGCAATCGAGCCAGTTTGAATGACGCTCATGCGGGTCCAGGCAAATAGAAAAGCGATCGCATTTCCAAATGCTCTTCTTAGATAGTAGTAGCTACCACCTGGATGCGGGTAAGTTGTTGCAAGTTCGGCGTAACACAATGCTCCAATCAAGGAGATAGCTCCTCCCAACAACCAAGCTAGTAGAGCAGTTCTTTCACCACCTGCATTAGCAGCAACAAAGGAGGGAGTTTCAAAAATTCCAGCACCGATTACCAAGCCTACTATCATTACAACAGTATCTTTCAGAGAAAGCGTCGGTTTGAGTGTTGTGCTGTGACGAGTTGCTGATTTCACCAATAGCTTCTCCTTAGGTTTGCAATACTTTTTTCTTTGCAAAAATCCCATCCGACAGAATTAATTTTGCAGTTAAATTATCTTTAACCACCTTCAAACAATACGTATCAACTAGTTTTGCGCTACAGGTTTTAATAAAAAACTCTATTGTTTTCTTTGCTGAGCGTCTCTATAGCGATCGACAAAAAGCCTTGTCACACCTGAAGGCAAAGCACTAGTGGGCAGATTAGCAATCCTATACTTTAAAGAACTGAGCAGTATTACTACTTAACTAAAACGTCACAACGTAACGTTCCAGCGAACATAGCAGCAAAACTTTTCTTATTAAAATATATTTATCAAAAAAATACATCTGTCATTTGAGGTATAGATGTATTTTTTGTTGTGAGTCGCTCATTAAAACAATTTCCTATTAGGTGTAGGCTACTTTCCAGTTAAATCCTTCGTCAGTCACCTTCTACTAATGCTTGAAGCAAAGTTTGCAACTTAAGACGGACCTCTGCCCATTCCTTTTGCGGGTTGGACCCTGCCACAATCCCAGCCCCCGCATACAGCCGCAAACGATCGCCTTGCAGCAGGGCCGATCGAATACCTACCGTAAAACTTCCATTCCCGCGATAGTCCACCCAGCCCAATGGTGCGGCATAGAGATGGCGATCGAAGGGTTCGTGGCGGCGTAAATACTCCTCCGCCTTATCCTGCGGAGTTCCAGCTACCGCAGGGGTGGGATGCAATGCAGCTAAGACATCGAATAAATGGAGAGATTTGGGTAAAGTTGCGGTCACCAAAGTGCGGAGATGCTGGATATTGGGCAACTGGAGTAAATGAGCTGGGGAAGCCGCTTGAGAGGAAATCCCCAAACCTTGCAGTCGCGCTTGGATAAAGGATAAAACGACCTGATGTTCGTGAATATCTTTGGTACTTTTCAAGAGCCGATCGCCCAGATTTGCATCTTCATGAAGGGTTTGACCTCTGGGTGCAGACCCTGCCAAAGCATCGGCAATGAGCCATCGGTCTTGAATTTGCAGCAATCGTTCTGGACTGGCTCCGATAAACCCTTGTCCTTGACCATCCTGAATTGAAAAAATCTGACAGTCCTGATACCGCGATCGCAATTTGTGCAGAGTTGGAACTAAGGGCAGCGGCGTTGCCGTAGTGACCTCTAGCGTTTCCGCTAACACTAGCTTTTCTAGTTCGCCCCGATGAATGGTTGCGAGGGTTTCTTCAACGGCTTTGAGAAAACGGGTTTGATGGTTGAGGGAGGGCGAGGGCATGTGTAGGACAGGCATCGTCCCTGTCTGCCCAGCTCTGACGCTGAGTTTGTGCTGGACGCGCTGCCAGGTTTTCCAAACAGAATCTGTTAAGTGGCTAAGATCGGACGCGACCTCAATGGAAAGATTGGCGACAAACACACCTCGCTCCTGAACGCAGGCTACCTGCCACTGCGGTAAAAAAACCGTCGCCGCTGGAAATCTTTGGGCTTCGTGGTGGGGTTTTTCAAAAAAAGGTGAAGCTAC
>JAAURS010000155.1 GCA_012032135.1 Acaryochloridaceae cyanobacterium RU_4_10 | reverse complement strand
CCGATCTGATGGCGCAACGGCGACAAGAGCTAGCAGTTTGGATTGTCCTGGAAGTTGGGAAGGTTTTGCAGGAGGCGGATGCAGAAGTTTCGGAAGCTAATTGATTTCTGTCGCTATTACGCGGCGGAGATGGAGCGGTTGGAGAAGGGGATCGATCGCAATCTTCCTGGTGAAACCAATAGCTATCGCTACTGGCCTCGCGGAATTGCGGTGGTCATTTCTCCCTGGAATTTTCCGCTGGCTATTCCAACGGGTATGGTGGCAGCGGCTTTAGTGACGGGGAATTGTACGATTCTGAAGCCTGCGGATCCGTCTGGGGTGATTGCGGCTAAACTGACTGAAATTTTAGTGGAAGCGGGAATCCCATCGGGGGTTTTTCAGTACCTTCCAGGGCCAGGAGCTGAGATTGGGGCCTATTTAACCCAACATCCTGATGTCCATCTCATTGCTTTTACTGGGTCGCAGGCAGTGGGTTGCCGAATCTATGCGGATGCTGCGGTGTTGCAACCTGGGCAGAAACACTTGAAACGGGTCATTGCTGAGATGGGAGGCAAAAATGGCATCATCGTGGACCAAAGTGCCGATTTAGATCGGGCGATCGCGGGGGTGGTTCAATCTGCATTTGGTTATGGCGGTCAAAAATGTTCGGCTTGTTCGCGGGCGATCGTGTTAGATGGGATTTACGATACGTTTGTCCAACGGCTGGTAGAAGCCACAAAATCCCTCAATATCGGTCCGGCGGAACACCCCGCAACCACCATTGGTCCTGTCGTCACCGCGGAGGCTCGCGATCGCATTCTGGACGCAATCGCTAAGGGTAAAACTGAAGCGAAACTTGCTCTAGAACTACCTGTGCCTGATGTAGGCTATTTTGTCAGTCCTACTATCTTTACAGAAGTACCCACCAACGGACTGTTAGCCCAGGTAGAAATCTTTGGCCCGGTATTGGCCGTCCTTCGCGCAAAGTCTTTTACAGAAGCATTGGCGATCGCGAACGATACTCAATATGCCCTCACGGGTGGATTGTACTCCCGCACCCCGTCTCACATTGAGCAAGCTAAGGCGGAATTTGAAGTCGGGAATCTCTATATTAACCGCTCCATTACAGGAGCGATTGTCGATCGCCAACCCTTTGGTGGGTTTAAGCTTTCGGGAGTAGGGTCGAAGGCGGGTGGACCAGACTACCTGCTCCAATTTTTGGAGCCACGCGCGATCGCAGAGAATATTCAGCGGCAAGGTTTTGCACCCATTGAGGGGATAGATTTCTGAGGAACCCTATGGCTTTGCGCCAATCGACGATATTTTAGACTCCTCGTTTGTGATGTCTCGCGCTTGGCACGCGATCGTGATTATGGGACGGTTATTGGTAATTGCAATGGGCCTTCGCCTTGGAAATTTAATCCTTTGAAGGAGGACTATTCCAGATTGAAGGTCAAATACAGCATATATGCTCTCAGCAATGTTCGAGAGTGCTTCAAGATTGTCGTGCTTCTCTCTACTGAATATCCTTTATCGGGATTGTGAGTTCGGACTCCTTGTACTTAACGTATCCTATTTTTTGTGTAACGCCTTTCTCTCCTTCTTCTGTTTTTGTGTGTTGCAGTGCGATATATCCCGCTGCCTGTCCATTGGGGGTGCCAAGAAGTGCCCAATAATCGTCTTCGGTTGAATTAGGTTGTCCTTCCCCAATTAACTCACCTTTATTCTTAAATTCTATGCTTACTTTCCCTTGATCGCACTGCATCATCGTTATTAACGTGTCTGCGTTAATGATATGGTGCCGCCTAATTTTTTGCAGTCCTTTGGCCTCGGCAACCCTATCTTTTTCCCTCTCGGCCAACACTTTCGCTAACTGATACATTGCATAGATAATATCAGAATTCGGTTCTGGCGCGCCGTACTGGCCGACCTCTTTCGCTTGTGTCCCCTTTTCTTTCGCGCTACCCCAATAGCGCAAATCCCTATCTTTGAAATTTTCGTCAGCAAAGTACTTGCCTTGAGCAGGATAATAACGTCCAGTGTATTGTACCGTATCTTCCCCTTTCGCTTCCATTCCCTTGATATGATATGCCTTCCAATTCTTTGCCTCAGGGTTGCGAGTGGCAATAACCTTTACCACATTAACATTCTTCTCTGTTTTTCTTTCTTTTTTACGATACCTATCTTCGCATGTGAGTACTGCAAGTATGTTGTAATGTTCTTTGAAGGTGTGGCGGGCCACTGGCGAACCCTTCGATGTATTCTCGCCAGCATTCACAGCTTCTTGTTGTACAACTTCTTTCTTTTCTCCATTTTCAAATTTTGTCTTTGCTCCATTTTTGTATTTATCGTATACTTTATCGATTTCCCCTAATTCTATATCGTTTACAGGCTTCTTCTCCAATGCCTCCACTTTACTACTCTTATTTTTATTCTTCCAAGCGGTCCATTCCTCTTGGGGAACTTGTCGCTTTGCACGTAGTACGGTCGTCCCTTCTTGTCTGACTATAGGAACTCCTCCTTTCTGCTCACTATCCTGCTGCACCACGTGAGTTAACTCGTGAGCGATCAACTCCTGTCCCCCTCTACTACCAGGATTGTATTCTCCCTGCCGGAAAAACACATCCTGCCCTGTCGTAAATGCCCTTGCCTGAACCGATCGGTTCAACTGGTCTGCTTGACTATCCGTATGAAGTTTGACCCCACTAAAATCCGCACCAAAAGCTTCTTCCATCGGCTGCCGAATACTGTCTGCCAACGGTTGACCGTTGCCTCGTGCTCGATCGATCGCACCTTCCAACTCTGCTGGAGCATCCGTCAGACCATTGGACGATTTCACCGCCATCGGTTTCATCTGAAGCTTATCTTCTTCCTCTGATAGAGATTCCCGCTGAATAGACTGCTCGGGCTCTGCTCTCTCTAGCTTTGACGCATTCAACTGTTGTACAACTTGATGCGCTACGCGATCGACTTCTTGTTCGTATTTGTCTCCTGGCACACCAATCGCGAGCTTGGGTTGGATTGCAAAGGAGGATGGAGAGCTGGAAGCACTAATATTTGCCCAATGATGTCCAGAGCGTTGGGCCATCTCAAGCATTTTTTGCAAATCGTGCATCGTTCGAGTTTGAGCCGGGGCAGTTTTGGCTTGTAGCGCAAAGGGACAGCGATGGTAAAAAGGTTTGCGGTGTCAGGGATGACTCTGAAGAGACTTTTTTTTGAGCGTGCGATCGCGAAGCCATAACATACCCCCAGTGTCGATTCAAAAAATATTTTGATGCTATTATGACGCAATTTCTAATCTCAAAAAACCCTTAAACTCAATGGCATGGATCCATCTCTGCAACTTTCAGGAGGGACTGATTCAGCCCCGAAAGTATCTGGCTCAACCGTAAAGATTTTGAATTAAGAATCGAAATATGCATCCAAAAGAAGCAAGTTTGGCGGATGAGTGGCGATCGCAGTTCTGAACAGCAGTGTTAACTTTTGTCTTGTTGGTGGGATTCTCTGAAACTCAACTTTCAATCTCAAACTCAGATTTAGAAGCACCGCAGACAGGGCATACCCAATCCTCAGGAATATCTTCAAAGGCTGTACCAGGTTCTATTCCGCCATCAGGATCTCCCAGTTCGGGGTCATATACATGACCGCAAACACTACAGACGTAACTGTTCATAGCTTTTACCTCAAAAAAGAATTTGCAAGCGATATGTGTTGGTGGAGTTAATCTTCAGAGTATTTTTGAGAATTCTGGGAGTTTGTATTCCCAATCACTGAAATGGGGTTTTGAATCGCTGGTCACAGCTTGAACCATCTCTGTAAAAGAATCATAAATTTTGATAGTTTTGTTAATACCTGTGAGGCTCAGTTCCCGATAGATGGAAGGTTGAGGGGGAGCATCCCACTTTTGCAAAAGTGCTTGTGAGCATGGAATTCAAGAAATCACAACCAAGCTCTCAAAGCTATATCAGCAGGCTTTTGTGTTCATGAGTATAATTACTCAATTTACATAAGTGGGATGCTCCCAGGTTGAGGGGCAAGCAAGACCAATTCTTTATGACACAAAGCTGCAACCTTATGAGCGGCAAACAGAACGCCTAGACCTTGACTGTCAATGAAATCAACATTGCCAAGATCTACAACAATCCAGCCAGCAGCAGTTTTCGCTTTCGATTGAACGCTTTGGTAGAACTCGTCTTTGGTCGCGTGAGTCAGTTGTGAAGGCGATTCTAAAATCTGAATCGATCTGTTCATAGGTTGTCCCCCTGAACATCTAAATCGTTGGGAACATTTTACCTCTGAAATGGTGGCTTGAACAGATTCCGTTATTCAACGAGTTGAGATAGGCTCAAACATAGACTTACTTTTATGCAACAATGCCTTAAATTGATGCTCACATTCGTTAGTATTTACTAGCGAGTCAATTTCTGCTACAGGTAGTTTTTAGTCTAAACTCCAGTCAGTCAAATAAACTAAACATCATTGTTTAGCAAAACCACGCTATGGCTGGAGTTTTCCCAAGCCTATCCTGATAGTATCAATGTTTTACAAGTGGACCGTGAGCAATTTCACACCAGAAATAGTTGCTTCTCTCACGTGATATCCCTTCACTCTGGAGGCACTATCTGCCCTGAACTCTTTTTAAATTGGTACTATTTCATCCGCGATCCTTAGAGCAACAGAATTGCACGCATCCAGACGGAATTGTCGATTTTCAAAGCTCACTTTACTCGTTTTGGCAAGCGAACCGTCACCTTGGTTCCTTGTCCCAGACAACTTTCTAGCCTAAGACTGCCATCATGTAACTCAACACAAGTTTTTACGATCGCCAACCCCAATCCGGTACCCGGAATTGTATCCACATTGCTTCCTCGGCTGAAGGCTTGAAACAAATTGTCTCGATCTTCGGGGGGAATGCCAATCCCTTCGTCGGCAACTGAAAAAATAATTTGAGAGTCTTCTCCAATGAGGTTACAGGCCACCAATCCACCCTCTGGAGAGTATTTCATCGCATTCACCATCAAGTTGGTAAAAATTTGGCGCAATAACCCTCGATCGCCCCAAAAATCTTTTAAATCTCCGGTTATGTTGTAGGTTAACTCAAAGCGATCTCCCACCATTTGCTGTTGATCTTCTATCAGGCGTTCAAAAACAGCAGCAAATCAATGGGCAATCGTCTGACCTTGGTTTTGTCCAGTTCCAGTTGTTTGACAATCAGCATATCGTCCACCAGGCCGGATAAATGTCTCGTTCTCTGCTGAATCATCTGTACCAGGCTCGTGCGCTTGCTTTCGTCTAAGTGAGCGTAGTGTTGCTCCAAAGTGGATGCCGCTGCCAAAATGGAGGCCAACGGGGTGCGATACTCGTGGGAAACCGTCGCGATAATTTGCGATCGAAAATGATTGAGTTCTTTTTCTTTGGCCAGAGCAGTTTGCGTTTGGGCCAAAAGTTCTGCCTGTTGAATGGCGATCGCGAGCTGAACGGATAATTCGCTAAACAACTCCACTTCATCGGGGGGCCACTGGCGCTCTGCCGAACATTGGTGAGCGATTAACAAACCCCAAAGTTGAGGTATTGCATCCCCATTGGTATTGAGCAGAATGGGTACCCCCAGTTTGGCTTTGACCTCAAATTGCTTCAACAAATCAAGGTGACAGGCACTCAATCCAGCCGAATCCACATTGGGAACTGTAAGAGCCTGACCTTCGGCATACAAAGGACCGCTGGAGTTTTGAAAAAACGTATCTTCAATGGTGACATCCAGCGCAGAGGTCCAACCCTCAGCCACGGACTCAGCCACAATGGTGCCACTTCTGTCTGGCGCAAACTGGTACACCACCACGCGATCGCACTGGAGCAATCGCTGAAGCTCTTCGGTGGCACGGTTCAAAATTTGAGATAAATTGAGAGACTGTCGAATTTGAAGGGCGGTCAGGGCAATCAACCGCTGGCGCTCCTGGGTTTTGTGGAGCTGTGCCTGAAGATGGGCTTGCCGAATCACATTGCGGACCGCCAGTTGCAGGGAATCTGGCTTCAGGTACGTTTTGACCAGATAATCTTGAGCGCCGCGTTTCATGGCTTGAACTGCGATCGCTTCATCACCCTGTCCGGTCAACATAATCACAGGCAAAGATGTTTCAGTGACCTGCTGCTGCAATTGCTCCAAAAACTCTAGCCCCGTCATATCGGGCAGGCAAAAATCCAAAAGAACTACATCGCTTCGGATCTTTTGATATAAGGCCAATCCATTTTCCGCACTATTCGCTTCAACAATCTCGTAAGTGTGGTGAGGATCCTTAGCGAGATATCGGCGATAGATTTTGCGATCCTCCGCACAATCGTCAACGATGAGTAGGGTCCTGAGGTCTGTCATTGAAAAATGCGAAAGGGAGCCACCCTCCTTTCACAAGATTGCCACAGATTGATGTCGTTATCCTTAAAAACTCAGGAAATATACAGAATAAGATTTAATTGGCGATGGGTGGGATATTCACCTCCAGCCAGTAATCCACAAATGCCTGGACGGTTTTCTGAAGCTCGTCTGCCTCCATCGGTTTAACCAGATACCCGTTCGCACCGTTTTGGTAGCAGAATTCAACATCCTTGGGACTGGAAGAAGTGGTAAACACCACAATCGGGATTTCCTTCAGGCTTCTGTCTTGCTTCAGGCGCTCCAACACATCGCGACCGTCAATACCGGGCAAATTGAGATCCAGCAAAATCACAGAAGGTTTGGGTACCAGTTCAGTATCCTTATAGCTACCCTCCTGATACAAAAAGTCCAATGCTTCATCGCCATTCACGCAGCGGACAATGGGATTGCGAACCGTCCATACGCTGCATGAGGGCGTTGCAGCATCTTAAAGTCATCGTTGCTGTCTTCAATCACCAACAGGAGTTCATTGTTTGAGGTCATCTTGGTCTTCTTAAAACGAAACATCTTTGAAATACGTTAAATATGTTCAAATCATTGGAGCGTGAAGTAAAAGGTTGAACCCTCGCCGTAAGTTGACTCAGCCCATATCCGCCCTCCGTGCCGCTCTACAACTTTTCTGGCAATAGTCAAGCCTGCCCCCGTCCCTCCCCCATATTCCTCTTGGGCGTGGAGCCGCTTGAAGAGTTTGAAGACAATCTCTAAGTGGCGCGATCGCATTCCAATTCCATTGTCTTGCAGATAAAACAGAGGGGGAATGGAATCCTGCGGGCGGGGTTTAATCCACCCTTTTTCAATTTGTTCTGCCGGATCGAAGTAACCCACCTCCGCCCATCCCTCCGCTTTGTTGTTGTACTTAAAGGCATTGCTGAGGAGGTTGCAAAACAACTCATTCACCATCACGGCATCGCACTGAGCCATCGGTAAAGGACGAGGAATGCGAATCTCAAATTGGGGTTCCGGTCGGCTGGCCCGAACCACTTCGATCGCCAGATGCAAGACATCATTGAGGTCTGTCTCCTGAAGATCGAGTTCGGCTTGCCCCAGTTGTGAAAATTTCAAGAGCACGGAAATCAGCGTATCCATCCGCTGGGTTAAAGTCTTGATAGTGTTTAAATACTCAATTCCTTCATTGTCTAGAATCTGGGTATAGTCTTCTTGCAAGATGGTGGAGTAGTTATGAATGCCCCGTAGAGGTTCCCTTAAATCATGGGATGCCGCAAAGGCAAAGGAATCTAGTTCTCGATTGCTGCGTTCTAACTCTCGGTTCATTTTGGCCAATTCGTCGGCTTTTTGGAGCACAATCCCCACGATCGCATTTCTCAAATCCAGCGCATTGGTGAGTTCGTAGGATTTCCATGGCAGCGATGTGAGCCGAACGGTTTCCTGCCAAAGCTGAAAAGAGTTACGAGGGCAAAGGGTTATATCGCCATTAGCTTCAACCTGAAACGCATCATTAGGATTACCTGCCCAGTTAATGGTTTGCAAAACTTCAGGTCGAAACCAAAGAATAGAATACCGTCGAACTTTAGAAATTCTAAGCAAGAGCAACCCGCTGGCGGTCTCTTTGAATGCTTCCGCTTCTGCATAAAGCTTTGGTAGGGAATCAGTTTGAAACAGACTTTCCTTTCCCTGAAGCTGAGTCCATTCAATCAGATCGCGCACCTGTTCTAGCGTAGGGGTTGTGCCCACCAGGGTAATATCGTTGTCCAAGCAAACAGCGGCCCCTTGAGCTGCAACAAGTTCAAGTAAGCGGGGGATAGGTGTAATCAACGCGTCACTGAGGCTTTCAGCATGAGAAATGGATTCAATGAACTCAGAATGGAGTGCCTTGAAACGAATGAGGTTATCCCACTCTTCATGGTCTGCTTGTGTGGATAGCTCTAAGGCTGCAAACTGTGCTATCAACTCACAAGCGCTTCTGAGTTCGTAGGGGAGGATTTTTGGGGTTTGATGGTGGCAGGAAATGAGTCCCCACAGTTGTCGATCCTTAATCAGTGCAATGGCTAAGAATGCAGCAGACCCCATGTTTTCATAGTATTCAACACAACAAGGATGAACGCTTCGCAGAATGGCGAAACTTAAATCCAAGGGGATGGATGAGTCGTTTTTCTCAAGGGACAGCAATTCAATTGGCGCTGCACTCACCTCTGGTGAACATCTCAAGTTACAGCGTTTGTAGAGATCCCTGGATACAGAAGGAATGTTTGCTTCAGGGAAATGAAGGCCCAAAAATGAATCCAATTCTGCAACTTTGGCTTCCGCAATCACATCACCTGCACCTTGTTGGTCAAACCGATAAATATGAACGCGATCGAAGCCAGTAATAGAACGAACTTCTTCTACTACGCCTTGTAAAAATTCAGTCAACCCAGATCGCTGTTGGAGCTTTACGATCGCTTTTCTCACTGCTCGAGACAGACTTAGCTCAAGGGTTTCAGAAGTGGGATGCGATCGTTCCAATTCCAAAATTGCCCCTGTTTCAGTTTGATGAAGCATCCCATCAAACCACTGCTCTGCTAGCAAAAGCTGAAGTCGATTTGCACGGCCTAGATTTTCTAGCAAAGCCAAGCGAACAGACTCAATCTGTTCGGGATCCAGGAGGACGCTCAAGGGTTGACCCAGTAAATTCTGTGCCGCTACCCCTAAATAAGGCCCTGTATTATTGCTAACCCATTGAATTTCAAGGTCTGTTTCACTGAAGGCCAGCAGAATGCCGTGAGGCTGAATGGTGCCAGGGATATGAATGAGTATGCGATCGTGTAGAAAGATTGAATTCATATTCCTGGAGGCATTGGGCTGGTCCATAACTCGATCGACAAAACTTTCCGCAATGGAACAGGTTGACATTGATAACTGTTTAACCTTTATTAGACAAAAATCTCACAGAATTTTGAAGAAATATTAAGCTTTAAGATTGTCTTTATTTTCAGAGCGCGTCAGAGATCGGCAACACCCGTTACGAATAGTTATTTGGTGTGTCTCAGTTCCCTGGGTCTTATCCAGTGGCAATCCATCAAAACGCTATTATGAGGCTAGCTGCAACCACTAATGTTGGGCCTGCGAGATCTCTGAGCAAAAGAACTTTACGCCAGTTTAGGGATTGCCGAATACTGGGCGATCGATGTAAAAGGGATGCGGCTATTTGCTTTTGGTTTAACAGCAAATGGAGTGTACGAGGAAATCGAAAGTTCCCAGGTGTTAACGGGTTTAGCGATCGCACTGGTAGAACAAACGCTAGAGCGATTAACTGAAGAAACCAATACCGCAGCAGCAAACTGGTTGATGCAGCAGTTGCAAGGTGCAAACTAATCGGTATCCAAATGTAGAAGCTCATTCGGTCATTACACGTCGTTACCACTTACGGCACATCCATGTTGCTTGCGGTGTAGATCGGCTAGCTTCAAGTAGTCCGTGTCAGTTTTAGCCAACTGCCATTTTCATGAAAATACTTCGCACATTGAGCTTTAATTGGATCTTCATCTCGCGGTAAGACCGTTTTAGAATTTTTTGCATATTTCCGTCCAGACTTATGATTGGCATAGCGGCGAGAGCGTGTGTAACCCATCTGTAGAAACTTTCGTGCCATATCCATCCCAACAAAATCCTTTTGGGCTCTATAAGCAAGGAATAGATTGTAAATTGTTTCTGCTGACTGTTTGGCAACTTCTGGTGTTTTGAATTTCCAATGCGGTAGAATTTCGCTTTTGTAAGGCTCAACAAGCAATACACCCTGTTCGCCACGACCGATAGAATAAAGTTCTGGTTGTTCCCGAAAGTCGATCGCCTCAAAGTCCAAGGAATAATCAAACTCTTTCATTCACACAATACCTATCCAATTGTGAGATTTATCCTGAAACTGCCCTCTCCTTCTTCACTTTACTGAATTCGAACTCGAATCCGATCGCTCTAACGAAGGAGATGAGAGGTCGCTTGCCTCCTTTTAGCGATCGATCTACTGCTGCATTTAGGCCAAAAAAAGAGACGAACTGTAAAGACGCTACAGCCAGCAATTTGGCCTAAATAACAAGATAGCGGTCTTTCAATTCGTCACCTATCATCCCTTATGGGATTGAAAAATGAGTTTTTATGGGATTTTATTAACGGATTATCGCAAAGCTGCTTTGGGTAAACCTAAAAATTGAAAATTAAAAGCGTACATCATCAAAAGCGCATCTAAGCAATGACTTCTGGCGTATCTACCTCATTGCCCGAAAGCGTCTCTAGCTCCATTAGCAAAGACTCCACCTGAGCCTTCAAACGCAGAAA
>JAAURS010000154.1 GCA_012032135.1 Acaryochloridaceae cyanobacterium RU_4_10 | reverse complement strand
TGACGGATGTTGCCAAAATTCTTGGCTGCACTCGACAGAATATTAGGAAACTCATCGTCACAAACGATCCAAAATCTCCAATTCCTGTTTATGAGGGCACGCCTTCTATTTGGCACTTGTCAGAAATATTGGTCTGGTTAAAAGAAGCAAAAATGTATTCGATTGATGAAACGTTAATGGAAATTGCCAAAACTAATATGGACGTTAATATCGCTAAAAGCTGGCAAAAAGTGGAACCAAATTTCCAAGCAGATATTAAGTCTCTGGTTGCCTAATCAAGATCGATCGCCATAAAGCCGTTCTCCGTACAAACCGATCGCATTGGACGGTCCCACGGATCGGCATCAAGCTGGTTTAGCAAAGCAAATTCAAACACGATTCCAATCGTAGGTTTATCGGCCCATTCTGGTTGAGCCAATAAACGATCGTAAAACCCACCGCCATAGCCTAAGCGAAATCCTCTGCGATCGCAGGCCACGGCAGGTACCAAAATCAAGTCCACCGAGTCTGGTTTTACAAGAGGGAGCGTTGGTAAAGGTTCCAGAATACCATAGGCTCCAGGCTGCACTTGTTTGGGTAAGTGGGGGTTGTACTGGTGCCAAACAAGGGTTTTACCTACACATCGCGATAACCCCCAACATTTGGAAGCAGCATCGAGGGTCCATAGATAGCTTAAATCTGGTTCTTGACGAACGCTGAAATACGCCAAAACTGTCTTAGCTTTTCGAAAGCATTCAGTTTGAGCGATATTCTCGCAGATCGCCTTACTTTTCTCAGTCCAATCCCGATCGGACAATTCTTTCCGCTGCTGAAGCAAAGTTTGACGTAAGACCTTCTTATCCAAGCTGCATGTAAAAGCTAAAGCTTCAAGCTAAACGGGCTGCCAGCCAGAATAACCCATCTACCAGCAACGTACTCATCACCGCGCCTGAAAAAACCCACCAGTGCAATCCCGTACGATCGCCCTTAAACACATTCAACTGGGTAAAAGGCAAAAGACCGCTCACACACAACACGCTCACCAATAACCCCACCCAGAGGATACCCCAAGGGGTCTGCATGTGCTGGAGTGCCTCTCGCAGAATGGGAAATGCACCCTCTGGCTCAATCTGCATGACTTGACGCCAGTAAGGAATTAAATGCACCACGTAAAAATACAAATCCGTAACCGCCGTTCCCCATAAAGAACCCAGGTAAAACAGCGCGCCCACCCAATAGCGCTGGCGGACGATCGCCCAAATTGCCACCGGAACTGCGATCGCCTCAATGGGTAAATGCACCAACGGCTCCCAACGAAACCATCCCCAATAGATAGATCCGGCCAGCCAACTTAAGCTAAATCCCAAAATTAAATCGCCGTAGAGGGCGGTTGTTGCTTTGCGACGTAGGGCATATCCAAGAGCAACCCACCCTAACGTGAGAAACAAACTCGTCCAAGGCCATTGCCGCACTAGGGGAGCTTGCACAAACACGGGAATCGAAACCAAAAAAGCTGCAACGCCAAACAGTCCCCAGCTCAATTTAGAACCTAAGGTCAGCCTAGAAAAAGCCGATCGCTGAAGCGTTGATGTAGAGGAGGCTGAGGTGGAGGTAAATGCTGACAAGGGAACCTATGGGATATGTCGGTTTGTATCTTATCGTTAAGATAGCATACGCTTATCCCCCTTGGGGGGATATTTCAATCTTTTCTTTAGTTCCTTCATGCCATCAGGCCAAAGATGTGGAAAACGTCAGCGTTGGGGCTAAACTTTTAGGGTTGCTGGCAACTATTGGAGGACCCCCACTGTGCGATCGCAGGAATCCCTATCCTTCCTACTGTATCCTCAGATTTATTCATGGGGGTATTGCTGAATACCCCCATGATGCCGCTCTTGGGTGCAGTCCCCTTTGTAACGTGGCTCCAGGCCATTATTTTAGGGATCGTGCAGGGCATTACTGAATTTCTGCCCATTAGCAGTACCGCCCATCTCCTGATCTTTAGCGACATTTTGCATTGGAAAACGTTCTGGACCAAGGAGGCTACGGATGCCATTCAGTTTGGCAGTGTGATTGCGGTCGTCATTTATTTTTGGAAAGATCTCCAGCAGATTGTGGTGGGTGCGATCGAAGCTTTCCAAGACCAAGACTGGCAGCGCGATGAATGGAAAATTTTACTGGGCATTATTGCTGGAACCGTTCCGGCACTTGCCATCGGGTTTTTAATCAAAAAGTTTTGCATGTTTCTCTGGAAAGTCCAGTTCTCATTGCTGTGATGGCTATTGTGATGTCGCTGTTGTTGGCATTGGCGGAAAAAATGGGCAGTCGCAAACGGGGGTTTGACGAGCTTGAAGTTAAGGATGGCTTTCTGGTAGGAGTCGGTCAGATGATTGCAATATTGCCAGGAGCCTCGCGATCGGGTTCCACGTTGACTGCTGCTTTGTTTTTAGGATTAGAACGCAGCACAGCGGCTCGGTTTTCATTTTTGTTGGGTATTCCCGCGCTGACCATTGCAACCCTCGTGCAAGGTAAAGATGCCCTCAGCCAAGCGGATATGCTGTTGCCTTTGTTAATCGGGACGGCATCAGCATTTGTGTTTTCATATTTATCGATCGCATGGCTGTTGAAATTCCTGCAAAACCACAATACTTGGGTCTTTGTTTGGTATCGCTTGGCGCTTGGCGTATCGCTCCTCGTTGCTGTTATGACAGGACAATTGGCAGGTTGACAAAGAAGTCGCTTAGTTCTAGGGAATAGGAATTGAGTTCAGCAATCGTTCGATAATGCCTTGGGGGTGCTGTCCGCCACTGGGGATAATGCGATGGCACAAGACATAAGGGGCCAAAAATTTCACATCATCCGGCAAGACATAATCCCTACTGTTCAGAAACGCGATCGCTTGAGCGGACCTCTGCAAAATGACCGTCCCTCGCGGACTCACCCCCAACCGAACATCTGAATTTTGGCGGGTCGCTCGTACTAAATCCAACATGTACTGTTGCAATGATCGTTCTACCCTGACCTCCATACAAGCCTGTTGCAGTTGTCTGACCTGGTCTAGAGAAATGCAAGGCTTTAGGGAATTGAGTTTTGACCCCGTCTGCGATCGTTGCAGCATTTGCAACTCTTCTTCAGCGGTGGGATAGCCCAAACTTAACGCCAGGGCAAAGCGATCGAGTTGGGCTTCTGGTAGCGGGAAGGTTCCGTGAGACTCAATGGGATTTTGGGTAGCAATCACAAAAAAAGGATCGGCCAATCTATGAGACACGCCATCAACCGTGACCTGAGTTTCTTCCATCACTTCGAGTAATGCGGATTGAGTCCGAGGGGTAGCGCGGTTAATTTCATCGGCCAGCAGGACATTAGCGAAGACTGGCCCTGCTAAAAACTCAAACTTACCTTCCTGGGGATTCCAAATGTTGGTCCCTGTCAAATCGCTGGGTAGGAGGTCTGGCGTGCATTGAATGCGTTGAAACTTCCCATCAATGGAGCGGGCCAAAGCCTTTGCCAGAAGCGTTTTTCCTACTCCAGGCACGTCTTCCAACAAAACATGGCTCCCAGAGAGTAAAGCAACCAAAACCAAACGGATACTTTGCGCTTTACCAACAATGACCGTGTCGAGATTGGCCATGAGCTGTTCGATGGGCGTATGCATGGCGTTTAATCCCTTCTCCGTAACTTCAGATCGACTGCGATCGTGCTTGTTCGCAGTCGTGGCGGATCTGGTCTTTTAAGGCATCCAGAGACTCGAATTTTTGTTCGGGGCGCAGGAACTGCTCTAAAGACACGGTTACAGTATTCCCATAAAGGTCGCCGGACCAATCTAGCAAGTGAACTTCAAGGGTTTGACGGGTTCCATCCACCGTAGGACGCAGGCCAATATTCATGACACCCATTTGTTTTTGGGTCAGTGTGGGGCCGCTCACCTCAACCCGATAAACCCCCTGTCGGGGAATTAATTTTTGTTCCGATACGCTTAAATTGGCCGTGGGAAATCCCAACGTTCGTCCCAATTTCTGACCTTCCACCACCGTCCCCGTCAAAGCGTAAGTCCGCCCCAAAAAGCGATTGGCCCGATGAATATTGCCTGTACTCAATGCCTCGCGAATCTCTGAACTGCTAACCTGAGTGCCCTCTATGGTTTCTGGCGGCACAACTCGGACGGGGATGCTGTATTGATGGGCGATCGTCTGTAAGTCTTCGACGGTTCCAGAGCGGTTGCGACCAAAGCAAAAGTTAAAGCCCACGCTAATTTTTTTAGCCTGAAGCTGCCGCACTAAAATCTTTTCTACAAATTCTTCAGGCGTTAGATCGGCTAATGCTCGATCGAAGGGCAAGAGTACCAATTGTTCTACCCCCAGCGCCTGAAGCAGCTCAACTTTTTCTGGTAGAACCGTCAACAGAGGCTTGGATTGTCCGCTAAAAAAGACCTGCGGGTGAGGGTTGAAGGAGACTACGGTTGCGTGGCCACGAGCTTCAGAACATCCTGAAGCGACTGCGTTCAACCCTGCTGGCAAAAGCGTCTCAATGACCGCGCGATGTCCTAGATGGACGCCATCAAAATTACCTAACGCCACCTGCGTCGGCTGCAAACAGTTCTCTAGAGAAGAAATCACCCGCACGGTTTACATTTTGACACAATTACGGAAGGGGAAGCCAGGACTGGATGCGATCGATCCGGTCGTAGTGGGTCAGGTTGTATTGCAACGGTGTAATGGAAATAAACCCCTCGCGAATGGCTTGGACATCGGTCATTAATTCCCGATCTTTAGGATGGGTGACGGGAGTATCTAAATCTTCTAACACTTCCCCTGCCAGCCAGTAATAACTTTTGCCACGGGGTCCAGACGCTTTTCAAATATATCGTGATAGCGACGCAGTCCCTGCCGAGTTGTTTTGACCCCCGTGATTTGTGACATGGGAAGGGCGGGGATATTAACGTTCAGCAACATGGGTTCGGGGAGCGGCTGTGCCATCAACTGTTGCACGAGCGTGAGGCCATAATCCGCAGCCACTTGAAACTCAGGTTTAGTAAAGCTGGTTAGACTGAGGGCAATGCTGGTCACCTCTGCAATGACCCCTTCCATCGCCGCTGAAACGGTTCCAGAGTAAAGGACATCCGTGCCCAGGTTGGAACCTTGATTGATGCCGGATAGCAAAAAATCTGGCGGTCCTTCTAAGATTGCTTCCAGAGCTAACTTAATACAGTCAGAGGGCGTTCCAGAACAGGCCCAGGCTGCTACGCCTGGATGAAAGATGCCTTCCACCTGTTCCGCACGTAGGGGTTTATGAATGGTAAGGCCGTGCCCAGTGGCCGATCGCTCTCGGTCTGGACAGACACGGTGACTTGATGGCCAGCGGTGGCAAGGGTATTAGCGAGGGCACGAATGCCGGGGGCAAAGATTCCGTCGTCGTTGCCAACGAGTAATTTCATGGGTATGGGTACGGTTAGCTTCGCCGTTAGTATCGAGAATTGTCCCAAAAATTAGACTATATCCAATTTGAGACTAGACTATCCTATCCTAATGGTGGTCTTAGAGAGTGTTTGAGAAGTGTCTCCATCCTCTACATTCGCCCCCCAACCCCCCATTCTGGGGACTAAAGAAGACTCAAAGTCCCCCAGAATGGGGGATTTAGGCGTGGCCGTGAGCGTAGCCGAACGGGGGCCAGTGCAAGACCTCAAGCACTTTTAAAACATCCTCTCAAGAGAAGGCGATCGGTGGAGTTCTGCGGCGATCGCTGCGCACCAAGCGTTCGCTCAGAACAACCTCCGAAAATCTCATTAAACTAACAACTTTTTCAAAGTCTCATCCTGGTCATCTCGCTGCTTTGGGGAACGATCGTGGGCACCCATTTTTTGCACCCGTCTTGATAAATAATGGAGCGGTGGGATGGGAAGCTTACTAAATAAGCTATGTTCGGCCTCGTAGAGGATATACCGATGATTCATGGGTATCGTCAACCACAATGCTTTAAACTGCCAAAGCATTTTGACTTCTAGTTGAACCAGTTCCCCCAGACCATCCCATCGGCAATGCTCCAGGGTCCTAAACACAGCATCCACGGCTAAGGGATTGGCCAAACAAGGTGCAGATTGCACCGTCTTGAAAATCTTGAGATAGGTTGCCGCAGGTCGATGGCGCAGTTGTGCCGAGGCGTGGGCAAAATGCGTGTTGAGGGCACGGGCCGCAACGTGGGACTGACGGCGCAGCCATTGGTCCATCCGTTGAAAACCCTGTTGAATGGCTTCTTCTACATTGGATGATTCGGAGTCCGTTTTGGGACTGTTTAAGTTCTTCGGCGATCGCACGTCCGAGGGCCAAGGGATTTCACTGGCGTACACCCTTCGTGGCACAGCTCCTAACTGTAATTGTCCCCAAATCCCACGACTGCTTCCTAACAGTTCGCGAATGGCAAAGTGGCATCCTATCTCTTGAAACAGGTCTAACTTGGAGGGTTGTTTAGCTCGCTCGATATAGCCGTACCTTCGTTTGGCCAAAATAGAAATGGCATGGGTTTTGACGCGATCGGTCGATGCTTCTGCATAGAGTTGTTGCAAACCTGCCTCAGCCTGTATTGAGTAGGGGCAATAGGTGAGATTTTTGACTTGACCGTTTGCCAAGCAAAACTCTATCTGTAAGATGGGGTGTTCTTCTGTTTCGTCCTGGGCTTGAGTCAATCGACAATCGGTCAGACTGGCAATCTCCACACCCTCCCAAAACTGCTGGCTGAGGTCGTGCCGATCCTGGACCAGCCGCGCGATCGCCTGACGGGTCAGCACAATCAAATCCCCACTCACCTGAGCCAACCACCGTGCCAAAACCGGAAACCGCAGATAGAACGCATGGAAAGCATCCGAAAGGCTGGACGGTTCTTCTGCCTCAGTTTGAAAGAATGGCGTGTCTGCCAACATGGCGTGGGTCACCATCAATTTGACCCGCTCCCAGAAAAACTGCTGCACTGATGCCACAATCTGAGGATGGTTGGGAACCTCCAGTCCGTCCTGTTGCGCGACTTCTAAAATCGCGGTCAGCTCTGTCTCAATCAATTTCAAAAAGGGGAAACACCCTTGACTATTGACATCTTGGATGGATGTATTTTGTAGATCGCAGCCGTGGGAAACCTGAGCGATCGCCTCTATGTAATGAGACAGCCAAGGAGCATGAACCTCTAAAAAGATCTGCTGTTGTTCTGGAGAAAAGTCCGTCAGGTTTAGCGCAACCCAACGATAGAGCCGAAGCGATCGCTTAACAACCTGGCGCTTGATGCGGTAAAAAGACCCCTGCGGTGGATTGGCGGCAGCATTAGAGAACAGTCTCTCTAAATCTTCATCGATCGCCTGAAGATCTGCCTCATTTAAGGGCGCTTGGAAATTTAAATGCGTAGAGCATTCCGTCAACTGTTTGAGAATCGTCAGTCGTTCTGCTAAGTTACTGGCCTGACAAGCCAACTGAGTGAGAGCAAAAAGGTCCAACATAGAACTTCACTAACCGCAACCCATCTAAATACCTATCACTGTGGCATCCCTGAAGGATGAGTTTTCCCTGAGAACAAGATTGGACTCGAGCGAGATTGTATGGGCTTAATACTTCTATGGAAAGCGTTGCCGAAAGTTTTGTCAACTTAAGGAGGAATACGCAAAAACGGACAAACCGGATTTCTTTGGCGATCGTAAGGTTGGGGAGTTTGACTGTACCTTCCCAGCATTTGGTCCGTCTGTCGATGCAGAAAAAGTCAGGTTTTGGGTGCATTTGCCTCTCAATTCTCTGGCAAAAGTCAGGTATTTCTCTTCGTTCGGGCCGATCGCAAGAGTCCTCTGCTACGTAACGTTCTGCGACGATCTATTGCGGAGAAAAGAAGATTTTAGTATCCTAGAATACAGAATTAAGGTTAAATTATGGGAAATGTTTTAGAGTCTCTCCCATCGGCACAGCTTCAAATTGACCGGATTCCCTGTGCGCTAGGATAGAAGCTAATACTTGGGTTAAGCTCCTATCCACCCCTTCGCCCTATAGTTTTGACGAAGCGCTATTACTCTGCCAAGTTGCTGTGGATGCTTGGTTAGCCTGGGTTCCAGATTATGGTGAAATTCGTTTGCAAACCAGCCAGTTTTACTGCACCGAATAAAAGTACTGTTTGGATTGCTGCTATTTGGAGCGGATTGCTATGGGCGGTCCGCTTATTTTTCGATCTATTTCGATTTATATTGAACCAATTCCGAGCGGGGTCAGTCTAATTCAATAACATCCATCACGGCTTCGGACGAGTTTGCGATCGCGGCTGGCAAGGGTGAAAGGACGGGAGAATGGAACTGAGCCGATCGGATGCCTGAGAAAACCATTAATGCTCGTGCTGAAAATTGCTCCGATTTGGAGTTAATTCGAGCTTGTCAAAAGGGCGACACGGAGGCGTTTCGCGGGTTGTATCGACGGCACCAACAACGGGTGCGGGCGTTACTCCATCATTTGTGCGATCCCACTACGTTGGATGATTTGGTGCAGGAGGTATTTCTAAGGGCTTGGAAAGGATTGCCTAAAATGCGCGGTTCGGCGAAGTTTTCCACCTGGCTCTATCGTATTGCTTGGAATGTGGGGGCAGATTATCGCCGTCAGATGGCACAAAATAACCATCGCATTCAGCAGCAGGGGGTATGGGTGGAATCAATGGAACAGACGACCACCCCTTGGCAGCAGATCCACTGCCAAGACTTGGTTCGTCGAGGGATAGCGCATCTGGGTGAGGATCGTGCAGTGGTGGTGATTTTGCACGATCTACAGGATGTGTCTCAAGCTGAAATTGCTGAGATTTTGAGGGTTCCGGTAGGAACTGTAAAATCTCGCTTGTTTCATGCCAGAGCAATGCTGCGTCAATTTTTTAAGCAGGAGGGCGTTACCCTATGACTCGCTCAAAATCTGAATCTCATTCCGATCCTGATGCGGACAAACCCTTAGTCGCGTTTGTGCAACGCCATGCCTCCCCTGTCCCATCAGGCGATATTCATGCCGAAGATCGTCTGATGGGTGCAATCTCATCTTCCATCGCTCAAGCTAAAAGAAAGCGTTGGTGGCAAAAGCGTACGGGTCTTATTGTCGTGATGGGTTGTTCGCTTTTGGCCTATGCGGCTTGGCAGATCGACCAAATTTTGACCCCAACCAACCCTGGGGCGGCAGAACTCGCCGAACTAGAACAGTTCTGGACGAAAGACCTCGATCGCTTGATGGCAACGGATAAGCTCAAACCATTCCTGAATGGGATTGGGTTTGGTCGGAAACAACCACGGCTCATTTACCTTCCAACTTGCGTTCTACTCATCCCTCTCACGCTCAATCCCTGGAGTAACCCGTCCATGCGTTTATCTCGCTCTGTACTCTTAACCCTCATTGGTTTAGCCTTAGGTGCGGGAATGACGTTGGTAATTCCCCAGGTGTTAACCCTCAAACAACCTACGATCGCACGAGAGGATGACCCTCTGTTACTGGCGACAATGGCTGAGGCTAGCGCGCAACCCACTGCCAAACAAGTTAGACCCGGAAAGCGCAGTGGGTTATTTCAGCAACTTAATTTAACGCCAGAACAGCGGCAAAAACTCAAAGAAGTTAGAAAACAGTATCAAGGTCAAATCCGCGATCGCCAACGGCGCGCGCAACAAGCCCAACGGGAAATGCGATCGCTGTTAGTGGGGTCTGCCTCTGGTGAAACGGTCCGTGCGAAATTTTCTGAATTTCAGCAGATGCAGCAGGCGGCAGCTAAGCTCCGATTTGAGAGTATTTTGGCCATGCGTGAAGTTTTAACACCCACTCAGCGCAAGCAACTTGCAGCCCAAATGGAGAAAAATCAACAACAGAACCGGAGACGGCAAGGATTTGCGGGAAACCCTTAACGGTTAGGCAATTTTTGGGAAAAAGCTTACCGCTGGCTTCGGCTCCGCTCAGCCAGCTAGAGACCAGATATTGCTCCCTTCGACTCCGCTCAGGGAGCAATATCGGCGCGAATGGTAAAGTTTTTCCTAGAAAGAACCTTATTTCTTTTTTAGCACTGGCTCAGGTTCGGGCTCAGCGGCTTCTTCTTCAACCTCTTCAACCTCTTCACTCTGTTTTCGAGATTTTCTGGTCAGTTCTGTGTAAAGCTTGCTTAAAGTCTTTTCATCCAACGGCTCAAATTCACTTTCTAGGGTCTTGAGATACTCTTCAACAATGGACCCTTCTATCACTTCAAATTGAGATTTCTCACTTTTGAGTTTAAGGAGCAAAATCTGAATTGCGATCGCCAAATAAGACTTAAGAATTCCTTCTCCAAACTCCGCTTCTCTTTCTTCAATAAATTGAGCGGTATAATATTTAGGTGTAAATTTAGGCATTTTCTCTGTCGGCAACGGTATTCCAAGGATTCCTAAAGCATCTAGCTCGCTCATGAAGTGATTGTATTCTTCACTTCCTGGCTTTAGTTTTTTGTACTTGGCCAAATACCGTGCGACATCCATAAACGATCCTACTTGTATTACTGCAAAACTTCACTGCCAAGCTTTTTGGGTCTGCGGAAAGTCTTACCTTTAATGTAACCTGATTTATCGCATTGTTTCTAGTAGTCCACCAACTTAACTTTGACCAGTAACGGTAGTGCTGCTAAACTTCTCAAAAATATGAGAGGAAATATGAGTCAGAAAAAGTACATCGTGGACTTGAGTGATGAAGAAATCCAAGAAT
>JAAURS010000153.1 GCA_012032135.1 Acaryochloridaceae cyanobacterium RU_4_10 | reverse complement strand
ATTTTGGTCCGGTGTTGCAAATCTTTCTCAAGGGTCGGCTGAAGGTTTGGGCTGGGGGCGATCGCATCACGGGTATCGTCCACGTCGATGACCTCACCGAAGCAATGATTTTGGCGGCTGAACGGGGACACCGAGGCGAACACTACATCATCTCCGCTGGGGAAATCAGTACCCGCGACATGTTTCAGTATATTGGCCAATCTACGGGCATCCCCGCTCCTTTTGAAGCCCCCGAACCTCTGGTGCGATTGTTAGGCACGGTCTTAGATCCTGTAGGAAGGCTTTTTCATTGGCAACCGCCCTTATCTCAGGAGCGGGTGCACTATATTTACGATCGTTGTGTACGGGTGAATGCTGCAAAGGCGCGATCGCAGTTGGGATGGAATCCGCGTTCCGTTGAAGCAACGCTCCAAGACCTGTTGCCCAAGGTGCCTGTTAAACCTGAGGCAGAATTAAACGGCTGAGAGACCGCCCGTCTTCTAGATTGGCCAGTTCTAACTTTCCACCTAAGCGCTCCCACCAATAATTTGCACACCTTGAAATGGAGTCCCGGCATCGTCTCTAAAATAGAATCGCCTAAAGAGGGTTGGTTCGTCTGATCCTGAATCGCACTCACCAATTGTGGATTTAATCGACCATTATCTGTAATCGAAATCTCGACCCAGTTGTCTTGAAGCGCGCGGCACCAGATATCGATATGGTCGCCAACCTTAGTGCGGTAAGACGCCGCCAGCAAAAGTTCTACCAACATCAGCTCTAAGATTGAGCTGTGGGTATAGAGGGATACATTAGTCGTGAGGTTGTGAATCTGAATCCAAAGCTGTCGTGTTTTAATGACAGCCTCCATACGGGCCAACGATCGCTTAAAGAGTGTGGCAACAGGAATCTGTTCTAGATCTAAATGGAGATCCCAAACATCAGTTTTTAGAACTTTTTCCACAATGTTTAAGGCATCTTGAAGTTCTGCAATAGATTGTGACTGTTTCGTCCCATTTAAGGCCACAGCCTTGTCTTGAACGGATGCAGCAGATAATTGCTCTGTCCACAGACGACAAAGATGTTCTAGGTGCCGTTGTTTGAACCAGTTCAGGCATTGCAACTGGTCTTGTTTTGGGAGAGATGTTGAATTAAATACTGCGATCGATAGTGAACGGTTAATTCACGGACCAAAAGTTGCAATCCTTTGCATTGAGCGGGTGACCAATGCCTTTGGTGACTATCCATCGCCAAGATGATGCCAAGGGGCGGATCCTCTGCATGAATTTGGAGAGGCACTCCTACCAAAGACGCGCAATTAGCTCCAGATAACCATCCACTGTTATTTGTGGTTAGACCTGACGCAGTGCCTCGCAAGGTCAAAACTTTTGGCAGGGAGACTTCTGACGTTTCTTGACTTTGCTCCAAAATGGACTGGATAAATGCATCGGTTTGCCACGGAATGGAAACAGATGAATTGACCTGAAATTTGGAACGGTTTACAAGCCCTGCAATGGTTGCACCGGGATGTTCTGGAGACCACTGTAAAACCACTAAGCATTCAACGCCTAACAGTCGATCGATGGCTTCGGTAGTGACGGCAAACAGTTGCTCGGCTTGGCGAGATTGCTGAATGGCCCAAATCCCCTCATTGAGGACAGTATTAATCTGTTGCTGAATGGTGGTTTGCTGCCACTGAATGCGTCGGCTGAAGGCTTGTCCCAAAGGCTGGGCAATAGATGATAAAGTCTCTACTTCATCCTCTGTCCAAGTACGCCGTAAATCAGCACCTAGGATGAGGAATTCACCCACGCCTTGAAGTTTACTGAGTCTGACCAATAGATAAGCTTGACAGCCTATTTCTAAAAGGGGTTTGCGCCAAGCCAGAAGTCTTAAATCTTCTTCAATAGAAGAAATTGCGATCGGGTCAGACAACCGGGACAAGAGTTTCGTATCAACGTCACTGAGGAGGCTCAATTTTTCGGGGAAGGGTTGTTTTTTCTTCTGATGAAATTGTGCTGTGCAATCAAAGGCTTGTGTTTGTAGATTATGGCGCACAATGCCAATCCATCGTGCGGCAAACTGCTGCCCAATTTGCCCTAAACAATACTTTAGGTTTTTATCCCACTGCTCTGGTTCGTGTTCGACATCTTTGAGGGTTGCGAACATTTCCAGTAGTGAAGCCTGTCCTCCAGATATTAGGGGGATGCTGTCATCATTGCTTTTTAAGTCTTGGCTCAGGAGTTGGGCCATCAACTGAATCAATTGCTTGTCGCCATCGCTCCAAAGACGGGGTTCGCTCCCTTCAACAGCAAGCACGCCCACGAGTTTTTGGCTGTTCGCGATCGGTCCACTGAGCCACGATCTGGATTTTGTCAGGGTCATCAGACGGGCTGGAGCATGATGGTTGTGGGCAACCCCCTGTACATCTGCGATCGCCACGACTTGATTTTGTTCAGTTGTTTGATAAAAGGCAGCAATCTGCTGGATTTCTACTTCGATGGACGGTGGGGTTTTAGACGCCACCCGTTTAGCGGGTTGTCCGGTGTAAGTTTCCTGAAGCCGACAGGTTTTTGTCTGAGTATCAAACCAATATAGAGAGGTTTGGTTGGGTTGGATAGAATTGTGGGTGTGCTCTAAAACCAACTTGAGCCGTTCTTCAAAGACATTGGTTGCTAGGATGCGGCTGAGGGTATGGGTTAAATCCTGAGGGGCTACAGCGCCTGAAGGATTAGAACTGCGGACTCTTGGTGCGGGGTCATCGCCCAAGGCAAACAATAATGTCCCTAATATTCCGGTGAGCATTTTTAGCTCATTCATTTCCTCAGAGCGGGGATGTCCGCCCCAAAGGGTTGTCCCCACCAGCAAAATGCCTAGAGGCTGATGCCGATAGCGAATGGGTAAAATAATTGCACCCTGGATTTTTTGGCGTTGTGCAATGCCTTGCCATTCTCCAGCTCTTTGGTCTTGCTTGAGACTGGGAATTTCTTGAATCTGTCCGGTCAACAAAACCTGGTCAAATAAATCTCCAGGTAAAATGGCATGTTTGGAATGCAGAGCCGCTTGGTCTTTATTATCAATCGGTAATATACCTTGAAGTCCGCTGAGCGTACGCGCTGATGCCTGGTAGGTGGCAATCCAAATCAAATCAAATTGAAACCGTTCTCTCAAAAACTCCCGAGCAATTTTGCCAACGCCTTCCAAGGTGTCTTGGCGTTGCAGATTGTGAATACACTGTTGCAAAGCGATCAGTCGCTTCTCGTATTCCGTTTTGACAGAAGTCTGAGGCATCACGGTTGTTTAGATATCACTTCAGAAACTTGAAGAAACGATCGCACCCTGGGTATCAAGTTGCAAAATGGTCACTTGAGGCATAATGCCCACTTGTTGCCATGCTGCTTTCATTCGATCCGCTACGGTTTGTGCTTCCTTAGAACCGCTCAGGGCTAAGAGCGTTGGCCCCGCCCCACTGATGACCAGTTCTTTGGCACCGCTTTGGATGGCGATGTCCCGAACTTGCTCAAAACCACGAATCAACCCTGTACGATAGGGTTGATGAAGGCGGTCTTGCAATGCGACTTGGATCCAATCCCCCCCGTCCAGTCTCGAGTCCTTTAATTAGTAAGCCCAAATGAGCGATGTTAAATATCGCATCGGCATAAGAACATTTCTGGGGTAAGACGTCCCGGGCCGCTTGGGTGGAGAGTTCAAAGTCTGGAATGGCAACGATGGGGACAAGAGTGGGTGCCCATTGAATGGGGCAGACGGTCCATTCTTGGGAGATTTCGTTCAAGGTAGAAAGTTGGCATCCTCCCAACAATGCAGGGGCAACGTTATCTGGGTGACCTTCAAGGGCGATCGCAAAGTCGAGCAATTCTCCTTGACTCAAGGGCGACCCTGTCAGTGCATTAGCGCCCACCAACCCACCAATAATGGCAGTTGCCGAACTCCCAAGCCCTCTTGCGAGGGGGACACCTAGACCGATATTGAGATGGATGGGCGGCACAGGTTGGCGTAACTGTTCAAAAAAATAGCAAAACGCTTGATAAACCAGATTTTTTTCATCGCGCTGGACTCGCTCTGCTTCTAAACCTTCCACTTCAATCTGGAGGGTAGGGCGATCGCTGGGTGCTGAGGTCACAGTAAATTGAAACTGGTTGTAGAGCGTCAAAGCCGCACCCAGACAGTCAAACCCTGGCCCTAAATTTGCAGTGGTTGCAGGGACTCGAACGCTGACAGAGAAAAATGTTGACATAAATGCCGATATGTTAAGTAGATCTTCAGCCTCGATCCTGCCACAAAGCGGGTTGACTCACAAAGTTCGACCTTCAGCCATTTCAGGGGAATTGCTCCTCTCACGATCTTCCGCAACTACATTGCCAAAGCGAAAACTAGACACAGTAATTCCACCCACAAATGCTTCTTCATGATAGAAACAGGTTGCAGCTTCATCCCGAGCGGCCCCTACCGCAACCATTAATGGCAGTAGGTGGTCTTCCCGTGGATGGGCCAACCGTGCCGCAGGGGCAGCAGTCCAGTCGATCAATTTGTCCGATCGCTGAGTTGCGTCAGATTGCACTAGCGTTTGCTGAAGCCAGTCATCGAACTGTTGGGATGCCTGTGCTCCGCCTGCACCAAAATTTCTGAGGTTGTGATAACTCAACCCGCTACCCAGAATCAACACTCCGTCTTGGCGCAAGGTTGCTAATGCTTGTGGCCAAGCGGAATGTGGGCTAAACCAATGGAGTGCGCGTGAAAGTACGCTCAACTTCCTCTAGGGTTGTGATACCTTGCACCAATAACTCCAAACTCTGATTCAATCCAGTTTCCATGCCTGCCTGAATTGCTGCGTTGCGGATTTCATTTCCCGCACTTCCCCGAACAATGAGGTGTTGAAGATCTTGCGTCAAGAGCATGACTTCATGCACGGCAATTTTGCCCCTGATAACCTGTACCGCCGCAGCTCGAGCAGAGGTTAGCGTTTGTAAGTCGTTCTTCTTGAGTCCGCTGTTTAGCTGTGTAGACGACAGTATCACTTGCAGAGAGAGCAGATACTCCAAATTGACTTAACTCCTCAGATCTAAGAGGATAAGCGACTCGACAGGTTGGACAAACGCGACGTAATAATTGCTGATTGACAATACCCAAAAGAGATCTTGCAATTTTCCAATCCTCCATACCCCTGACTCGCAATCCATCAACAGCTTGCTCGCTGCGCTCTATGGGTAAACCTGCAACGACTAAACAGCTTCGGGCTGCATCTAGGATCGTGTTTGCTGTGGCCTGGTCTGGGATATCGTCTATAAATACAATATCGACATCTTGAGTTAAGAGCGCATTTAAGCAAGATACATAATCCATTCCCTTGTCCTGAAGGGTCTGTGTTTGTGACACTCCTGGGAAATCATATTCAATTAGGTTTTCCAAAGAACAAACACTTTTTCCTCTGCATCGCACTCGGCTAACATGGCATACAGCGTGTTTCTGCCCCCAACATAGGAGTGACCGGAAACAAGAATTAAACCGCTATTGTGTTGCAACAATGTTTTTACAAGCTCGCGCGTTTCAGCCTTCTGCATAACCTGCTCCAGTCGCAATGGATTGGCAGCGTACTCTTGCAGCCGAACGACAATTTTCTCGCCAAAGCGATTGGGCAATGTACTGACGCGCAAATCAAACTTGCGATCTTGAAACAGGCGTCGAATGCGACCAACTTGAGGACATCGCCGTTCTGCAATATCCAAGCCTGCCATAATTTTAAAGCGGGAAACCACCCCCGGAATAATTTGACGAGGCAATGGCGGAAATACCTGACTCAACACTCCGTCTTTGCGAAAGCGAATCCGTAGCTGCTCGGCTTGGGGTTCGACATGAATATCCGAAACTCCCTCCTGTAGAGCTTTAGCCAATATTGTGTTGACTGTTCCAACAATGGAGGCGCTCCCTGCGTCTTGCAGCGATGCACCTAAATCTGGATCTGTTTCATCCACCCGTACTTCCAATCTGGCGATCGCATCTAGATCGCTGTCAAGGTCGAACCGGATACTTTGGACTGGTTGGTGCGGTGTATTTTCGTCCAAAAACTCTCGCATCAATTGCTGGTAATGTTCCGAGGCGATCGCAATCCGCCGCACTGCCAACCCTTGAGCCTTAAGTTGCCGATTCAGACGATCTAGCGCTTCTAGGTCATCAGGATTCATCATTCCTACTAAGATTGAAGGAGGCGACCCATCATCCTTAGATAGCGGGATCAACCCATAACAGCGACACATTTCCAGTGGAATGTACCGATCGATGAGTTCCCGAATCTGTTCTAGGGGAATTTGATGGGTGTTAGGGTCAAAAAATTCCATATTTTCAGATCGAATTCAACCTCTGTTTCAGTCATTATGGCAGCGCACCGATACCTTTATGAAAAGTTGGCCTTTCACTACGGCTATTTAGTAATTCCATTCAAATGCGGCATGATTTCTGGTTCTGACCTGTATTCCTATCAGCTCCTGTGTGCTTTTGAGCGGCAGGGCCATTTCCATAAGGCGGTTAACTCCACGGAAGAAGTTGCAGTTTCTGTGGAGAGATCGATCGCGATCGCCCAATCCTTTCTAGCCCAACACTCAGACTTGCCGTCCGCCGCCGACTACGTGCAACAACGCTACGTTTATCAGGGCAACCTGATTTTGATTTCCGAAATTGCTGGGAAATATTTTTACGACCATTACCCACCCGATCGCCTCACCAATCTAGCGGCACCGAGACTCTTTGAAACTGAAGCAGACTGTATTGCCTGGGTAAAACAAGGTATTGACCGCATTCACCCGATCGTTGCAACCCATGATAGTTAAGCAATGGCTGCGATGGGGACTGATGGCCGTTGTGGGGGTGAATGCGATCGCCGCAACGGTGGCCTACAGCATTATCCACTACCGAGTGCCAGGACAACTTGGCTTAGGGGCTCCCAAGCCCGTTAATACTAAACTTCCCACAGAAATGGGATTGCCCTATGTAACGCAAAAAATACCCCTTCGAAACAAAGGATGGTTGGAGACTTGGCAGATTCCCGTTCGGCAAGGTGAATCCAATGGGACAGTGCTGTTATTCCCTGGTAGCGGAGGGACCAAAGGCCAACAACTGCTCGCACCAGCCAAGGTCTTTCATGCCTTAAACTATGAGGCCATCCTTGTGGATTTTCAGGGAGTCGGTGGTTCCAGCGGCAATCGCAGAACAGTTGGGATGAAAGAGGCACAAGATGTGGTGACGGTCTTTAACCATGCGAAACGCTCAAAACTGAACCGTCCCATTGCACTTTATGGGGTTTCGATGGGCAGCGCCGCCATTCTGAGGGCGATCGCCCTAGAAAAAGTTCAGCCCGATGCCGTTATTCTGGAACTGCCGTTTGTCCGGTTGGTCGATTCGGTCAAGCAGCGATTTCAAGTCTTTAAGGTGCCAAACTTTGGATTCGCGGAACTCCTCGTCTTTTGGGGAAGTTTGCAACAGGGTGTTAATGGCTTTGACCATAACCCCATTACGTTTGCAAAACAGATTCACTGCCCTGCGTTAGTGCTTCAAGGCGAACGAGACCAGTGGATTTCAATGTCAGAAGTTCAATCTTTGGTTAATAACTTGCGCGGGCCTAAGAAGCTGGTTGTTTTTCCAAACGGAGGCCATCAGTTACTGGTAACGGTCGATCGAACTCGGTGGAGTGAATCTGTAAAATCCTTACTGAATCCGTTGCATGATGCCGCACCGTAAAATCTGCCAAATCGTCCTTAACAACTATTTCACCAACTCCGCATTCACCTCATTCAAAGCACGACGTTTCAGTTCTACTGATTCGCTGCGAGGTAGCAGATCGAACACATTGCGGAGAACATCATCAAATTGTTCAAAACGTCCCCTGCCCACCACATCTAAAACCTGTTTGCCAGAAATATCAAACACAAGAGTTTGCGGAACCTTCCCTTTATAGTAATAACCTGGCTCCGTGGGATCGTAACTGGCTTTAACCGGAATAGAATCCACATCGATCGGGATAAAATCCAAAACCCGTCCGTAATAAGCTTGAATCTGGGAAATAATAGCTGAAAACTGTTTGCAGTCTCGACTGTCATCAATATAAAACGTTAAAAGCGTGGGACGCTCGCTACTGAGAGACTTAGCCAAAGTGACCTTAGGTGGCACCAGCGAACCATTCCCAGCATAAAGCGCAAAAATATTGCCATCAAAACGATCGTCTTGGATCCCCGCCCACGCATTGGTTCCAAGGGCCACACTGACAATTACCAACATCAGACAGGCGATCGCCACAGACCGACCCAGAAGTAACCGAAACCGACGGTACAGATCTTGACTCAGATGGGTTTGTAATTGTAAGACGTACCGATAGAAACCAGTCAACATAAATTTTGCAAGCCAATGTTCAGAGCACTAGGGTCCAAGAGCCACACCATTTTAACAAAGATGGCCGAGCTAAAGACCAACCCCTTCACCTTAAACTTAGCCTGGTCTTGTGTCCGATGGCTTGCTTGGGTTGAGCGCGTTGCGTTTAGCTGGCAAAGCCAAATTTTTGCCCGCACCCCCTGCTTCAGGTAAGCTTTGAGCATTCACCTGCTGTAAGGCGCTATTGAGGCGGCGGTTCTCAGTTTGGAGAGACTGTACCTTAGACTTAACCACATCTAAACGGTCTACAAACTTCTGTTTGTAGATTTCAGGTAGCTCCTGAACAATAGTCTCTAGCAATTGATTCCGTTCGCTTAAGACCTGACAAGACTTTTGGAGTCGGGTGATTTCAACATCCCGTTTGTCAATTTGCCCTTGGTAAAACTCAATTTGTTCTTCCAGACGGCTTAAGTCCGCTCTTAGCCCACCCTCTTCAGCCTGGAAAGATGGGATAGATTCGCTGGCGGATCTTGCACTGGTGGACGCTGGTAATGCAGGAGGATGTGTCTTTACCATGCGGAACAGTTCTGTAGATAACTGCCCCACAAGTTGGTCCCGAACTTGGATTTGTTGGCGCAACTGAGCAAGCTCTTGCACCACTGTTTGCGGAAGATTCGTATCGTCTCGATCCATGCTTGGTGTTCTCCAACGCACTGAAGCCAATCTATCATTTCATAATAAAACCCGGCAGTTTAAACTTTACAGCCGGGTCTTTCTCAATCAATTCAGGTACAAATTGCCCTTAAGCAGCAGATTCTTCTTCAGGTGCAATGGCTTCAGGCTTAATGGTCAGATAGCGAATCACATCTTCGCTCAAACGCATGGCGCGCTCCATCACAGCAATCGCAGAACCACCCGCTTCATAATTCATTTGAACGTAGACACCCTCACGAAATTTGCGAATTTCATAGGCTAGGCGTCGTTTGCCACGGTGCTGAGTTTCCATATTTTCAGCGCCCTGGTCGTTTAGGATCGTTTGGTACTTTGCAATGGCTTGGTCAACGGCTTCTTCGCCAAGGTCTGGGCGCAAAATATAAATTGTTTCGTAGGCGGTCATGAATTTGGGATTCCTTGTGGACAAAATGGCTTCTGGTTCCTTGGGGGTTCTCAAGTTAGGAGGTCCAGTTTGAGATAAAACATCAAGATTCAGAAGCAAGGCTTTACAATCTTAGATCAGTTGAGGGTCAATCTGCCGCTCGTTGTTTGAGAGTTTTGAGGGTATTGGACAATTGAAACAATCTTGGCGATGCATTCATCACATATTTTTTAAGGCACAAGACGAAGTGTAGCAATATGGTTCAGCGATTTGTAAGGGTTCAAACCCATGAAAACAAAATCCATTATGGGTTGCTACAGATTAACCGCTCCGTCAATGTTTTAGATGGCCCCCCTTGGCGTTCTTCAGTCTTTACCGATCTGGTACTAGAAGCTGAAAGTTATCAGCTCTTGGCTCCTTGTCAACCTTCTAAAATCATTGGAGTGGGCAGAAATTATGCTGCCCATGCGGCTGAAATGCAGTCGCCCGTTCCCCAGGAGCCGCTGTTATTTCTAAAGCCTTCCACGACCCTATTGGGTCCCGAACAAAGCATTGATTACCCCGAGCGATCGAAACAGGTAGAATACGAGGGCGAACTTGGCATTGTAATCGGTCAAGTCTGCCGAAACTGTGAATTAGAGCAAGCACAACAGGCGATCTGGGGCTATACGATCGCTAATGACATCACCGCCCGCGATCTCCAACGTTCCGATTCCCAATGGACCAGAGCCAAGGGGTTTGATGGGTTTTGTCCTCTAGGCCCTTGGATTGTGAGGGAACTCAGCCCCAGTGCGGTGCTCCAAACATTTGTCAATGATGAAGAAGCCCCGCGCCAACAGACCAGTATTGATGCCATGATTTTTTCCCCAGAGCAATTGGTGGCTTACATCAGTCAAATCATGACCTTGATTCCGGGGGATGTCATTTTAACCGGAACGCCAGCAGGGGTAGGACCCTTACTGGTGGGCGATCGCGTTACGGTCAAAATTGAGGGAATTGGTGCCCTCTCTAATTGGATGGGCTCAGTACAAAATCCTTAGCTTTTAGACGGGAAGCCCCGCGATCTACCTGTACCCAGGTGAGCCCTTCGACAAGCTCAGGGACCACCCTTCGGCAGGCTCAGGGACCCGAGAGTCGCGTGAGTTGAGTACGTTACCTGACCAAGAGAAGGCAACACTTCGACAGGCTCAGTGACCGCAGTGCCGAAACAAACAAATTATGTTTAAGCGTA
>JAAURS010000152.1 GCA_012032135.1 Acaryochloridaceae cyanobacterium RU_4_10 | reverse complement strand
GACGCATTCCCCCTGTTGGATCATTTTGGGTTGAGCTGGAAACTGCAAAAACTCCGACCGGGCAGTTGGACGGGATTGCTGTTATTATTCCCCCTCAGCATTTTGGTTTATGTTTTGGGCTATACCTATCACCTTTTCACGCTCTCAGAATTTCTTATCAGTGGTGCGATCGGGTTGGCAATATCAGTCTGGCTGCTCTGGATGAGCATCTCGGAATCAACTATAAAACCGCCTCAGGATTGACAATCTGTCCGAGGATATCGATCCCATGACTAAACTACGTCCTGCTACCCCTGCCGATCTCACTCTACTTCGCCGCTGGGATGAGCTACCTCATATTGTTGAATCAGATCCCAACGATGATTGGGGTTGGGAGGTAGAACTAGCCCGAACCCCTGACTGGCGAGAACAACTGATTGCTGAAATCGACGATCGCCCCATTGGATTTATCAAGATCATCGATCCGGCGCGGGAAGATAGCCACTACTGGGGAGATATTGCTCCTAATCTACGCGCCATCGACATTTGGATTGGGGAAGCGGCTTACTTGGGCAAAGGCTATGGTACTCAAATGATGCAACTTGCGATCGCCCGATGTTTCGCAGACCCATTTGTGACAGCTATTCTCATCGATCCACTGGCCAGCAATACCCGCGCCCACCGTTTTACGAACGTCTTGGTTTCCAATTTGTCGAACCAAGACGCTTCGGCAACGATGACTGCTTTGTTTATCGCCTAACTCGTGCAGATTGGCGACCTGAAAGTAAGGAGGTACGTAGATGACAAAGATCGTGCTTGATGCTTGTGTCTCACCTGTATGGCCCACGGGTGAGTACGATCGCGATGCAATGGAGTTTTTCCGCGATCGAAGTTTCAAGAATGCTTACTGCAATCGCTAGCTACCGCAAGATGATTATGGGCAATCGTTTTTTCAAGAATGCGATCGAAGTTCCCAAGGCGATCGCGAACTCTCCAAACTCAGTTAGTAGATCGTGAATTACAGTCTGGGTGGAGCTGGATCGACTTGAGGCGTTCTTTGCTCCTTCATGTTGTGCAAGGTTACAGGATCTGAAGAACTCATTCCCACCAAGCGATATTTCTTAGTGTAAGTAGAAGCGATCTCTGGAGCTTCTATCCATTCATTCGTTGCTACAAACTCTTGAGAAGAACTACCGCTCAAGCCAGTCCCAACAGGAGCACGATTAGCACTAGCACCCGATTTCGCAGCATCCTGCTCTTGAGAGGGAGCCGAAATCGAAGGAGTTTGTCTTCTAGGCATCGTCTCTAATTCAATCGCTCTGCGTTTAATTGGCACAAAGGTGACCTCAATTAATCCTAGATCGGGATTATTCACACCACCCTCTCGATCCAACCCAGGGTTCCCTTCTTCTAGAACGATAAATTGCTTCGCAATCGCGTGAGGTCTTTCTAGAGTAACATTGCGATCGCAAATCAATCCATCAATAATGGGTACTCCATCAATCTTGACGCTAACAGCACTGCTATATTTTGGGGAATAAATTTCAATTTTATAGGTTTCTCGAATCGCAACATTGATGTAGCCATTGAGATCGGCTTTACGGATATTTCCATTTTGGTTAAGTACGATCCAAACAGGTGAATTTTGCATTTTCTTAAATCTTTTAGGCTCTTTATACCTTGTAGGTTTAGAGGATATCGTTTGAGGTAGTGTCGGTTCCGTCGCATTATTTCCGATCTTCTCGTCTTTTGAACTAAAAAGATCGGTGGCAGATGACGGGCTACTCCAGTGAGGATACCCGAATATTGCGACACCGCCAATCAATGCAACAGATATCGCCGCGATTTTTAGGGTTAATTGCTTAGGCATGAAAAGTATCACATTTCAATTGCTTTAAATTTAGCCTAATTATCCTTATATTTTGTAGTCGTTACAATTTTGGTAACAAGGTTTAGACTGACTCAGTAGCATCAAGGATTGTCGAGCGGCGATCGGTTTAAAGATGATGGTTTGAAAGTAGTAGATATCGGGAAAGTTGTTGTTCTTTCCGATGCAATTGAGAAATTAGAATTGCTAGTACAGCTCATATCTTAACAATTGACAGGGCAATGAGCCATTAAAGACCGCAATTCGCTGAGAGGATTTCAGTCCAATAGATTGAGACAGTTCTTTATTTCCACTCAATACAAAAGCAGTCCAGCCCTTGAATCGTTGCTTTAGAACATCTCCCAGTAACTTATAAAACGCACCTAGATCGCTATCTTGACCCAGACGTTCGCCATAGGGCGGATTGCAAAACAAAACGCCACTGGTCGCGGGTGCAGAAACATCCGCCAGATCGATCTCGGCAAACCAAACTCGATCGCCAACTCCACAATGCTGGGCATTGGCGATCGCCTGTTCCACAACCCCACCATCGCGATCGCTTCCCCCAATCGAAGCAGTAAGAGATTCTTTTCGACTCGATTCAGCTTTTGGAGAAGTTGCTCCCAAAGTGAAAGATCGAAATCAGGCCAAGTCTCAAACCCAAAGCGATCGCGAAAGAGTCCCGGCGCAATATTAAGAGCCTTTAGGCTTGCTTCCAACGGTAAAGTCCCAGACCCACAAAGCGGATCGTAGAACGCCTGTTCGGGTTGCCAAGCTGAAAGCTGAATGAGAGCTGCTGCCAAAGATTCTTTGAGCGGGGCAGCCCCACCGCAGAACGATACCCACGACGATGCAAACTATTGCCCGAGCTATCCAAGCTAACGGTGCAAAAGTCTCGATCGATAAATACGTTAATCCGCACGTCTGGTCTTTGCGTATCTACATTAGAGCGATCGCCAAAGGTCTCCTGCTGTCGATCCGTGATGGCATTCTTGACTTGAAGGGCTGTGAAATGGGTATGATTCAGGTTTTGATTTTTACCCGTAGCGTTGACCGCTAAAGTAAAGTCAGGGGTCAAATACTGGGACCAATCCAAGGTTTGAATGCCAAGATAGAGATCTTGTGCATCTTGACAAGGAAATGTTTTGAGCTTGACTAGGATACGAAACGGCAACCTAGCCCAGAGGTTGGCACGGTAGAGCAAAGCGCGATCGCCCTCAAAGGCAACACCACAAAAACCTGGGGTTACAGCGTGAGCGCCCAGTTGTTCTAACTCCTGAGCTGCAAGCACTTCTAGCCCACGCGCTACCGTTGCAAAATACCGATTCATAAATTGGCCAAACGTTTAGCATATTTGTTATAGCGCATTTGCAAGAGCCAAATCTTACTGACGATCGCTTGATAATGGTGGCAAACAAAACAGCGTAATGAAGTTCTCTCCCAAAAACGAATCTTCGCTTGATAATCCTTCAGCGATCGCAGTTGCTTTCCCTTGCTCGTTCCAGTAGAGCCGATCTCCGGGTCCAAACCAGAAATCTCGATCTAAAACAAACCCTCGATTCTGGAGCTGTGCGGTCACCGCTTCCATGACAAGCTGGATTAGGTCTAGTTCGGGATCTAGACAGGAAGAATTGTGCAGAATCCAGAGACAAGCCTCTGGATCGGTGGCAGGCAACTGGAAAATCGCGGCCTTCAACACTTCTTCAATACATTGAGAAGTGGGTAGCAATGTGAGAAAATTTTTCAGGGAACTCACTAGCGCTTTGTTTTGAGTCTTAAACACAGCAGCGGCTAATTCCACATGGGTCTCATAGTATGGCTCACAGCTTTTGGACTTGCACATTTTGAGTTGAAGCGTAAACCCTCTTGAAATAGCGTTTAGTTTCAAGTTAAGAGATGGGTGTGAATAATTTGTGAAGAGAGGAAAGTTACTTACAAAAACATAGTCTTGCCCTCACAAACCATAGAAGACAACGTAGTGATAACCTGGCCAATGAATAATTGACTCCAAAAAACTCTCCCACTTAGAGAGAATGAAAGCTAAAGAAGGCTTAAGCATTTCTTTCACCAATAGGGAAGAGGTTAGGGGGTTAGATTGTCTCTGCGTCAAGCACCTCAGTGCTAACATTAAATAGATGGACTTTAGCGACGACCAAAACTATCATCAAAGCCACGACCGCCACCAAAGCCACGACCAAAGACTAATCATCAAAGCCACGACCGCCACCAAAGCCACCGCCGAATCCGCCACCAAAGCCATCATCAAAGCCACGGCGACCACCACTGATAGCAGCGGTTTCCTGAGTTGTTAGTTCGATAAGTAAATTGCTCTTGAGATCGGTTTTCATCGTATTCTCCTGAGTTTTTCATTGTGAGGACAGGATGAGAGCGGGTAGGAGTGTTAGCCCTTCTAGAAACGAATTGAGAAATCGTTAGAGAGGAGTTAACCTCCAACTCCTTTGTAATCCTTGACTTTCAATTTAGGGTGTTAGTGTGAATATTTTGTGAACAAAAGGTATAGTAGAATACATTTATCTCTACAAGTTGAGTGTCTTCCCGAACTACGGTAGTTCCAAAGTCATGATGAATTTTAGCAAGAAAACCATCAAAACCTTAATGTCGTCATGCAGCCACAAACTGCCGCACATAGTAGCAAATAAGCTTCCCTTAGGATTGCCCCATAAAAAAGAAAGATGGTCTATTGGCATCTACACTGGCAACTCGCCGCTTAAGTTAAATCCACCTGAGTATGTGATGAATCCTGTGCTCAGCCGTGGGGATATTACAGATGTACATGCAGGATTTGTTGCCGATCCCTTTATGGTTTGGGTGAAGCCAACTTGGTACTTGTTCTTTGAAGTTTTAAACCAGAAAACCCGTCGCGGTGAAATAGGACTTGCAACTAGTTCTGATGCCATAGATTGGAGATATCAAAAAATTGTATTAGCCGAACCCTTTCATCTTTCCTACCCCTATGTTTTTGATTGGATGAATGAGTACTACATGATTCCAGAAAGTCACGAATCTGGCTCGATTAGACTCTACAAAGCTTCCCTATTTCCTACCCAATGGTCATTTGTAGGGATCCTACTGAACGGTCCTACCTTTTTAGATCCTTCTATTTTCCGCCATGCTGATAAATGGTGGTTGTTTGCAGAAACCAATCCCAAACATCGGTTTGACACCTTACGTCTTTACTATGCTGATGAATTATTAGGCCCGTGGACCGAGCATCCCAAAAGTCCCATTATCAATGGCGACGCACACATCGCTCGACCAGGGGGTAGAGTAGTCACTATCAATGGCAGAATGATTCGATATGCCCAGGATTGCTTCCCAGAGTATGGAATGCGAGTTCGAGCGTTTGAGATGTTGGAGCTAAATCCCGAGCGTTATCAAGAGCGCGAAATTGAATCAGGGCCTGTCCTATCACCAAGTGGGCAAGGGTGGAATGCTGCGGGGATGCACCATATCGATCCCCACCAGAGTGCTGATGGAACCTGGATTGCCTGTGTAGATGGCCGAATTTTCTGAGGACGTTCAGCTCAGTTCCTGTAGCAATTGGAGCGTTTCTTTGACCATTTTGTCTTCGGAAAAGCCTTGAACTCGTCGTTTTGCATTCTGAGCCATTTGATGCATTTGTTGGGGATGCTGAAGCGCCCAGGCTAGAGTTTGGTGCAAATCGTTGCGATCGCCCATTTCAAATAACAACCCTTGTTTTTGATGCTCCACAACTTCCGCAATACTCTCAATATCTGAAGCCACAACGGGCACAGAATGGGCCATTGCTTCCAGGAGAGCAAGGGGCATTCCCTCAAAATGGGTAGGGAAAACAAACAGATCAGCAGACCTCAAGAGTCTGGAAACATCGCGACGGTAACCTACAAACAAAACCTTGTTTTCAACGCCATAGTCGCGCACCTGAGCCATTAAAGCATCCCGACGATCGCCATCACCCACCCAAAGAAACCTTACCTCTGGATAAGCTTGCACGATCGCGGGAATGGCAGGGATTAGGTCGCCATAGCCTTTTTTCAGATCTAAGCGACCAACTGTAATCACCAATCGGCTATTTGGGGGCAAGCCAAATTCTTGTCGAACGCGATCGCGCAAAGTCGTCAGATTTTCCCTGAGGGGGGGTGCGGGCTTCACGCCATTGTAAATACAGCGCATCTGGTCCTCAGGGATCTGAAAAGACTGACACAGCAGCTTGCGATTGTTTTGCGAGACCGTAACCCACTGCTGATTAATAGCCCTTACCCAAGCATAAAGTTTTAATTTCAGTGCGCTAAAGTTAAAGCGAAAGGGAATGGAATGAAATACCACTACGGTTGGGCTACGTAAAATACCGCAGACCAGTAGCTGATCTAGACCCTGAACGGGTGATGCAAGGTTCAACATCGCAACGTTGGGTCTAACCTCAACCCACAACGCAACAGATTGGAAAAGCCGTCGGACGACGTTACTGATTCTCTCGATCCTTTCTGCTTGGGGAGAGTAGTGTTGCAGGGGATGATACCGGACGCCTTGTTGCCTGAAATCCTCAACCAGGGAAGCTGTTTCTAGCGTTTTGGGGAACGCGACATGAACCGTCCACCCAATCTGTATCGCCGCGATCGCAATGGTGAGAGCATATTCCTCAACCCCTCCGCGATCCGGTGATGGCGATGTGATGAGAAGACGCATAGATTTGCTCAACTACGATCGCACGAATAAGGATTGAACAAAGGGTTGCATACTGGATTGGAGAGGCCAACGCGGCGAAAATCCTAAATTAGAGACTGCTTGGGTAATATCAGCTTCCGAATGGAGAATATCCCCAGTGCGAGCTGGCGCAAAGCGGATATCTGTATTCCAGTCAGGGAAACAAGGTTTGAGGGAATTAATCAACTGCATCAGTGAAATAGAGTTTCCCGTACCAATATTACAGATTAAGCTATCTCCTGAGGCTATGGGGGCGGTCAAAGCTTTCGTGAAGGCGATCGCCACATCTTTGACATAGATAAAATCGCGGGTTTGAGTGCCATCCCCATAAATAGTAATGGGTAGATTTTGCTGCATGGCAGACACAAAAATAGAAATCACGCCTGAATAGGGAGAATTAGGCTGTTGGCGAGGTCCAAAGACGTTAAATAGGCGCAATCCTACAAAGGAAAATCCGAGTTGCTGGGCAAATAAGCTGGCGTACTGTTCGCTGACCAGTTTTGCAATCCATAGGGCGACATTGGCGCAGTAGGGTGATTTTCTGCGATCGGCAAACTGATTTGTCCGCCATAGACCGCCGCAGAACTTGCAAACACTAACTTTGGAATACCTAAGGCTTGACACAATTGAATGACTGCAACAGTGCCCGAGAGATTGTTGTGATGTTTCTCAAGGGGTTGCCACCAGGATTCCATCACGGATGGTGTGGCAGCGAGGTGTGCAATACCATCTACCTTTCCATTAAAGTCTTCAGGTTGGCAGGCTAGGATATCTTTCTGAAGTAAATGGAGATGTGGATGGCTAGATAAGTTAGTCAAGCTACCTGTCGTCAGGTTATCTACGGCAGTGACAGAGTGCCCCTCAGCTAAGATCTGCTCTGTCACGTGAGAGCCAATAAATCCTGCTGCACCAGTGACAATGTAATGCATAATCCTAAATCGATAAGTGACGAGGTTTTGCAAGTGCGCTCTCTTGAGGAGACGATGCATTAAGCTATTTGCAGGTTAACAGTCAAGGTGTGAATATTTTGTGAACGTTACCAGACAACAGAATGCTTAGTATCTATTGTCTGATGTGCAGGCGGTTTCACATTACTGAGTTGTAAATGCTATAGTCTCTCGGAGAGCGTCACCTTCAACCCTACAGACTTGAATCATGTCACAAATATGAGCCAAAGATTAAACACGACTTTCATGACAGTCGGATTAGGAATTCTTTTTCTGCTTAACTGCGCTTGCGAAGATAAACAACAAGCCACAGCTTTTTCTGATGATGCTAGTCACCCCAAAATAAATCACGAAAAGGAGTCAAAAAATACAGATAAACTCAAACCTTTAGTTAATGAATTCCAGGCCAAAAAAAATAAATTAAGAGAAATTATTGCACCCAATACTCAGGTTGAGATATTAAAAACACAAGACTTCAAATTTACTGAAGGACCTGTCTGGCATCCTGAAGGTTTTTTGTTTTTTAGTGATATACCAGCCAATACTATTTACAAATGGCAACCAAAGCAGAAAATAAAAGTTTTTCGTCAGCCCTCTGGTAATACTAATGGTAATACCCTAGATCGATTAGGGCGCTTAATTTCTGCCGAACAGAGTAATCGTCGCATATCCCGTACGGAAAAAGATGGAACGGTCGTCACTTTAGCAAGTCACTATCAAGGAAAACGACTCAATAGTCCTAATGATGCAATCGTTAAATCAAATGGCGATATCTATTTTACGGATCCTCCCTATGGCATTAAAACAGAGCAAGAAGAATTAGGATTTAATGGTGTTTATCGCCTAACACCCGATAAAACACTAACGCTTCTTATTAAAGACTTTGTGCGCCCTAATGGCATCGCCTTTTCAGTCAACGAAACAAAACTATACGTGAATGATTCGGACAAGAGTCATATTCGTGTTTTTGATATTCAACCGGACGGGACATTAGTGAATGGAAAGCTTTTTGCCACGCTGAAATCTTCTGACAAAGAAGGTACAGCAGATGGAATAAAGATAGATATCAAAGGCAATGTCTATAGTGCTGGCCCAGGGGGGATTTGGATTTTTGCAGAAAACGGCCAGCAACTTGGCATTATCGAAATACCAGAAGTTCCGTCTAACTTGACATGGGGCGATCGCGACTACCAAACCCTATACGTTACCGCTAGAAGCAGTCTATATCGAATTCGGCTTAAGATTCCGGGAGTTCATTAGGCAGTTATTGAACAGATGATTTTGGTGAAGGGACGAATTTTCTAACTTTCCCATCTCGTTTGGATGTCACATAGATTTCTCCCGCTTCATCCACTCCAAAGCGTACGTGAGAGCGATCTTCATCCAGGATTTCTAAAAAGAAGCTTCGCGATCGCCGTCAAAAGTCTAGAGTTCTTTGACCTTTGTCTGTTTGCCATTGACCAATTTATTAACAGGAACGTGAAAAATCTCCCGTCATGACCGAAGTCAGCAAAAATGTATTGACCGACCAACTCAGGAATGGCCTTGCCCCGGTAGACATAACCCCCTGCGATCGCAACGGCATAGACACCTTTAGTGTTTGGCGGAATGTCGTGATCGTATTGAGCTACGGGGTAGGTGTACCCGTATTTCACATCATCTTTGGGTAACGGAAATAAAATCTTTTCGTTATCTTCACGGATGACCCACGTTCCTTCTCGATTGCCCCAGCCATAATTAGCTCCTTTAATCCCCAGATTCACCTCTTCTATAAAAGATTGTCCCGTGTCCGCAACGATCATCTTGCGATCGCCCCCTGCATCCCAACTAAACCGATGGGGATTCCGCAATCCATAGGCCCAAATTTCACCTAAGGTTTTTGGATTGTTATCTGCGACAAACGGATTATCGCGAGGAATGCCATATTTGCCATTGGCACTATTGTGGCCGAGGGGATCGATTCTGAGCATTTTGCCTAAAGGTGTCCCCAAATCCTGGCCACTATCTAACGGATCGGTATCGCCAACGGGAACGCCACCATCACTGCCACCATCAGCCACACCAATGTAGAGCAGGCCATAATCAGCGGTTCTGGGTTTTGCATTGGGGTTAAAGGCTAATTGCCCCACATTATGATCTGGGTAGGGTTGTTCTATCCGCAAAATCTCGCGGGATGTTCCGGTAAATGTATTGCTGGCAGGATCTGTTGCCTTCCATTCTCGAATGACGTCGTGGTGGGAGCTTTTAATCCGGTTTTTGTTACTATCAAGAATCGGTTTTGTGACGGGAAAGTCGGGTGTCCCGCTCGTTTTGATTTCGCTGGTGACGGTATAAAAAAGGCCATTTTGGGCAAAGGCTGGATGAAAGGTAAAGTAGGTAAACCCCTGTTGTCCTCCTTTGTCGATAAAGTTGGCCAAAATCTTTTGTTTCACATTTAGATAAACTGATGCCCTGCCCTTCACAATGACGTATAAATTACCCCGCATATCATTCACAAATAATCGACCACTGCCATCTCCTGCGTGGGCTAACAGGTTCAAACGGGCCTCTTCATTATCGGGGCCACTATTCGGAAGTTGAACGACTTCTTGCAATCCTACCGAAAGTTTTGACTTTTGAATGAGTTCCGGCATAGGATCGGTGATTTGGGCAGCAGCAAGGGTTGTAACCGAAAGGATCGCGAAAACGATTGCGCACAAAAGCCAGAGAACGCGTAATTTTTTCATGACAGTCCCTCAACAGAACCTACCGAATATACAAAATCTAAAGGCTTAAATCCCATCTTTAAAGCTGGCGAGTTGGGTTTAAGCCGGAAATTTCCCTGTTCTGGCGCAACAAAGAGGGGGTCGGCAATCCTGGAGTTGCGATCCATACCGTGCTGTTGCCATTGTTGCCAGGACCAGGAACCAAACTGAAGGGGACGATCGCTTCCAGACCAGTAGAGATTGCGATCGAACGCATAATGAAGATCCTGCCATTGCCCTGCGAGGAGATTTCCTTCTTGCCAATAGAGAATATTGTTTTCAAACGTAAAACTTTGATAACTTTCATCGTCAAAGTCTTCGGCTGCGAAAGCTTCTAACGTCCGCTCAATCTGAGCGAGGTTGCCAAAGGCAAAAATATTATTGTAAACCCGATTATCTTCACCCCTGTGTAGGTGAAATCCGCCCGTCCTCGTTCTGTAGACAATATTGTGTTCAACCGTGATTTGCGAACTTCCTTCATCCAGGTAGATACCCCAACCTCCAAAGTTCCGCGCTTGAATATCGTGGATGAGATTTCCGCGAACGATCGTGCCAGGTTGAACGCCCAATGTATAGATGCCGCCATTATCGTTGACCAAGGGATTTACACCAT
>JAAURS010000151.1 GCA_012032135.1 Acaryochloridaceae cyanobacterium RU_4_10 | reverse complement strand
GGCAATCCAAAGGTCTCTCCTGCTTGAGGTCGGAGAATGATGAAGCAATGGTCCTGCTGTGACTCTGAAAGTAAGTCCGCACGATCGGGTGAAACATCTGCTGCAAAAATCCTTTGGTCTACATCAATGATGTTCAACCCTTGTAAATCCACAAGGTTGGCTGTGACACCAGATTCACTGGAAATGCGGACTCCTGGTGCGTTACCGCTCTGGAAGAGCCAGCTATCGCCAGATCGAGCAGACGCCACCCGTTGTACGGCATCCATAGGAAGGGCAAACCAATCTTGACGGAGTCGGAACGCAATCAACTGGACGGTAGCTTCAGCCACACGATTGGCAAAGCGCCGCGAGCGCAGGGACGAGAGGGTAGCCATAAATTTTTATACAATCCTTTTGGGGGTTACGCAGTCTGGGCAATAAGCTGAGTTAAGGTCTCTAATAACTCTTTTTCACGGAATGGTTTAGAGAAGTAATTGCTGGCCCCTAAGGACATGGCTAGCTTGCGGTGTTTGTCACCACTGCGGGAGGTGAGCATCACCACTGGGATATTTTGAGCGTGGGGTATAGCTTTAACGTTGGCTAAGAACCCGTAGCCGTCCATCCGTGGCATTTCGATGTCGCAAATCACCGCTTGGATGGGAAGCCCCATTTGCATTTTTTCAAGGGCATGTTGACCGTCTTTGGCTTGCTCTACCTGGAAACCAGCCTTTTCAAGAGTGAGGGCGAGGAAGCGCCGCACGTTAACAGAGTCATCTACGATTAAGACTATAGATTGAGTGGCCTCTTGAGTCTTAGGCTCTAGTGAAGTGAGCGCCAAGGGCTCTAGGGGACGAGCTGGAGTTACCGTTGACTCCTGGGTCTGAATTTCAATTTGCTGGAGCAAGTTTAGAGGATCGACCAAGGGAGCAATTCGTCCGTCGCCTAGAACGGTGCAGCCTGCAAAAGCAGCGGGCAAGGGAATATTGCCTTCGACCTGACGGACCGTGACTTCCTGTTCTCCCCAATAGCGTTCCACTCGAATGGCCACAATTCGATCCCCATCGTCTACTAACAAAACTGTCGGGGCATTGATTTTGGGTGCTACTTCAATGTCAGCCTGGGAGACTGGACGGGGGAAGGTCAACCAATCCTGAAGATGGACAAAGGGAATCAGATTACCATCTAGATCCAAAAAGGCTCGATCGTCTTTGAAGACGATGTTCTGAGGCTCTAGGAGGAGTACTTCTTCTACAAGGCTAGTGGGGAAGGCCATCAAAAGATTGGCGCTTTCAACTAGCAGAACGCGGATAACGGACAAGGTAAAGGGAACGGCGATGGTAAAGGTTGTCCCACGATCGGGTTGAGTTTCTACGGAAATAGAACCCCGCACTTTTTGAAGGTGGTTACGGACAATATCCATTCCCACACCACGCCCAGAGAGATCGGTTACGTTTTCAGCGGTACTGAAGCCCGGTTCAAAAATGAGGTCTAACAGTTCGGATTGACTGGCTGTCTCTAGGGTGGAAGCATCCAAACCCATCCGCAGCGCCTTGGCCTTGATTTTTTCTAGGTTAATCCCTGCCCCATCATCTCGGATGGTGATGAGCGTTTGACTTCCACGATGGGCTACACTCAGTTCGATCGCACCTTGAACGGGCTTCCCTCGATCGAGACGGGCTTGAGGGGTTTCAATGCCGTGGTCAAAGGAATTTCTCAACAGGTGAATCAGCGCATCGTTTAGGGGTTCTAGAAGAAGTCGATCGACTAAAGTGGAACCCCCTGTTAGTTTGAGTTCTACTTCTTTCCCATACTGCTGAGAGAGGTCGCGTATCATTCGCGGAAACCGTCCCACAATATCGGAAATGGGTCGCATTCGCATTTGGTTCATGCCCACCTGGAGTTGTTTGGTGGTTCGCGTTAAGGCCCGTGCGGTCAGTTCTGCATCATCTAGGTTGAGGGTAATGTCTGTGGTAACCTCTTCAATTTGAACGGCGGTTTCCATCAATTCCTGCGACAGCAAGTGAAGTTCGCTGTAGCGATCCATCTCTAGCAAGTCAAAGGTATTGGCCAGGTCGGATTCTGATTCGCGCTGCATTACGACCATACCGATCGCATTTGAATCAGCGTTTGCCGATACATTCGATTCGAGGGTGCTCTTCTCAGAGGGCAAGGACAACTGGGGATGGAGCGTGGTTCGGGTGGAGACTTTGTCATACCCTGCTCTCAGACTGGCGTTAGATTTTTCCAGGCTTTGAACCCGTGTTGTTAACAACCCTGTGAGTTCGCGGAGGCGTTTGAGTTGAAGGGCTAGACCGTTGCGCTCGATCATGAGTTCGCCAAACAGTTCGCCCATTTGGTTGAGCTGCTGAGCAGAAACGCGAATGGTGCGCTCATCTCTCACATCTAGGTCAGTTTCTTTGGCAATGACTCGTGTTTTAAGGGTTTTGGGTGCGGTTGGTACAGACGTCGAGATCTCATCCGATGCACGATCTGATAGATCTGCTAAGTCTGTTTCGATCTCAAGTGTCGCTGTAAACTCATCTAGAGTGGCCTGGAGATCTTCAGAGGGTGTGAGTTCAACTTGGGTGTCTAAAGTTTCTAGAGAATCCAGAGAGTCTAGGACATCATTAACCCCTGCGATCGCTCTTCTTCTAGCATTGACCAATCAGAAGAGGTCTTTTCGAGTTCTTCCAGTTCTTCGAGTACTGAAATATCCCATTCGGACGTAGCCATCGGATCGAACGCGATCGGCTGAATGGATGGCGATGGTTGCGAAACCTCTGCACCCTCAACTGCAAGGCTGGCTGGAATCAGCGATCGCTGTCCGACTAGCACCATTGCTTGAGCTTTCCGCCAAGCTTGTTGGGCCAGTGTTGTAATATTGGCAACCCGATCCGGTTCGGTGACCTGGGAAAGGTGGCCAGAAATATTGAGGCACAATTCGCTAAAGACGGGTAAGTCTAGCATTTCACCCAGACCAGCCAACTCTTGCGCTGCGATCGCAAACTCTTCCGAGAGACAGGGCTGATGGGGATCGGCTAACACCTCATCCAGGCGATTTAGAATTGAATCCACTTCAGACTCAAACAGTAAGATCGCCATATCTGCCCCAACTTCCGCTGAGAGCAGCGCCGAAGAATCATCGGGTTGGGGATCTCCTAAGCGATCGTGGAGTGCTTCAAAGGTTGGTTCGACGATATCGCGAAGCCAATTTTGGGCAATATCAATCCCTTGGCGATAGTGGTGCGCCACATCCCGGAGATGATCCACCCCATTTAGGAGCAAGGACTCAAGGTCTGTATCCCCAGACTCTGGCGGTCTTACCTTCAGAACCTTAAAACAGTCTTCTAGGCGGTGAGAAAGCTGACTGAGGGCTGTAAAGCCCATCATGCCACCGCCTCCTTTGATGGAATGCGCCGCTCTCAACAGGCCATCTAGCGTAGACCTTTCAATTCCCTGGGTAGACATACCCAGAAGTCCCGACTCAATTTCATTGAGATATTCCTGAGCTTCCTCTAAAAACTGAAGCCGAATATCATGTTCAGTATCCTGTGTCATGGTCATGGTCTTTTAAGCATGATGGCTGTGTTGATTGACGCCGATAGGAGGCAAATAAGCAAGAGGTAGTAGATAAGTAAATGAGGTAATTTCTAGGGAAGACTGTACCCCTAAGATTGTGCCCTACCCTTCGGGAGGCAAGCCACGACTCCCCTTCGATAGGCTCAGGGCACCGCACTTAGGGAGGAATATCTAGCTGACTGAGCGGACTTGTGCTGAGTGCAGTCGAAGTCAGCGGTAAGCTTTTTCCCAGAAATTGCCTTATTGTTCTTCATGGATTAGCACTCTAAGTTCAGCCAAAGCTTTTTGCAATATCTTTTGGTCGCTAGGCAAAGGTTTACAGGAATCCTTTTCTAAGGCTAAAGCATTAACTTCTTCGACAACACCCCAATATTTCATGAATTTATGATGCCAATTGATGGGTATATCGATCATTTCACTAACTATACTTGAGAGATCTTGAGAAAGTTGTGGAAGTCCTATTTTGCTCTGATCATATAGGTCTATGCGACGTTCTAATGCTTTAAGCGATGCTTGATTAAATGAGCTTTGATTGAAGTTGTCCATCTGTTGATACCCTAATACGCTGTAATAACTTTGCCTGAATCATTAACAATGGCAGTTATATTATTAACAGAATCATGAAACACATTTGTTGTCGAGGTGTTTCCTGGAGTACGTGTTCCAGTTTTGATAGCGTTCTCAACCACTGTCGGGGTGAGACCTCGATTTCTCATTTGGTCGAAGGCATGTCCTGTATAGTCTCGTCCTTCAAATGTCCCTGGTCTATTCTGAGTTGGCTGGAATGGTGAATTTTGGAGTTGGGGATTATGTTTGCCAGCACTACTAGGTTTATTGTTATATGCACTACTCGTTTGAGGAGCATCAGGTCCAATGTTGCCGATAGGATTTCTCCTGCCTACAAAAGTACTAGGAGAAACATTTCTACCCAGATTTCTTAGACCTCTTAACGTACGTTGACCAGCAAAACCAATAGCAGGTGCATAACTTAGCAAATCCCAAGGAGTAAAGCAACCTTCCAAAAGATGACGAGTGCTTTGGTAAGAACCTACTCCAGCTCCTACAGCAGTGTAACCTTGGGCAAAGCGTCGAGCAATACTCACTCCTCGACCGAGAGTATTTGGTGCACCAACCCCAACTGCAATACTTGCACCCGTTCCCAGCACTTGACCCGTCGTAAACAGTCCGCCACTGTGATTGCGCGTAGCTGTCTCGCCATACATCGCCTCACGGAGCTTGGTTGTTCCGCCAAAGGTGACGGCATCTCCAAAACCTGCTGCGAGTTGGTCAGCACCATTCACAAAGTCATACAAGTCCGTCCCATTTGGGTCGTTGAAATTGATTGGGTTATTGGCAACATACCGATAAAGATTGGCATCTCCACCGTTAAACCCAATTGTGTCTTCACTGATAAAGCGTCCAACCGATGAGTCATAGTAACGAGTTCGGTAGTAATCTAACCCCGTCTCTTCATCTCGTTCCCGTCCGGTATACCCATAGCGGAACTCGACATTGGTATTTGTCTCGCTCGTCACCTGTCCAAAGCTGTCATAGGTCAGATGATTGAGTACTACTCCATTGCTATCAATGACATCTCTGACCGTGCCCTGGTTATCAGTTAGCGACCAGTTCACCCCTGTTGCAGTCTCATCCGCCAAGATTTCGTCTACCCTTGGCCCATGTAGATACCGATGGGTCTGTGTTCCATTCCCGTCAAAGGTTAGGGTAATATTATCTCCGTCATAGACCATCCGCTCAATCTGGGCAGTCGCAGATCCTGCACCATCTGGGTCGATACTCTTACCAATTCTTCGGTCATAGGCATCATAGGTATATTCAACAGACTTTGTAACTGTACCGCTGTTGTCCTTGGTGATGACGCTTGTGAGTCGGTTGTGGTAATCCCAGGTGTATTGGGTGATTTCTCCCGTGGTGATGTTGGTTCGACTGGTCCTGTTCCCTTCATTGTCATAGGCGTAAGTATAGGTACCATCGCTCAGCAGTCGGTTGTTGGTTCCGGTCTGATAACCTGCATTCGTGCGGTTGCCATTCGCGTCATAGCTGTACGCCTCATCGCTTTGGTAGCTGTGGTCGGTTGCGATGAGCTGGTCGCGATCGTCGTAGTTGTAGTTGCTCGTCCCATCGGGTGAGATGTACTGCGTGATGCGGTCTGCACCGTCATACGTCCACTGATAATCGGCGTAGGTCGTAGTAGTGTTTTTATGGGTCAGACGGGTCAATCTACCTGCTAGGTCATAGCTATAGTCACTATTGGCAACACTTTGAGTCCCGAATAGGTCTGAGTATCGAGCGATGTTGGTTCGCTGACTCGCCGCGTCGTAGGTTAGGTCTACTCGTTTGTCTGTGACTCCATTCCCGCTCTGGGTAATGCGCGTGACTCGGTCTAGGGCATCGTAGCTATAGCGCTCTGTTCCCTTGAGTTGACCGTTGATAGTGTCTGTAACAGAGGTGAGGTTGTCAACTGCATCATAGGTATAGCCCAGGATAACGGTGGGGGCATTCGGTGTTCCAGTGTTATCTACACTCGTCAATCGACCTGCTAGATCGTAAGTATAGCTGTAGTGCGAGTCTGGATCGCCGATCACAGTAAGCTGACTTGCTGCGTCATAGCTACGGGTGGTGGTGCGGATTGGGGTATTTGTCCCGTCTAGCCAGTTCTCTTGGGTCTGACGGTTGAGCGCATCGTAGACATAGCTCGTCTTGCGTCCGTTACGGTCTACCATACTGGTTTCGTTGCCCACCGCGTCGTAGACATAGGTGCGGCTCAGTCCGAGCTGATTGGTATCGGTAATCTGGCGATCCAATGCGTCATAGGTGTAGGTTGTTTTGTTCTGGTCGGGGTCGGTAAGGCTGAGTAGATTCCCCACGCGATCGTAGGTCATCAGGGTTGTCTTTCCGATCGCATCGGTGGTGCTGATTGTGCGATCGAGTGCATCGTACCCGTAGTTCGTAGTATGGCCTAAGGCATCCGCAGTCGTGAGGATATTGCCCACTGCGTCATAGGTGCGGGTGGTTGTATGGTTGAGCGGATCAGTCGTAGCGGTCAGCCAGTTGCGGCTGTCGTAGGCGAAGGTGCTGGTGCGGTTGAGTTCGTCGGTTTGGGCGATGAGGTTGCCTGCCGCATCGTAGGCTGTTGTGTTTGTCCCGCCGATCGCATTGGTCATCACGACTTGGCGATCGAGTGCGTCGTAGGTAAATTGGGTTCGAGGTCCGGGGTGTAGTAGGATGAGTGGCGCGATGCAGGGTTAATTTTTCTGGATGACTCGTACCCCTCACGATTTATTTGCCAAACAACATCTCCAAGCGCTGCTCGAATCCTTGGGAACGGTCACGACTAGCCGTAAGGTTACGAGCGAAACCCGTGAGGTTGACCTTTGGTTTGCTCCCCATGATGATGCTCAGGAGCGTTTGGCTGCTTTGGGGGTATTAGGGCAGATGGTGGCTCAATCCTGTGTGATTGAACCGTTTCGCAATTCGATTCAGTCCCAGGATGTGAGTAGCTGTGTTGGAAAGCTGATTGATTTAAGCGAGATCTTCCGGCGTCAGGCCAAACGGGAGCGGAAATCCTTGCACGAGTCTGCTTTACCTCGATTATGGATTTTAAGTCCGACGGTCTCTAAGCGGGTGCTTCAGGGGTTTAGCGCGGTACCTGACCCAAATTGGCCGGAGGGGTTTTATGTTTTGCCGCCGCAGTTTCGCACAGCGTTGGTGGCGATTCATCGGCTTCCGGTCAATGAGGCAACGCTATGGTTAAGATTAATGGGGCGCAATGAGGTGCAACGAAGGGCGATCGCTGAGTTATTAGCCCTCCCGCCAGACCATCCGATGAAGCGCAAAACGATGGAACATTTAGCGGTGTTGCAAATGAGTTTGAATGTAGGGCAGAATTTAACTACGGATGAGAGGGCGATCGCTATGAATTTGACTCCCGTTTATGAAAAGTGGCGGCAAGAAACCCTGGAGGAGGGGCAACAGAGGGGTTTGGAACAAGGTTTGGAACAAGGCTTAGAGCAGGGCATTCAACGTGAAAGATCGCTTATCCTCCGCCAATTAACCCGTCGTATTGGCCCCATCGCCCCCACAACCGAAACCCAAATCCGATCGCTGTCTCTCATTCAACTTGAAGAATTGGGGGAGGCGTTATTGGATTTTCTAGTCTGTCGGATCTTGAGGCTTGGTTGCGGACTCTTGGTGCGTAGCTATCGCAGTCCTAACCCAACCCGATCGCACTCCTGAAAAACAGCCCGATCGCAAATCCCATTCCTCTCTCCCCCAACTGGAACCACTGGGCAATGCTCTGTTGGGTGTTTCGGCACTTGATGATTTGGTGGAGTGGCTGCAGACTCTTGGTGCGTAGCGATCGCACTTAGCGGAACCAGTGCAAAGCAGCGTGACAGCTATTATTTTTTTATTTGCTGCTGCATCGCCGTTTTTTAATGCCTCTTGGGCAAGACCTTGATTGGGGTTGAGTTTCAACGCAGCCTGAAGTGTTAAAACCGCATCTGGATAACGCTTTAAGAAAAAGAGAGAAATTCCAAGTCCCGTCAGGGCATCTGCACTATCCGGCTTAACTTTTGCAGCTTTTTCATAGGCCAGGAATGCCTCTTGATATTGACGCAATTTAACCAAAGCAACTCCCCTGTTATACCAACCCATAAAAGATTTGGGATTGAAACGCAGGGCATTGTCCGTGGCGGAAAGTGCCGCTTGCAAGCGTCCTAAGTCCAGCAGTGCAACACTCTGATTCACCCATGTTTCTGCATCTGTGGGGTCTAATTGTAAGGCTTTGTCGTATGTTTTGAGAGCCTCTTCAGGTTGTCCCATTGCCCTCAAAACAATGCCTTGATTCAGCCAAGCTTTGGCATTGTTGGGATTCAGTTGGATGGAACGCTGGGTAGAATCCAGCGCTTCTTCATACTTCCGCAAGTACCACAAAATAGCCCCGCGATCGCTCCAAGCTTCTGGGTAGTCTGGCTTGATGCCCACGGCTCGGTTGGCTGAGGCCAGGGCTTCTTCATATTTTTCTAGACCCGTCAGAGCCTTACCCCGTTGGTTCCATGCTTGGGCGGGTCCTGTCTCAATCCAATTCCCGTCGCCTTGAAGAGATTGCTCGCAGGCTTCTAAAGCTTCTTTGTACTGGGTGAGCTGGTTCAGCATCGTACAACGACCTACCAAAGCCAAAGAGAATTTGGGACTAATTTGAAGGGCGCGATCGTAGGATGTCAAAGATTCGTTAAAACGAGCCAGTTTTTCAAAGACAAATCCTTGTGCGGCCCAAGTCAGCGGATCGTTGGGTTCGATGTTAATCGCTCGATCGTAATCTGCAATAGCCTTCTCCCATTGCTTTAACTGACGGTGAGCTACACCCCGATTGATCCAAGCAAAGGCTGCTGTTTTATCTCCCCACTTCCCATTCCCTGCTAGGGCTCGATCGCAGGAGTCAATGGCGGGTTCGTTTTGGTTGAGTTTGGTGAAAGCTTCGCAGCGGTAGGCTAGGGTCAGGGAATCTTTGGGTTGTAGTAATAAGGTGCGATCGTAGGCAATGATGGCTTGTTCGTATTGGGTGAGTCCGCTTAGCAGGATGCCCCGTTGCAGCCATGCCAACGCGGGTGAAAATCTTCCCCAGTTCCCATCCACTTTGAGGGCAAAGGTGCAGGTATCCAGTGCCTCTTCATATTTTTGCAACGCCGCAAAGGCCATACATTTGTAGGTAATGGCCAGGGAGGTCTTGGGGTCGAGCTGCAAAGATTTTTCAGTGGCGGCAATCGCCTCTGGATATTTTTTGAGTTTTAGGAGGACACCGCTGTAGTCAGCCCAGATCGTTGGGTTTTTGCGTCTTAGGGCGATCGCCCTTCACAGGATTTCAACGCTTCATCGTACTTGCCTGCATCGGCCTGTAAATTGCAGAGCCCCGACCAATAGTTAAAGTCTTTCAATCGTTCTTGAAAACTTTTTTGAGCCAGTAGCTGGGTAGCGCTACTAACCCATAGAATCAGAACAAGGGTTTGAATTCCTAACCATTTTGATTGGCGTCTCATTAATTCCACCCCCAGTCTAAGACTGTCTTATTATCCACCGCAAGGATCGCATTCTCCAAGGGAGTGTTTTTCATGAAAGCCCCAGCGATCGCCCTTCTGTTGACCTTAACCTTAGGCACAACCGCTCATGCGGCCAATCCCATTCAACTCAAGCGACTGAAGGAAACCCATCAATGTGTGGGTTGCAATCTGAGAAATGCCAATTTAAAGGGATTCTATCTGCGTCAGGTTAACTTGATGCGGGCCAATTTGACAGGGGCCAATCTGAATGGCGCGGATTTGAGCGGTGCATTTTTAAAGAATGCAAACTTGACGGGGGCAGATTTACGCAATGCGAATTTAGAAGATACGAATTTAGAAGGTGCCCTATTGTCAGGTGCAAAACTAAAAAACACCCAACTCAGCGATCGCACGATTCTCTCTCCCAAATGGCGTCTGGTTCGCCTGTTGGTGAATCAGGGGGTAGGCGGTCCAGAAATATTTGCTGGCGAAAGCGACGCAAACACTGCCAACGTTAAAAACCTAACCTTTGTTGAATCTGAGGTAGAAGAAGCCATTCTAGATGGAACGAGTTTTCAGCGGTCTAGACTCTTTCTAGCCAATCCAAGCAGTTTAAATTTTGGAGGCAGTAATCTACCCTTTTTAAGTCAAAATACCGTAAGCCGAAATCTGAGAAAATCAGATCTCGTGGGTGCTAATTTGAGCGGTGCAGACTTAAGGTATGTGAATTTAGAAGGAGCCAATCTTTTAGGAGCCACTCTGGAAGACATGGTTTTGAGTGGCGCTAACTTTACTCAAGCAAATCTGCAAAAGTCCAGCTTTTTTATTAGCGATCTCAGAAATACAAACTTTAGCAAAGCAAATCTAACGCAGGCTAGTTTGCGAGCCACTGATTTGAGAGCAGCGCACTTACAGCAGACAACCCTCACGCGTGCGAATCTCAATAGCGCGTATTTACGGGGCGCGGACTTGAGCCAGTCTAACCTTCTACGGGCAAATCTAGGACGTGCGGACCTCAAGGCAGCTAATCTCAGCCAGACAAATTTACGCAGGGCCAACCTGTTTTCAGCGGACTTGCGCGACGCAAATCTGACAGAAGCCGAACTGGGTGAGAGCAATCTCAGGGGAGCCGATCTGAGTGGGAGCACGTTGCTCAAGGCAAACCTCCGGCGCAGCAGACTCACGGGCGCAAATTTACGAGCCCTGACATTGAGCGGTGCTGACCTGCGCAACATGAACCTTCAAAAGGTTGATTTCAGAGGAAACGATCTCAGCAATATCAATCTAAGCGGTA
>JAAURS010000150.1 GCA_012032135.1 Acaryochloridaceae cyanobacterium RU_4_10 | reverse complement strand
TGCTTCAGCGTATCTATGGAACTGCTGAAGAGAGAGAAGGCGTTGTACAAGCACTCTCAGGTCGTAGTACCCAGATTTTATTCAAGCCTGCTGCATAACTAAACAGCACGATAAGCATTTTTGAACGCAAGAGCCCGATCCTCTCTCTGACCTGAGGATGCGGGAGCCGAACAAAAGAAGGAACATTTCTAATGACAGTTTTTCTTGCGGAACCTTTAAGCGGTTCTAAAACAGTTATAGGGGAAAATCCAAAAAGTACCCATCCAGAAGTAGAAGCGGAAAATAGATTAATTGAGCAAGTCCGAAGCCGAAGCGAATTACTCGAAGTCAAACGCTCGAACTTCACCACGGCTGAGTATCAAATTTATCGTGAAGGCGAAGATGCTCTAAAACTCCTCATAAACAGTCACGACAAGAGAATCTGTGCCCTTGTGCTTAAGTATCAATCAAAGCAAGGCAGCGCTGATGAAGATCTTAAGCAAGACGCTGTTACTGCATTTATTGAGGCGATCGCACGGTTCGATCCCAATAAAGGGGCGCAACTCTGGACCTACGCCTATACTCGGGTTCAATCGGAACTGCAAACCCGAACAGGCAGAGAGAACCGCAATCAAATCGCCAGTGCGAAGGCTTTGTTCGAGCCTGAGGCTATCGAAGTGTCTGAGGTTGTCGATACCCATGAAATTGAACAGTTAAATGAAGCGATTTCTCAGCTCTCTGAAAAAGAGCAACGGGTGATCCAACTTAGTAATCAAGGCATACCCTTTGCAGAAATTGCTCGGATGCTTGAGCGATCGATTAAGCGAATTCAGAATCTATATTACGAAGTTCGGCGGCGGTTGCGATCGTTGTTGGGCATCGTGGACCCCGCAGCAGAAAAACTCGAAACCATTGAGCCAGTTGTAGTAGAGGCAATCGCTCAAGAAAGTTTCGAGCAAAAACGGGTAGTTTTCGGGGACGAACCTATAACTAATGCAAGCAGCTCAAAAACGAGTTGGTTTGCAAAAGTTGGTCGTTGGTCTAGTGCGATCGCTAGCTCTATTGGTGCGGAGCCGTACCCAGAATCCGAATCGTTTTTAAGCCCCCAAAAGGCTGTGTTACCTCACAACAAGGAAGTATCCATGATTACTCATCAAAACAAATTCTCTTCCTGGCGCTTATCCCAACGCCCCCAAGACTGGGCCGCATACGCTTTAGCAGGTGGAACCGTTGGGCTTCATGCGTTTCTCCCCTCCGGCATCCTGGCCATTCCTTTATATGGCCTAACCACTGCTGGGCTTCTAGCGATCGACAAACACAAAAACACTACACCTAAGTCAATCCGTCAAATTGCGACCGTGGCAATCCTCACAGCATTTTGCTGGTGTTCGATTGGTTTGTCTCATCCTGCAAACGCGCTGGTATTTAATCGGATCTCTACGGGACTGACGACCGCGTTTACTTCCTTTGGGGTGACTGGCCTGGATCGGGTACCCACTTGGATCACACAATTTTTTGTCATCCTCGCATTTGTAGCGATTGCGGGATTGATCGTCGGGTGGCTGAAAACCCGACAAGGCGACGACGAAGAAAATGCCAGAGCAGCAAATAAAGCGGTGGGAGTCATCGTCAAGCTCGTTCTGGGCGATGTTTTACTATCGCTAATTGGGATCTGATTATGGCACTCACAAACGCTCCAATCAGAACTCAAAAGACTCTGGGACAAGGAGCCACAATGTTCGGCCTTTTCACCCAAGAAATGATGCCTGGAATTGTTCTGGCGCTTTGCGTTCATGTGGTTGGGCTTGGTCTTTTTCAGGGTCAACACGAAAAAGCTGCACCTACAAGCCTTGCGACACTAGGCGCGTTCTGGATCTACGTCGGTAATGACAAGGAGAAGGCTTGGCGCAATTTGAGTCGCCATATCAAGCAACCCTCGGTATATATAGGTTCTACTCCTAACAAACCAATTCTGAAAAGTCAGGATTTTAGATGAAAATCCCCTACGAGAACCCCTTTAAACTGCTCACGGATCTTCGTCCGGTCGGTCCGAATCACTGCGGCGGAGATCCTGCCAACCTCATTGTCTTGCAAGGCCACAAAAATCATCTCGAATGGCCCAGCGCCCTAGACCTCTCGGCAAGTACAGATTACAACGTCTTTGGCGAGAAAATTGGAGGACTCTACTTGGGTGCCTCCAAGATGGTCTTCGGTTGGGATTTGAGCGGGATGCACGTTTACGATCTCCCGCGAACAATTACCACCTTCTACGATAATTGGGTCGATGGGTTGCGTTCAAGCTTTCCGCCCCACCTAAGCTGGAAGATCCATGTCGGTTCAAAATGGTCCAGTGTCGAGCGCACAATCGAGCTATCAAACCTGTTGCTGGATTGCGATAACGATGCGATCGCTCAACTGATTTGCGATGAGATTGCGACGATTCAATCACTGACGAAAAAGTATGGCCGATGCGATCGCTTCGTTCACCTTTATTGCTATTACTGGGGCGCAAGAGACTACTATGCCGATGCAGAAGATCAGATAGAAGGCTGGGTGAAAAGCTTTTACGATGGCGCTGGAGTATTTAAGTCTATATTTTTAGGGACTCACGCCAAAGACAAAGTAAAAAAGATTGAGGACTTCTTCTCTAACGCCTACTATCGGGGCTTCCAAGCAACCAAAAATAAATTAAAAGGGACGTGGGGATTGGCGGCCAAACCCATGACCCACGACGAATTATTGGCAAACCTAAGGCGACGGTTTTCTAAAGTTATCAGCCCTATTTCACCCCACAAAATCATCGTAACGATTGACGAGCGCGGGATTAAGGTAGCAGAAGAAATCAATAGCGCCCAGCACATTTCAAACTGGTTGGCCAAAGATTCTGCGATCGACCTAGCCGAACAAGGCATCTCGATAAAAGCATATAATCCCGAAACCGAGAAAATCGAAACGGACCATATCGCAGTTCTGGAAGCGAGAGAAAAGTTTAGCGATTGGGCGCACGAATACCATCAATGTAAGGGCTTGTGGGACATCTTCGCTGAAGAAGAGACTAAGGATATTGAATACTTTATCGATATTGCCTCCAGCAGCCTAAAGGCCCAACGCGACAACGCGCGGGAAACCTATCGGCAATCCAACAAGAAAGCGAAACTAGCGGCTGAGAGCGGGGATTACAGCGAATATGCCAGTGTCGGACTTGCCGAATCGGCCAACATCCTAGATAGTTTTCAGGGTAACGAAGTCCCCCTCAAAATATCCTTTGTACTGCTCGTTCACGCCAAATCCATCCCTCAACTTGACCAGCGTTGCCACGAGATCCAAACGTTTTTCAAGCCAGCCGACTTACAGCGCGAGATGAAGATCGCTGGGCGCATTTGGCTGCAAACGCTCCCCTGTAAAGCGGAACATTTACTTCACGTCAAAATCGTGAACGTGAGTGGTTTGCCACCACTGGAAATCAATTTCCGACACGTCTACACCGGGATTCAGGCAGTCGGGTTGCTGCCTTTCAGCAAGACCATCGCAAACGACCCCACCGGAATTGAGTTAGTTGCCCAAGACAAACAGGCGATATGCCTAGATTTCTTTAGCGACCTGCGGCAACCACATTGGGCCATCGTCGCCAAGCAACGAACGGGGAAAAGCAACTTTTCCAATAAGGTTGCCGACCATGCGATCGCGCGTGGGCAACCCGTCACCTTTATCGATATGCCTCCTGATGGCGATGGGGCCTCCTCCCTTGAAGACCGCTGCGGATTCGAGGATGGTTCGCACGTCGATTGTCGCAAACAGTCGATTAATCTCTTAGGCATCCCATCTTCTCTCCTATTGGAAAACTCAGGACTCACTCCGAAACAGGTTGAGGATCGGTTCAAAAGTATTCAAGGAGGATGGATTGAGTATCTGATGATCTTAGGTGGCCCGACCGAGGATCAAGCTCAACTGATTCAAGTCACCAGGGACTTGCTTAAGCTTGCGATCGATCTTTACTTAGCCGACAACCAGATTCAGACCCGATATTACGAAGCAGCCTTAGGCGGTTTTGGGTCGGAGGCGTGGTGGAAGACCCCCACGCTGGCTGATTTTCAGAAATTCACGAAACGATATGTTTTGCAGAATCACTTACAAAATATATCCGGCCCGTAGACGAAGCGCTAAACTATCTCGATTTAAGATTGTCTCGAAAATGCGACCCCAACACATCGGTCGGCCAAGCGATCGCGCGCCCCTCAACCGTGAATCCAGAAGAAACGCTTCTCACTGTATTCTCTCTGCGAGGACTTGAGCCAGGAAGTGAAGAAGCACTGGCCTATTGTGCGGGTGCCTATTCGATTGCGATTCAAAAATCTTTGTCTTACCCGATCTCGCATGTGATTGTCGAGGAAGCCCAAAAAGCGGCCCAAGAACCAGGTGTCGTCAGAATGATGAGTGATTTGATTACTCGTTACGGGAAGGATGGGGTCCGGCTGGGATTGGTGACAAACTCCTTTGACAAGGTAGCTAAATCCCAGGCAGGGCGAGACTTACTGGACAACATCACGACCAAGATTTTAGGACCAATCACTGAAGCGTCCGTCGGGTCATTAAGCGAAACCCTGAATATCCCCCTTGACTTGGTTGAACAGTGTGCCTCATCTGCCTTCTATACCGATAGAAAAGAGGGACGAATGAACGTATTGCTCTGCGATAACGGACGCCATACCTTTGCCTCGTTCTACCCTGGCTGGGTATCCGTGGCCCTATCTGCCAGCAACCGAGGGGAACGCGAATCGAAAAAACGGTTTTTGCATGTCATCGCCAACAAATATGTGGCGATCGCTGCATTCGCAATGTATATTCGCTATTGCTTCGAGCGTGGCTTAGAAGTACAAGTATTGCCGGACAAACAAATTCAGGAGTTTGAAAAACGATGCCATCTTTCTTCAGATACTGCCTCAAAACAGGCTGCATAGCGGTGATTCTGATGCCCAGTGCGATCGCCCTGCTATTTGCCGGAATCATGATTGGTAAGCCTAAACCTTGCGAAGTTACGTCCCCTTGTAAAGCCAAGCCGTACTCAATCGAGGTGTTACTACTGCCAGTCTTCACCTTCGCGCCCGTGTTGGCCACCATAGGCTGGTTCACAATTCTGAAAAAGGAAGAGAACTAATGGTTAGTCGCGCTCAACTCTCGGGATTGATTTTGGCCACGGCTGTTGTATCCGCTGGGCAACCTGCGCTGGCACAATACGCTCCGGCCTCCGATATCACGATTTCGCCAGGGGATACTTTCTCGAACCCTCAGCCCGTTGTGTATGGCAATGGGGTCAATTCCTTCGGCGGTGGGGCGATGGGCCAAGTCATTCAGAACGGCATTCCCTTCGCTCAGTCGGTCTTGGGCGGGGGCGGCATCAATAGCGCGATTCCTGGCGTGTTGGATCTGGCACAAAGTTATTTGCCCCAAAACTTGCAACAGTACGCGGGGCTACTTACCCCAGTTTTGCAAGGTGCCTTGTCCGGTAGCGGCGTGGATCTTGGGGGACTCGTGAGTAGCGGATTGCCCTTGCTCACGAATGCATTAGGGCTTGATGGGCAGACTAGCGGCATTATTGGAAGCTTAACACCTGCATTAAGCGGCTTACTGAGCGGAAACTTCAACGCTGGGAGCCTGATTTCTTCAGGTCTGGGGATTGCGAGTCAGTTTTTGGGCAACAATCCGGTTTTCGGAATCGCAAGCGGAGTGTTAGGCGGGTTGTTTGGCGGCGGCGGGAGGACTGGAACTGGCGTCGATATTGCTGAAGACCTATCGCAGCTCTACAGCAATCCCATCACCGCCGCCATTAATGCCCAGATATTCTCTGGTGGGGGGCAAGGTAACTCGTCTAGTACAGTTCTAGCCCAAACGGGCACTATTCTTTGTCTCTACAACTCTGATTGCGTGCAGAGCAATCCAGCGCAATACAGGTCGTTGTATCAATCTGCCACCGGATTGATGGGGTACGCAAGCTCGAATCAAATCAGGGGACAAATCGCTCAATTTTCGGAACACGGCGTAACGCCCGATATCTTTTCTAGCAAATTAACCCATCAACAGAACGCTTACTACATGGGGAATTTGACGGATAGGGAGGTTTCCAGGGCCACGACCGAGCAGTACTTAAGCAAAGCGGGTCAACTCGCCCAGAAAAAAGCCGTACAGATAGCACAGCAAACAGGCAAAAAGCTAGCAGCCTTAGGCGATCAATGCGACAAAACAGCAAAATCCAGCCAGGATTTAATCCGCTGCAACATGAAGATTAACACTGCTGTCCCATCGCTGCAAGCGGCTCAACTCGAACTGCAAACCAATGCTCAAATGGATACTCAATATATGAAAAACTCCTTGGGGAATATTAGCTCGGCCACGGATGGACTCAATCGTTCGCAAGATGTTGAGCGATCGGCTTACTCCGCGACCCTATACCAAAATCTCGCACTTTCTACACCCATCAAGGGCAGAAAATAATGCAAAAGCGAAAATTTAACTTAATCAATGCATTCAAAGGTTTGACACTTAATCAATGGCTGATTTTAATCACCTGTTCTTTTCTCTTTTTGGGTGTCAATCAATGTTCCGAATCGACCCTTCAACCTCAGCAAAAACATGAACCTCATCAACGAAAGAATCCCAATCGAGACAATAGCAGAACATCGCTATTTCTTCAGCGCACTGGCTAAGGCTAAAGGCAGAAAGAAAGTCTTTATGTGCGCGTTTTTGGGGCTTACGGTATTCAACTTTGTCTATTGCTTTACCCAGCCAGCGCAAGCATTTTTGTTTGACGATCTTACGGGTCTTGGGCGTCAGGTAGGTGGTGGTATTACATCCGCTGCCTATCAAATTATCGTAGATATCTATAGCGGGAAGTATGGCATTTTAGCTTGGCTATCTAAGACGTGCTTGATCTTCGCGACCCCTGTTGCCGCTGTGGGAATAATGCAGAGACTGGAGGAAAAAGAGGTACAAAACCCGTTGCCGAAAGGTGTTTTTGGGGTGTAATCGCCTTAGTGATCTGCCTCTCTGGTGGCGGCTTTGTGGGCGGTCAATTGTATCTGTTTTTGTACAATTGCTTTGAGGGATTTACGCAAAAAATGGACGACTATATGTCCATTTATAATGCGATCGAGCAAGGCAAAGGTTTTCTCAGCTCTAATGCAGTCATCTCGGCGAATTTCGCTGAGTGCCACAAGTTCGCGGGGCAGGAGCAGGTTAAATGTATCGCAGAAGCAACCCAGAACGTCCAAAAAACGTTGGGTGACCTGGCGAGTACCTATGGCCCCCAAGATTGGATAAACGGTCGCAGAGAAGCGATTAACAATATCACGAAGGATATTGTTAGTTCCAACAATCCCGTCGCAGCCCTTGCCTCCAATGCCTGGTTCATGCTGACCCAACCGATCGCAGAAACCGCGAACGCTGCTCAAGCCACTGCATCCATCGTGATGATGAGCGTTGTTTACACCATGACGATGGCGTTTCTCGGATTGGGCGGACCGATTTCGTTACTCGCTTCACTACTGGCTCCAGGTCTTCAGGCTGCTTGGGTTGCATGGGTGATTTCTATATTCACCGTTTGGTTCTGGCACACGAGCTACCTAGCCGTCATGTGGTTTTTATCGAAGTTGCTTCTGAGCGCCACAGCCGCAACCTTCATGGCAACCGATTGGTTTAGTTTGTGCGCGACTTGGATGGCCCCCGCACTAACGGGTGCGGTCTGTGGCGTTAGCGGGATGGCGGTTTTTTCTGGAGTACGAAAATCGGCTGAGGATGCGGGAGCGCTAGCCTTTCAAGCCGCAAAACTTGCTGTTATGGCAGCTATTCCGGCTGGCGGTGCAACCTCTATCGCGATGTCAGGCGGTGGCGGCAGAGGTGGCGGAGGTAGCTCTGCACCGCCGCAAAATACACCTGCTGCACCCGTAGCAACTAGATATTGAGGTTTACCGTGAGACACAAAACATTATTACCTTCTACACCGAAAAGGCTTAAAGCCGTTCCTAAGGTTGAATCCAACCCAGATATCGATCTGGGGCTTGTGCTGACTCGGATTCTCTTGTTTCTGATTCTTCTGAGCGGGGGAATGGCGATCTCAATGCTTGCTCTATTGGGCCTAACCTTCAAAAAGACAACTCCTTTAACCATCGACCAAAAGGGAGCGCCGCACCTATCCCGACCCCTCAATAACAACGAAGTTTCCAAGCCTGAGGCTGTTCGCAGATCGATAGAGAATCACTTACCCAGACTCTATACATGGATCGGGGTATTGCAAGATGCCAACGATCCGACCGGAACGCGGTTCGTGAAGGATGAGGGCATGTCTGTCAGCCTCTACGATCCGAAAACCCAACAGACTAGTGTAGTCGGTAAAGTACCTACCACCGTCTTTGACGAGCAATTTTATCTGGCGGAGCCGATCCGCGAATCGACAATGGCTGCGATCGCGCAACTGATTGAGAAAACCAAAGGCGTCATTTGGCAAACAGACCCTAACAATCCCGCCCTCGGCACGAGCTATCGGTTCCGATTCCGGCAGCGACCGAGCTTTCCTGAAGAAGTGAGTCCTGGTCGTTGGAAGACGGTTGTGACGGGGGACATTATCAAAGTCTCCCCGACGCTGGGAATTGCTCCCACCGAGAAGGCCGTGCAAACGTTCAGCTTTGAAATCTATGTGGTTGAGGTGAGCCGTCAACCCGTACTGTTCAGCGACAACCATAAGGATCTCGTGGAGTACGGCACAGCCGATGGATTCAACATTGACTTGTTTATCCCCTACAACCCCAGCAAAGAAACCGTTCCCAGTCCTAAATAAACGGAGGTCACGATGGTTGCATTACCCGAAAAAGTCCAAAGATTTGCCCACTGGTCCGGCGCAAAACTCAGGCCGCAAGAGCCAGTAGCGCTTGAAATCGACTTGCCCAACTTCGTCGCAGATTCGGAGCGGCCCCCAGAGCAAGAGCCGACTGAAAGCTTGGTTGAGTCTAAGTTTCAGCGAAACAATAAACCTTGGAAGAATCCTAAAATCACGCTTGCGACGGCAATCGGTATAGCGGCAGCAATTTCAGCGATTGGATTTTTTGCAATCAATAGCAACATTCAATGGCCGACCATTGGCGGACCTACATTAGGCACTGCCAATAACGACGATAAAGAGCCTGTCGATCACCCAGACGGCAAAGTGCAGACGGCAGCACTGACAGGAACGCTTGGCGAAGGGTTAGATAAAGACGCCAATCCCAAGAACCCGTTCTTAACCCATACCAAGCCTGCCGATGCTCATCCTGCGGGTAAACCCAAAACAACCCCTTCGACTCACATTAAAACCCTTCCGGCATCCGCAATTCCCGCTACAACGCCAGTGGTCGCAACGGCACCCCGCGTTATGCCCCGTCGTGCCTATACGGATTACAACGATGGCGGCGTTACCGCTCCGGTTCGCACGGGGTACTCCCGCACCCTTCGCCAAACGTTCGCCCCTCGTGCGAGTGCCCCTGCATCCTCAACACCTGTCAAAGAAAAAAGCGCAGAAGAACGTCGAGCAGAGCGATCGCAGCAACTACATTCAGCGGCGGTTCATCTAATTCCGCTCAAACTGTGGCCTCAAGCTCTCAGAGCGAATCGCAAGGCAGCAGCCAGAGCCAACAGCCAACAGGTGAGCAATCAATGGGCAAACAGTCGAAGGGCGAGTATCTGGCTGCTGAGAATGCTGTCTTAGACGGGACTCCCCAACAGTTAATCAATCGTGCCAAAAGAGCTGAGGGCGTTTTGCTCCAAGGGTTAGCTTTTACCCCTGGCGATCTGAAATACCTTGAAGATCAAGAAGTCACGGCAGAAATTTCCAACCCGCTTGATAGTGGGCTTCCGGTAGGCACTCAGGTCATTTGTTCTATCAAATTCCCCAGTGGTGGGCAAGCTCCGGCTAAAAATGCTGTGGTTCGATTGGTTCCAACTGCGATCGTGCTGAATGGGAACGAGTATGAAGTTCCGGCTGGTAGCGCAATTCTCACCGCAAAGCACGGCAAACCATTTATCGCTAAACGTGGCGGTAGTGAGTTCTTGAGGTTCTTAGGTTCTGCAACAAAAACCGTGTTAGGTGCTGGTACTGGCGCACTGACCTCTCTTTCCGGTCTAGGGGGCGGTAACATCCTTTCCTCTCTGACTGGGTTAGGTGCTGCAAGGGGAGCGAACACTCAATCGAACCCCACTGAGGTGTTGATTCTTAAAGATAATATGCCCGTTCAGTTGTCGATCGTTCGGCCTTTCTCCATCCCTGTCGCGTCCACCGAAAATATCCAACCTGTTGCATCCACCGAAAGTATTCAGCCCGTTGCTGAAGCACCGCAACCCAAGCGTTTTGCTCAAGATTTGAGCGATGCGGAGCTAATGGCGATCGTCAATCAACCAGAGGAACCCATCAATGCTCAGTAAGAACTTGCTTGCATTGCCTTTATTTCTACTTGTCGCCTTTCCTGCCCGTGCTGGAATCTCCAAAAGTGTCAGCGTGGAGGATGCCTTAGACGGCAGGGTTCCGATTGTGGTTGCCGTTGAAGGTGGTGGCGTCAATATCGACTTTAGCGAAACTGGCGAAACTATTCAAAAAGTAACCCTTGACGATACTTCAAAAGTTTTGGTTGATTTCGACAAGTCGCTCCCCATCGTGCGCTTATTCCGTGGAAGCGTTGCAAGCAAGGATGTTCCAAGCGCAAAAAGAACTCAACTCTCTGTCACCACAAAGGGCACAGATGGCGACTTTCACTTGTACATTTTTCCGGTAACAACATCCTCCAAACCTGCAATCTTTACCAAGTTTCTAATCGGCGGCGCGAGCAGAAAACGAGGGGCTAACAATATTGCAACCGCTGCTACTGGGGCAAAAGTAGCAGAGCAGAACAAAACCCTTGTCGATCCCAAGCTTAAGGCGCGGGTT
>JAAURS010000149.1 GCA_012032135.1 Acaryochloridaceae cyanobacterium RU_4_10 | reverse complement strand
CCTCGTAGTTTGGAAACCCACCGCTTTCAAGGGTGGGATGAAAAACAAGCTAGCGCTTTTAAGCGCTTGTAGATTTGGATCGAGCATAGCTATAGCCCAAATCAATCCCCTTGTGGGGTGGGGCCATTACTGGCCCCAAGGCGAGGAAATTGTTGTATCCTCAGGTCTCCCTTGCGGGGTAATGTTTGCTTCAAGATTGTTATTGGTCGGTACTATCCAAAACACACTGTCTACACACTGTTCGACTGTTTAATGCTTTGGTTGCAGAGCTTGGAGCTAGCGAACTCCAAGGTGTGAACTTTAACGCTTACCAATAACGGCTGCACTAAGCTTACGCTTAGGCTCTCTGGTCAGGTTCAAGGTTTCCAAGCCCACCGACTTTAGCCGTGGGTTGACTCCCTTTCAGTGTCCTGACCTATGAAGCGTTGCAGGGTAAATCTAGGATATTACAAAGTCTGACAGGACTCAACAGAGTTGAGTTTGAGGCGTTATTGCCCAATTTTGAGAACGCCTGGGATGAATTTGTGGAGCAAACGTTTCATCAAAAGAGCCAACAACGTGCCTACGGAGCAGGACGAACAGCACATCTGAAATCACTCAGCGATAAAATGTTGTTCATTGCGATCTATTTTCGACTCTATCCCACCCAAGCCGTGCAAGGATTTTTATTCGGGATGAGCCAAGCTCAAGCCCATGCATGGGTTCATCGATTGAGCTGTATTCTGAATCAAGCCTTAGGGTACGAGCAAGAATTACCCGAGCGAGAGCCGTGGAAATTAAGCCAGGTCTTGTCAGCTTGTCCGAGTCTAGAGTTCATGATTGACGGGACAGAGCGCCCCATCAATCGGCCTAAGGACAAAGAAGACTGCAAAACCTATTACAGCGGCAAAAAGAAAGCTCACACGGTCAAGAATAACGTGATTAGCGAGCGCAAAGGGAAGGTGTTGTTTTTGAGCGATACCTATGAAGAAAAAGCATGACAAGAAAATAGCGCATGAAAAGGAGTATGAATTTCCACCTGGAAGCACCCTGTGGCAGGATACGGGATTTCAAGGTTTTAACCCAGAGGCAGTGACGCTCAAACAACCGAAAAAGAAACCACGGAAAGGGGATCTCACAGAGATTGAGAAGGAAGAGAACCGTGAAATTTCCAAGGTTCGAGTTGAAGTCGAATACCAGATTGGCGGCATCAAACAGGCCCAAAGACTGAAAAGTTTTATCTGTACTAAATTAAAGATTTTCCAGCTAGATCTACAATGGCTCAAACCCTTACAATATATGAAGCACCATTTTAGATCTAGCTGGCTGAAGTTTGAGAGATAGGTGTAGATGAAGGCGCTGGATCGTAAGCTGTTTCGGGATTTATATCATTTTCGCGGGCAGTTGTTGGCGATCGCCCTTGTGGTAGCTTGTGGGATTGCAACGTTTGTGGCAATGCAGAGCAATTATGAATCGTTGAAGCTGTCCCAGACGAGCTATTACGATCGATATCGGTTTGCCCAAGTGTTTGCTCAACTCAAGCGCGCGCCGGACTCTGCGATCGGTCAAATTCAGACGATTCCAGGTGTGGCCCAAGTGCAGACACGGGTAGTGGCGGATGCGACGCTGGATGTGCCGGGACAGTTGGAGCCAGTGACGGGGCGCTTGATTTCGATTCCGGCCCAGCAAACGCCCATGCTCAATGACCTTTATCTGTCGCAAGGCCGCTACATCGAAGCCGGACGGCGGGATGAGGTGTTGGTTAGTGTCGCTTTTGCGAAGGCCAATGGGTTGCAACTGGGCGATCGCCTTGGCGCAATCATCAATGGCCGTTGGCAGCAATTGCGAATTGTGGGGTTGGCCCTGTCGCCGGAGTATGTCTACGAAATTCGGGCGGGGGATTTTATCCCAGATAATCGGCGGTTTGGGGTGCTGTGGATGGATCGCAAGGCTTTAGGCACGGCCTTTGAGATGGATGGCGCGTTTAACGACGTAGCGCTGTCGCTGCTGCCAGGAAGTAATGCGGAGGCGATCGTTTTTCGGTTGGACCAGATTTTAAAGCCTTACGGTGCGTTTGGGGCCTATGGTCGGGAAGATCAAATTTCCAATCGATTTCTTTCGGATGAAATTGCCCAACTCCAAGCCCATGCCCGCATTGTGCCCGCCATCTTTTTGGGGATTGGGGCGTTTTTGCTGAATATCTTGCTGTCTCGGCTCATTGCTACCCAGCGCGATCAAATTGCAGTGCTCAAGGCGTTTGGCTACAGCAATCGGGCGATTGGCGGACATTTCTTGAAATTTGTTTTGGCGATCGCAAGCATTGGAGCGCTGCTGGGAACCAGTGCGGGACTGTGGCTTGGGTCTGGGATGACGCAGCTTTACGGACAGTTCTACCAATTTCCGGTGCTGCGCTACAGCGCGAGTCCCGCGACGATTTTGGGTCGATCGCGATTAGTGCTGGCGCAGCTATTTTAGGGGCTTTCGGGTCTGTACGCAAAGCCGTTTCGTGCCCCCAGCAGAAGCCATGCGTCCCGAACCCCCGGCTCATTTCCGCCGCACGATAATGGAGCGATTGGGGTTGCAGGGGTTCCTATCTCCGGTGGGTCGCATTATCCTGCGGAATCTAGAACGGAAGCCCATCCAGGCGCTACTTTCTATTCTAGGGATTGCTCTAGCTGTAGCGTTATTGGTGTCCGGTCGGTATGCCCAGGATGTGATGCAGTACCTGATCGACGTACAGTTTCAGACCATCCAACGGGATGATGTCACGATCGTTTTCAACGAACCGCGTCCGGCGCGGGTGCGGTATGAGGTAGATCGGTTGCCCGGTGTGCTGTATGCCGAACCCTTTCGCAGTGTGGCCGCCCGCCTGCGCTACGAGCATCGCACCCATAAGATTGCCATCATGGGTCTAGAGCCGCTGGGGAATTTGCATCAGTTGGTCGATCGCAATCTAAATCCGGTCGATCTACCTCCAGAAGGCATGGTGTTGACGACTAAGCTAGCGGAAATTCTGGGCGTTTCCCCTGACGATCGCCTCACGGTAGAAGTATTGGAAGGGGCAAGACCGATGCGCGAGGTGACGGTTGCAGGGCTGGCAGATGAGCTGGTGGGACTGTCTGCCTACATGGATCTCCGCGCCTTGAATCGGTTGATGCAGGAGGGCGCATCCCTCTCCGGTGCGTATTTAGCGGTGGATGCGCGGCAGTTGGATCGCCTCTACACCCAGCTCAAACGAACCCCAGCGATCGCGAATGTGGCGTTGCGGCAGGCGACTATCGATAGCTTTACTAAAACCATTGCCCAAAGTCAGGCGATCGTGACGACAATCCAGGTCGTATTTGCCTGCATCGTAGCCTTTGGCGTGGTTTACAATGCTGCTCGTATTGCGCTCTCGGAACGGGGGCGGGAGCTGGCAACGCTTCGCATTATCGGGTTCTCGCGAGGACAAATTGCAGTGGTACTCCTGGGGGAACAGGCGGTACTGACTCTAACGGCTATCCCTGTCGGGTTTGGCGTCGGCTATGGGATTGCTGCCTTGATGTCGATCGCTTACAACACCGAACTGTATCGATTTCCGCTGGTGATTTCCAAGGCTAGCTATGGATTTGCTTTTGTAGTGGTGGCGATCGCAGCACTCTTCTCCGGTTTGCTGGTGCGCCGCCAACTCGATCGTTTAGATTTGATTGCGGTGCTCAAAACCAGGGAGTAGAGAGATGCCAAAAAATTGCGGCACCCCTTCTATTAAGATAAAGATTTAATCGACGGGGCAATATATAACTTCAGAAACCCGTCTTCCTCACAGCAAAGGTATTGTCAACGGATGGAGCAACAATCCCACTCGATGGATATTAACCCAAGCGATTTGCTTAACTCCAATGTGAGTTATCTTCTCCAAATTGCGCGATCGCACCTCAGCGACCCTTACCTTAAGGCAACAAAGGAGTTTCTGCAAAATCGTTGGGGGTTGTTAGAATATCTTGCTCCGCAACTGTTTGAAGTTTTAAAAAAACAACCCATCGATCGACAACAGACGCTCCAGCAAATCCAAGACTGGTTGGGAGAAGTGTTTGAGCGAAACGACCTTTGGAACCCACTGAGTGAAGAGGTATGGGTTAATGTTTTGGCCTGGACCGTTCAAGACCTCGATACCACCATTGCTGAATCCATTATTCAAAATTTAGCCCAAGAGCCCTTTCGGATGGAAGTTTGGGGAGGACTATTTCACCCAGACTTACTGGAAATTCAAAACCTTTTGCAAATGCTTAAGGTTCGTTTAGCTGACGATCTAAGAGAGCAAATCTTGGCTGCGATCGCAACAGATACTGGCATTGAAATTCCGGTACTGCGGATCTCATCGGTTTTGGCAATCGACATTGAAGCCTCAGAAATTGAAGCCACAAAAATTGAAGCCTCAGATACCCCTCTCGGCCCCATATCACACTCAGAACCCGAGAGCCTCTCATCTGAAGCTTGGATTGCCGATCCTTTACCTGAACTCGAAGCCCCTCTTCACCTCGAACACATCCTCACTCGTGAGGGAGACTTGAGAAGATTACCTTGGGAACTACTGACCGCATTGAAACAACAGGGGACTTTAGCGCTGGTTCAGCTCCAGTTTTTGTTAGCAGCTCACGCTACCAGACAACCCCACCCTCAAAATTCATTCACGCTCAAAGCAAGCGATCTCCTAGAACAATTGGATTGGCAATCCGAGCAAGATGCACCGTTCAATCTCATTCACAATTTCGAACAGATCGGGACCCTTGAAGTGACCTCTTTATGGATGACCGATGCCTATGCCACCCAAGTCGAAGCCTTTAATCTCAGCGGCCATCCATGGGACATTTTGACGGATTTGCGTGGAAATTTGGATTGGAATTCAGGTCGTATTGTCCATCCCGAGCAGGTCTGTTTCACAATCCGTCCTGGATTGTGGATGGTTCATATTTTGCAGAATGGGGGATTGGAAACTCAAAAAGCTTTTCAAGGGTTTGGGCAATTTGCCTTAACGCTACTAAAGTTGGATTATTGCCGAAATCCATTTCTATTGAGTTTAATCGTTCATCTAGCTTTTTCTACATCCTTCGAACTCCATGAGATCAAACCTTCGGTTTATAAAGTCATAGATCTCATTGAAGTTGTCTTTGGCCCTTCCATTTTGCCATCTCTCCAAATGCCCCAAAAAGCCCGATCGCTTTTGGAATGGTGGAACCAGGCATTGGAAGCCCTCTTGGTTTTGGGCTGGCGTGCCGATCCAACCAAAGACTTTCCCAAACCCCATCCAATGGATTTCTACGTTCGTCCCTGTCCGGAATGGCTCAGTCCAACCAGTCACAGTCGCAAACCCCAGAATTGGGTCCAGCAATGGCTGGCCCAATCCCTCTGTCTCCAGTCGCCCCAGTCTCTTGCCCATCCGTTAACGCCATCGCCCTCCAAGGCGAACCTAGACGATTCAACTGCCTTGCGCGATCGCACTACTATACGACGGCTGCGGTTCGATCGATTGACGGGTTCAGAAATCCGGGCGGCACGGAAAGCCAAACGGCTCACGCAATCCCAACTTGCTGAAGCGCTCCACGTCCATCAAAGTCTAGTAGCAAAAATTGAAGCAGGCCGTCGTTCTGTGACCGAAGACTTAGAGCGATCGCTCCGTCAAGTCTTAGAATTATAGAAATCCCCGTTTCAATGAAGTTCGATAATGGGATTGGTTCGCTTTTAAAACTGAGCTTGTTAACCACGGATTCAAACATATTCCTATGACGTCATCCCTTAGCGACTCCATCAAAGAACTCATTGCTAAATCGCGGATTGTGAGTTTTGCCGAATGGGGCGTGCAATATACGCCTGCTGCCATTGCACTGTTACAGACCGCAGATGATGAAGGACGCTTTCTCACCCAAGCAGACCTGGACGAACTTTGTCAGGTTGCACCGGACTCCTCGTTAACGCTGGTTGCCAACACGCTTCGGGATCTTGCTCCAGACATTGTTGATGAGGCCCGCCTGCAAGTTTTACAAACTTTTCCTGCCATTACTGAACCTGGAGGTGGGCTTTACCCAGCACTCAGAGCAGAAGCCTGTTGGCGAGATTTTTGGCATTTTTTACGGTGTATTTCCTACGGCGTAGCAGGTCAACGCACCGATTTCACCAGTGCGAATGGCCTCCATCACATGCAACGCCTCTATCAAGAATTGGATGTTCCGCTTCCGGCGATGATTGTGGGTCTCAACGCTTTGCAGACTGCAAGCCTGAGTCGGGTTGCGGCCCACCAGCAGGATGAGATCGCCCCCTACTTTCAACATCTTGTGGCACAACTTTCTCACTTTAAGATCGGAACTTAATCTCATTCCCGTTTCCATATTCGATACTAGTTTTGTAAAGTCATAGAAAATTCCAAGCTAAATTGGGGTCTTTCATTTATTCCGAATGTGCTTTATATTTTGAATTCTGAGTAGACCGATTAGAATAGTGTTTTGATAGGCACCAGTCCATAAGGTTCGGAAATTGACCCCAGATTTTGCTTTAAACTCAGAACTGCAAGCTGCTAAATGTTTACAGTCCTTGCCCTGCATCGTGTTTGCGCGTAACTTGGATGGCGATCGCTCGGTTGTATCTCTTTCCGATGGGTGTTTTCTGCTGACCGAATATTTGCCAGATGAGCTATGTTCTCAATACGCTTCAAAATCATCCTTCAATCAGATTATTTATCCTGAAGATTGGATTGAGTTACTGAGTTGTATTGAGCTTGCTGCGCTCAAATCTCAATCTTATAGTGCTGAGTATCGAGTTCAAACAAAATCAGGAGCTCAGAAATGGTTTTTAGAACAGGGCACTATCATTGCTGCTGATGGCCTTCAACTCCAGCGGATTGAAGGGATTATTGTTGATATTTCAGTGCAAAACAGGCCCAATCTCAATTGCAACGCGATGCATTTTTCGATCCCTTAACAGGACTTCCCAACCGCTCTTTATTCATCGATCGTCTGTCTCAGGCCGTTCGTCGCATCCAGCGAACAGCAGACGATCCCTTTGCCGTGCTTTTTCTAGACCTCGATCGATTTAAGGTCATTAATGACAGCCTAGGCCATCGTGCGGGAGACCAGCTTCTCATCCAAGTCGCACAACGTTTGCAATCTTGCATTCGTCCTGGTGATACCGTCGCTCGCTTGGGCGGAGATGAATTTACGATGCTCATTGATAATGTCTGCGATATTCAGGACGTCATTCAACTGTGCGAGCGAGTGCTCAACGAGATGACTGTCCCTTTTCAGATGGAGGGGCAAGAGATCTTTACAACTATGAGTATTGGTATTGCGCCCAGCTCCTCAGGTTATACCTATCCTGAAGATTTGATTCGGGATGCCGATATTGCGCTCTATCAAGCCAAGGCATTGGGGAAGGCTCGGTATGCCATGTTCCAGCCAGGAATGCACATCCATGCAGTGGCGCGCTTGCAGTTGGAAAACGATCTCCGTCGAGCCATTCAACGTCAAGAATTTTGCTTGCTCTATCAACCCATCATTGCGATGGAGACAGGATTGCTAGCAGGCTTTGAAACCTTTATCTATTGGCATCATCCCAATCGAGGGCTGCTCGGACCGGGGGAGTTTTTGTCTGTAGCAGAAGATATGGGGTTAATGGTGACCTTAGGTCAGTGGGTACTTGCCACGGCCTGCACGCAGGTGAGTCTTTGGCACCAACAGTTTCCGCTCAGTCGTTCGGTATTTGTCAGCGTTAATTTATCAAGTTTTGAAATTTCTCATCCTGAGTTAATTGATTATTTGCAAACCACACTGCTTGAAACCAAGCTTAACCCTCGGTGTCTGAAGCTTGAAATTACTGAAAGTATGCTGATGAACAACAGCGAAGCTGTTTTGGCACAATTGCAGCATATTAAAACCCTAGGTGTTCAGCTTTGTTTGGATGATTTTGGGACGGGTTATTCTTCCTTAAGTTACTTAGATCAATTTCCGATTGATTTTCTCAAGATCGATCGGTCATTCATTCAACGGGTAGATAGTACGGAAAATCTGGAAATTGTCCGCACTATTTTAAGCCTCGCTCACACCTTAGGGCTCAAAGTGGTCGCTGAGGGACTGGAATCAACGGCTCAACTGGCTCAATTGCGCGCGCTGCGTTGCGAGTTTGGTCAGGGATATTCTTTTTCTCGGCCTTTAGATGCGCTCCAAACCATGTATTTCATTCAGGAGCAGTTCTCAGATGAGCCGTTAACCTCTATTACAATCGCCTTACCTCGCCTATTCATTCATTCTCAGTCTGGTCGCTATCAACTGTTGTTGATTGGCCGTACGTCTTGGTCTCTGGGTCGTTCTCAGGACTGTACAATTTTTCTGGCAGATCGGATGGTTTCTCGAGAACATGCAGTTATTTTGCAGCTCACTCAATCCGATGAGTTTTATTTCGTCGATCTGGGCAGTCGGAATGGTTCGTTTATCAACCACCAACGCGTTAAAGCCCCCACCCTTCTCCACAATGGCGATCGCATTCGTGTAGGTAAGTCTGAGTTAGAGTTTTGGGCGACGAGTGGGTCAGAGCCATCCATTATAGGGTCCCGTCCAAAAACAATTTTGATGTATCAATCTTCAAAGCTCCAAGGCCAAATTTGGCGAGAAGTTTTGATGACTCAGGCCATTTCCATTATCTGGCAGGCAACGGATGGTGAGTTACTTCAGACCCTCCACCAAATTGAAGCATCGGGTGAAGCGCTACCCGATTTACTTTTACTCGATGTTGAGTCTTTACAGCCTAACCTTGCTGCTTTTTTTGAATGGCTCCGCCTGCGCTACGAAACCTTTCCTATTATTTTGACCTACGATGCATCGTCACCGCTCGATCCTCAATTACGCCTCCAGGTCACACAGCTCGGATTGGGCGCTCTACTGCCTGGGTTTTTACTCTCTGGTCCCGATCTAACCACCAATGCCACTGATGTTGCCCAAAAAGTTAACCAAGTTCTTCAGACACTGAGATTGACATCTGACACCCATAGAATTCTCAATGCCTCAACCGCTGCACTGCAAGCTATCATTCGGAATGAAACGCTTTTTTAGTTTTTTGGCCCCATCTAGAGAAACCCCCACCCATCAACAGATCGGTGGGGGTTTTGCAAGGAGATTAATCCTCATTTTTTGCGGTAAGGGACCTTGCTGTTGATATCAATGTCGAACGCCGATACTTTCTGTGGCCCGTTTCCTGACGGTCTGATGGTTTGTGCCATTTTCAAGAACAAAGATGGGTCGCCTGTTTTGGGTTTGAGGTCGGCGGCACGGTAGTCCTTGACCACACTCTGCCATATTGTTTGAGGGAAGCCCAGTTTGGCACGATGGTAAGCATCGTATCTGGGAGACTTGATATTAAAGGGGGTTTCTCCTTGAATTCTTCCAGGCAATATCCGTCGCCGTTGATAGGGAACAATGTTATTTCCAAAGGTTGTGAGGTATTCTTCAGTATTTAAAAGTTCATCCACAAATCCTTTGATCCCTTTGGTGGCCACAACAATAGACCAAGCAATCTTTTCGCGTTCGCTATACACATCGCGTCCTAAGACCCGCTGAATTGTCTGCTCTACAAATCGATAGTTACTGTTAAGGTCATAAAAGCTGCGTTTGTAGGTATCTGATAACAACAGCCCACGGATGAAATCGCGAACGGTAATTTGGCCGTTACGCAGTTGTGATTCTAAGATCGTCTCTCTATCTGAGGCAAAGGCATGGAAAAATATCTGACGATACGCAACTTCAATCAGGACGCCCATATCCCCATCACTCAAGATGTTGTCGCTGGAAAAGATGCGTGATGATTCGTCGCGGCCTTCTTCATAAGCTGTCACTCTGACGTTCTGGCTTTTTGGAGCATAGTCTAAAATTGGTAATCCCACTCGCATTCTCCTTACTTCGGCTTCTCCAAAATATTACTCAATCTGCTGTACCCTTCTTTGCATGTCTTTACACTCCTTAATTTCTTCTCATTTATGGTGGAGATCTCAATTCCAGAAATTCCTAGCCCTTGAAAATTGTAAAAAAGACGAGAACCCCCCTAAAGGCTAGAATGGAGTGCATCTAGGTATCCATAGAGGGTCTATTGCTGATGGTACAAACACCCACTAAGACATTTACCCTAGCAGAATTTCTTAACTTGCCAGAAACCAATCCCGCCAGCGAATACATTGACGGAAAAATCATTCAGAAACCCATGCCAAAGGGATCGCACAGTACCATTCAAGGTGAAGGTGTCGCTGTCATCAACGCTATTACCAAGCCTCAGCGGGTCGCCTGGGCCTTTCCAGAACTGCGCTGTACTTTTGGTGGACGTTCTATAGTGCCTGATATTGCAGTTTTTACCTGGGAACGCATTCCAATTCAAGACAATGGAAACATTGCGGAAAATTTTAATACATCCCCTGACTGGAGCATTGAAATCCTCAGTCCAGAGCAGTCGGTTACCCGCGTGACGCTCAATTTATTGCACTGCCTTCAGCATGGATGTCAACTGGGCTGGTTGATTGACCCAGTAGAGCGAATTGTTATTGTTTATGCTCCCAACCAACTGCCCAGCTCTTTTGAGGAGCCTGATGATGTATTGCCCGTGCCCACATTTGCTGCGGGGGTAAAGCTTACCCTTGAACAGTTGTTCGGTTGGTTAAAGGTGCGTTAATCCTTGTGCATGGAAATTTGTGCTGTTACTCTCAAAAATTTTAAAACCCATGCGGATAGTCATTTTGAGTTCCGGCCTGGAACCAATGCAATCTGCGGTGAAAATGGTGCGGGTAAAACCAGTATTTTAGAGGCGATCGCTGGGTGTTGTTTGACCATAGTGACTATACCCGTGGGGAATTGATTCGGACGGGGTCTAAAAGCACTCAGGTTGCGGTCACGTTTATTTCTCATTTAGATGAACGGGTCTATGAAGCACGACGGTGTACT
>JAAURS010000148.1 GCA_012032135.1 Acaryochloridaceae cyanobacterium RU_4_10 | reverse complement strand
ACGAAATCTGATGAGATTGGTGCCTTTCCTAATGAAACAAGCTGTTTAACCGTATTTTTCCTGGTAATTGAGCGAGACCACGCTAAACATGACCGCAAATCTATGGCGAAAAATTCATGACACTAACAATATCTAGCTAGCTGAGCGGACTCGTGCTGAGCTTGGACTGAGCGGAGCCGAAGGGCGCAGCCGAAGTAGCCGAAGCCAGCGGTAAGCTTTGAAACTCACAGCACAAGTATGCCAGTTGTTATTCAGCAGGTAATTTAACAACAAAGGTACTACCGCGTCCCAATTGACTTTGAACTTGAATAGAACCCTGATGGGACTGAGCGATCGCCATTGCAATGGCCAACCCCAACCCCGATCCGCCCGTTGCACGGGAGCGATCGCTATTCACCCGATAGAAGCGATCGAAAATCCGTTTTTGCTCTTGCGGGGCAATCCCGATACCCGTATCCTGCACTTGAATCAAAGCGTGATGGTCATTTCGGTCTAGCCGGATCGTGATTTTGCCTTTTGGCGGCGTGTACTGAATGGCATTGCTCGCTAAATTCGCCACAACTCGGTAAAGCTGTTCTTCGTCGCCCAAGACCCAAAGGGTTTCGCGGACTCGTATCTCTGGGATTAGGGTGAGATCGGCGGCGATCGCCAGTGCCTCAAATTCATCCGCCACATCTTTAATCAACACGTTCAAGCAGCATCGGGTTAGGGGAGAGGGCTTTCCCTGCACATCGATGCGAGACAGCAGCAGTAAATCCTGCACCAGTTGGGCGAGGCGATTGTTTTGGCGCTGGATTGTGCGTAAAGTTTTCCGCGCCTCAACTTCAGAAACAATCTCCATTTCCAGTACCGATTCTACGATCGCTCTAGTCACCGCAAGGGGCGTTCGCAGCTCGTGAGCGGCATCGGCGGTAAACTGCTGGATTTTTTGATAGGAGTCATAGACCGGACGCATCGCCAATCCTGCCAACCACCAGCTTGCCCCACTGACGAACAGCAGGGTTGTAGGGAGTCCCAGCAGTAATGCCAGCCGCGTATTGGCCAAGAACAGATCGAATTCTTGAAGCGATCGCCCTACCTGTAAATAGCCCCACGGATTGCCATTGGAGGTTTTGAGCAACAGAGAAATTTGATGGTAGCGATGTCCCTGCGGGTCTTGAAGGGTCTGCCACAGCTCCGTGACCTTGCGAACGGGCAAGTCAGGAAGTTCTTCTCCTACAGTTGCCAATAGATTTCCCGCGCGATCGGTGAAGCGAATGTAGTAGCCTTCCTGTTGTGCGGTTCCTAAAACGTGCCTGTGAGTTGAATGGCGATGCTGCGAACAGTCTTTGGCGACAAAACACAATCCAGGTAGTAGCTGCTCAACCGCGGGCTCCATCCGGTCTGGTTGTTTGAGGACGGGTTCGAGTCCATCATGCAACGTGCCAGTCAGGGATTCCAGTTCTCGATGAATGGCATTCCAGTGGGCTTGACACAACATTTGGTAAAAGCTCAGAGCCCCTACCGCTCAGAATCACGCTCATCACACCAACATACCAGGCCGTGAGCTTCCAGCGCGTGTAGCTAAAGAGAGTATTACGACGCATGGTCCCAATTCAGACGATACCCTAAGCCATAAACGGTTTCTAGTAAGTCATCGCAACCATACTTCGCCAGCTTGCGTCGCAGTAGACGCATTTGGGCGGGTACGACATTACTAATGGGGTCTGCTTCGGTCTCCCAAACCTGATTCATGAGCTGGTCGCGGGTCAGAATTTGATTGGGATGCTTCATAAAATACTCTAAAAGCTGAAATTCTTTTGCTGTCAGCGGTATGGCCTGTTTTATTGCTTGCTCTTGCTGAACTGAAACGGTTGCTGTGGCGTAGTCTAAACAGAGATTGCCAAGCTGAAGTTGTTGGGGCTGTAGAGACTGCGATCGCCGCCCTAAAGCCCTAATCCGCGCCTTCAGTTCTGCCATCCCAAACGGTTTGACGAGGTAATCGTCTGCACCTGCATCTAAGCCAGTCACCTTGTCTGCCATACTGTCTTTTGCCGTCAACATTAAGACTGGGAGAGCGTTTTGCTGGGCGCGCAGGCGTTGACACAGCTCAACTCCAGATAATCCTGGCAGGAGCCAGTCTAAAATAGCTACTGTGTAGCGAACTTGGGGGTTGTCTAGATAATTCCAGGCTTCTGTGCCGTCGAGCACCCAATCGACCACGTACTTGTCTCGACTCAGACTGCGCTGAATCGCTTCACCTAAATCGGGTTCATCTTCAACGAGTAGAATGCGCATAGAGGATTAACAGCTTCTATTGGTTTAACAGAATCTTCGTTTTTGTATCTGCTCTTTGACCTGAGACGATTTCAATCACACCTATCATTCCACGCTCTTCATGTTCCAGAATATGGCAATGCAAAACGGTTGTACCAGTAAATTTGGCAAAAGGGACTAAAGTTTGCACCGTTTCTTTGGACTTCACATTGTCTCCCGTTCTCACCGTGCATAAAGAGGTGCAAACAGTCAAAAAAGCAAAACTATGGATACCAGGCTTGATACCATTGCCGCATCCGATCGATTTCTGCCGTCTGGCTACTCATAATGGATTGCCCCAAGGTCAGAATTTCTGGGCGAGTCGCACTATTTTGAACCATACGAGCCATCATCACCGCCATTTGATGGTGGGGAATCATTTGCCGAATAAATTCCCTGTCAAAGTCAGAGGCATTTTTCAAGACGTCCAAATTCATCTCCATTCCCATCATGTCGCGGTGCATTTTCATCATTCCCTGCCCTTGTCCCATCATGCCTGGACTGGTTTTCTGGCCCATGCCTTGCCCCCTATTCATCATCCCCATACCCATTGGGGAGGCAGGAACTTCTTTCCCGTACCACTGCTTGTACCAAGTCCGCATTTGCTGAATTTCGCGGGTTTGGTCTGCTTTAATCGCTTCAGCAAGTTTTTTGATTTCAGGACGTTTAGCACGAATTAAAGCGAGGTCAGCCATCTCGATCGCGCCCTGATGATGGGGAATCATCATTTCGATAAAGTGCCGATCGATTTGTGCCATCATCCTCTTGGGCTGGGGAGGAGCAGTTTGTGCGGATGGATGATGCGGATCTTGCTCCGTCTTTGGCGACTGAGCTTGTACAGTGCTTGCCGCTAGCAATCCCGCGATCGCGCCACTGGCCAACAGGGTCTGAAAACTGTAAATGAGAACTTTCTTATTCATAGTTCCACTCGCATTTGAGCAAAATTAATTATTTACTAGATTAAGTTTTAATTATGAGTAACTTGTGAAGATGAAGATAAAATATTCTATTTTCAAAAAATCTATTATACAATTCAAAAGTATATCAAAAGAAAATCAAATCAAAATGAAATTATAAAATAGCGCGAAAAATTAGTTTTTACTGCCAGCAGTTTTTTGCAGTTTATAGTTAATTTTTCAAGAAAATTAGATGAGTCACTTGACACCTATCCAAAGATCGGCAATCATTTTTTACTATTCTGATTAAAAGCCAGAGAGCTTCTATACCCGTTCAATAAGGGGGCAGATTGTATCTTCAGAGCGATCGGGAACGACTTCCCAACCTGATAAAAGTTCACTTAATTCTTGCTTGAGAGCTTGTAGGTTTTGAATTTGCCGTTCAATACTTTCCAGCTTATCTTCCAGCTTTACTTTGATGTAGCGGCACGGCAAGTCACCGCGATCGTGTACATTCAGAAACTCTCTGATTTCTAACAAGCTTAACCCTAGGCTTTGAGCGCGTTTAATAAACCGCAAGCGACCAAATACATCTGAGTTAAACAATCGGTAGTTGCCCTCAGTGCGACCGAAGGTTTTGAGCAATCCCAACTCATCGTAGTAGCGAATGGTTTGAATGGGTAGCCCACTCTCTTTGGCAACCGAACCAATCCGTTTTAATGCTTCTTGAACCAGCATACCAACCTCGCCAATTCTGTAAGTCTATTCTAGACGTCCCGAACGCCCCCCTTGTGTCTTGACTCTGCGCGATTTTGGTTTGCTGAAGAGAAACCACCACAACTCCAGTCCAATGAATCCCAACCCCCCTCCGGTCACGGCTCCCTTTACCCACAAAGGTTGCTCGATGCGTTGGAATGCTCTGGGTTGCTCTGTGGGTTTCATGTTCTCATGAGATATTTGGGCGATCGCCCCACCAGCCGTTGCGCCCAGCAACACGCTCAGGGTTGCAATGCCACCCAAAATTGCCGATCGATGAGTCATATGAACGCCTCCTAAATTTGGCAGTTGAAAGGGTTGACCGATCGCGCCCCACCCCTTACCGACTTCCGACTGGCTTGAAGTTCCGCAACCGCAATGCATTCGTCACCACTGAAACGGAACTAAAGGCCATCGCCGCACCCGCAACAATCGGGCTGAGCAACCAACCAAAGACAGGGTAAAGAATCCCCGCAGCGATCGGGATTCCGGCCACGTTGTAGATAAAGGCAAAAAACAAGTTCTGCTTGATATTGCGGATCGTGGCGCGACTGAGCTGAATGGCGGTGACAATGCCTTGCAAATCTCCAGAGATCAGGGTGATGTCGCTTGCGGCGATCGCCACATCCGTTCCCGTTCCAATTGCAATGCCCACATCAGCTTGAGCCAAGGCAGGCGCGTCGTTAATTCCATCGCCTACCATTGCGACCACTTTTCCCTCTAACTGAATTGTTCGAACCGTTTCTGCTTTTCGATCGGGGCGAACTTCGGCAAAGATGCGCTGAATTCCAACTTCTTGGGCAATGACGTTTGCGGTGCGTTGATTGTCACCCGTCAGCATCACCACTTCTAACCCCATCTTTTGCAAAGCGCGAATCGCCTTCGTGGAAGAAGGTTTGACGGCATCGGCAATTCCCATAATGCCCTCAACGCGTCCATCCACAGCAATCCAGATAACAGTTTTGCCGAGGTATTCCAACCGATCCCACGCTTGCTGGAGGGAGGGGGTATCCATGCCCAATTCATTCATCCAGCGATGCGTGCCGATTTGCACCCATCGATCGCCAACGTAGCCTCGAACCCCACTTCCGGCGATCGCTTCAAAGTCCTGGGCGCGATCGGGCAAGGGGATATCGCCATACACGCCTACCAATTGGGATTGGGCGTACTGCACCACGGCTTCCGCCAAGGGATGTTCGGAATTGCGCTCGACGGACGCGACCCATCGCAATAAATCCAGTTCGTTTTGATTGTCTGAGCCATTGACAGTAATGTAATCCGTGACCGTGGGTTTGCCCTGGGTAATGGTGCCTGTTTTGTCGAGAACGATGGTTTGCAGTTTATGGGCGAGTTCTAGACTATCTGCCCCTTTAATCAAGATGCCGTTCTCAGCTCCCTTCCCCGTCCCTACCATCATAGAAGTAGGAGTTGCCAGCCCCAAAGCACAAGGACAGGCGATAATTAACACACCCACAGTGTTAACCAACGCCATCGTTACGTTGCCCATGATGTTGAACCAAAAAATGAAGGTGAGAATGGCGATCGCAATCACCGCAGGGACAAACCACCCCGTCACGCGATCGGCAAGTCGCTGAATAGGGGCCTTTGAGCCTTGCGCTTGCCGCACGAGTTTGACGATCTGGGCGAGGAACGTATCTTTTCCAACGCGCGTCGCTCGAAACTGAAAGCTCCCGGTTTTGTTAAGGGTGGCTCCAATCACCTCATCTCCAGAATGCTTCTTCACGGGAACGCTTTCACCTGTCACCATAGCCTCGTCGAGAGTGGAGGAACCTTCCACAATTTCGCCATCCACCGGAATTTTTTCACCGGGTCGAACGAGAACGATATCGCCCAAAACCACCTCAGCAATGGGAATATCGATCTCTCGACCCTCGCGAACGACGCGCGCTGTCTTTGCCTGCAATCCCATCAGCTTGCGGATGGCTTCTGAGGTTTGTCCTTTGGCCCGGTTTTCCAGCAATCGCCCCAGCAAAATCAAGGCAATAATGACCGCAGCCGCTTCAAAATACACATCGGGTCTCAGACCCCGAGCGATAAACCATTGGGGAAAGACGGTGGGGAAGAGGGAGTAGGAATAGGCGGTTCCCGTTCCAACAGCAACGAGAGTATCCATTGTAGCTGTGTGGCGCTTCAACGCTTTCCAGGCATTGATAAAGAACCCACTCCCCGCCCAAAATAAAACTGGAGCGCTCAGCACGAGCTGGAGCCAGGGATTGTGCAGCCACATGGGCATCAGAGGAATCGCTAAACCTGTCATCGCAGGCAGCGAACCGATCGCCAAAACCGCAGCGATCGCGCCACTGACCCATACTCTACGAGTTAACGCTTGGTTCTCGGCTCGCCGTTCTTGCCGTTCGGCATCCTCCTCGGGAGTCAATCTAGGATCGGGGATGGGGATCGCTGAGTAACCCGCCCCGTCCACAGCATCCTGAATCGCAACGACATCTGTTTTGTTCGGATCGTAGGTGACAGCCGCTTGTTCGGCCCCGAAATTTACGCTGCACGCTTCGACACCGCGCACAGATTGAATCGCCTCTTCAATATGGCTGGCACAGGAAGCACAGCTCATACCCCGCAGTTTGAATGTTGCGGTTTCCATGGGAACCTCCTATGCGATCGTATAGCCAGCATCGGTGACAGCTTGTTTGATTGCTGCCTCTGCTGCCTGCGTTTCAACATTGACCTGCTTGGTGTGAGGGTCCGTCTGAACTGTAGCGGCAGGATCGATTGCCTTAATTGCTTTGGTAATGGTGTCTCCACAAGCAGAGCAAGCCATATTGGGAACCGTCAGTTGAATTGCCATACATCTGAACCTCTGAATTTTAAATTACTCCTATTTTCGAGTCTCTAGCGTGCTAGAGAGTCAAGGGGATAGTTCGAGAATTCGGGTAAAGATTGTGAAAACAAGTGACGGGAAGCTTGGCTGTTACCCATAACAGCCATTAAAGTAGAGCACTAGGGTGATTTGAAGGTTCTTATCGGCTGAAGCTAAAGCGTCCGTTCACTTTTTCGCCGCTAATGTCAGATAGAATGGCAACTTTGTATTCTCCAGCCGCTTTTCCTTCTAAGAGCGCGGCGTAATGTTTCCCTGCGGCATCGTACTGAAGATCGAGAGATTTTTGGGTGCCGTCTGGCAATTGAACTTGAGCCGAGACTTTGGCATTTGGAATGGGTGTGTGAGCATCGCCTTTCTGGAGGTAAAAATCTAAATGGGTCCCTGTGGCTTCTTTGGCAGACACAAATTCTAGATGGTAAGGACCCGATTCAATCACTTGACCGCCTGCTTGAGGAGCGCTGTCATGGCCAGCCGTAGCTGGAGTTGTAGAGGGTGCTGCCGCGACTGAAGCCGCTGGGCTGGGGGCAGTACTTGCAGTCTCGCTGCCGCCGCTACAAGCGGTTAGAAATAGAAAGCCAATACTGGTGGCAGTTGTGAAATAGAGTTTGAGCGATCGCATGGTTTGATTGTCCTCAACACAAAAAATGTCTCGTCAGAGCTATTCCTAGCACTGTGCTATTGGGCATTTAACATAGCCTCTAAGAATGACATTCGAAGATAAAATCAGGATGAAATTCATGAGTCTGTAAAATTTGCATTATTGCTCGCAGGTGCTTGCGATTTTGCAAACAAGTACTTGCCAAATCGAGAATAGAGGGCGGGAATCACCAGTAATGTGAGTGCGGTTGAAGTAAACAAGCCGCCCAATACCACAATAGAGAGCGGCTGAAGGATTTCCTTGCCAGATCCGCCAAAGAAGGCGAGGGGAGCCAAACCGAGCGCCGAGGTAAAAGCCGTCATCAGAATGGCATTCAGTCTTTCCATAGAGCCTTTGAGCAGCAATTCTTTGAGCGGCATTCCTTCAGCAAACTTGGTATTGTAATTGTCTACCAGCAACAATCCATTGCGCGTTGCAACGCCAAATAGCGTGACAAACCCGACCAAAGATGCCACCGATAGCACGCCACCCGTGAGCGCCACTGCAACTACCCCGCCCACTAGGCCAATGGGCAAGTTAATCATAATCGCAAGGGTCGAAGGAACGGATTTTACCAACAGATACATTAGGATAGTGATGGCAATAAAGGCGATCGCACTAAAGACCAAAATGTTTTGGGTGGCGCGTTCCTCGGCTTCAAACTGCCCGCCGTATTGGATGTAGTAGCCTGCGGGAAGTGTCACATTTTGCTCGATCTTGGATTGCATCTCCGAAACCAGCGATCGCAGGTCTCGACCTTTGGCATTGGCTGCTACTACAATGAGCCGCGAAACGTTCTCTCGGTTGATAGTATTGGGACCAGTACTGTTTGTAACCTGTGCAACTTGCGCTAGGGGAATTTTTTCACCGTTGGGCTTATCTACAAGTAAGTTCTCAATCATTTCTAAACTGTTGCGGGCTTGTGGTTTGAGCCAAACGAGGAGGTCGAAGGTTTGCTGGTTTTCTAAGACCTGAGACACGACCCGACCGTTGAGCGCCGTCTCGATGGTATCCGATAGTGCACCGACCGTCAGGCCGTAGCGACTGGCAGCCGCGCGATCGAACTTAATTTGAATTTGCGGGATCGGAACTTGGGGTTCGAGTTGCAAATCCACAATTCCTTCGACGGTTTGCATTTGAGCCTCGACTTGCTGCCCGATCGCTCGGAGTTGCGTCAGATCGGGGCCAAAATTTTGACGGCGATCGCGCTTCTCACTCCAGACAATACTTCATCCATGCGGTGCGTGATGAAGCCCCCCACGCTGGGCGCTGCACCTGGGATTTTATTGAATTCTTCCCGCAAGCGTTCTAAGGTTTTGTCGCGCTGCTGCATACCTCTATCGCTAATGCCAATATCGACGTGGGCGAGATTCACGCCTGCCGCATCGCCATCGCCTAGCGCCCGTCCCGATCGCACTTGCACGTATTCAAAGTCTGGATCGTTTTTCAGCACGTCTTCCATCACGTAGGCAGCCCGATCCGTTGCATTTAAGGAAGATCCTGGATACAAGGACAGGGTATTGACCAGCGTTTGTTCTTGGAATTCGGGTAGGAAAATGCGGCCTAAGGTGGGCACGATTAACAGGGCTGCAATGAGAAGGGCGATCGCACCTGCCAGAATTACGCTGGACCGCCGGATTGAGAAATTCAGCCAGGGTGCATACAGCGCTTTAAAGAAACGAGCCACTTGCGGTTCGCGTTCGGGAAGATGGCCGTGGGGCAGGAGAATGGCACAGAGGGCAGGAGTAATGGTGAGCGCTGCTGCACTGGAAGCCAGGACGGCGGCGAGGTAGCCCAACCCCATGGGTGAGAAAATACTTCCTTCCACCCCCGTCAGCGCAAAGATGGGGGCAAACACGACAATCGTAATCAGCGTGGCTCCAAACACCGAATCGCGAACTTCCTGACACCCGTCTAAGACGACTTCTAGTAAGGGTCGAGGCCGATCCGAATGTTCGTTTTCCCGCAGGCTGCGGTAAACATTTTCCGCGTCCACAATGGCATCATCTACCGCAGAGCCAATGGCCACGGCTAATCCCCCCAGGGTCATGGTGTTCAAGCTTTGCCCCAACCCGCTGAGGAGCAACAATCCCAATAGCAGCGAGATCGCCAGTGCGACCAAACAAATCGCCAACATCCGCCAGTTCATCAAAAACGGAATCAGAACCAGCGCCACGATGATGCCCCCTTCGATCAAGGCAGCACGCACATTCTCGACGGAGGATTCAATATAGGTATCTTGACTAAAGGTGCGTTTTACCTTCACATCCGGCGGCAGCCCTGCTTCAACCTCCTTCATCGCCGCTTCTACCGCTCGCGTTACCGTTGGCGTGTCCATCAGCGGCTGCTTGTTCACCGACATGATGACCGCTGGTTCTCCGTTGAGACTACCATTTCCGCGCTGAATCGCTGCTCCTATTCGCACGTCAGCGACATCGGAAAGCCTTACAGGCGTGCCCTTGCGTGCTGTTACCACCGATCGCTTGAGATCTTCTAGTCCTTCAATCCGTCCAATCCCCCGCACCAAGGTTTCTTTGTCGGGCGTAATGATATACCCCCCAGGCGCGTTGACATTGGCTGCTTTCACAGCTTCAGTAACGTCTTCTAGGGATACGTTGAAGGCTTTGAGCTGCACGGGATCGACCAAGACCTGAAACTGCCGGACATCTCCCCCAAAGGCCAATACTTGACTCACCCCAGGCACAGCCAATAAGCGATTTGTCACTTGCCAATCGATCGTCCGACGCAACTCCATCATGGAAGTCGGAGATGTCCCGTCAGACTGTTTGCGATCGCGGGTGAAAGCATAGGTGGCGATCGTGGCGATCGGGGAGGTCGGCGGCGAGATTTGTGGGGTTTCGACGCCTTGCGGGAGTTTGCCTTGGGCTTGCTGCAACCGCTCTGTCACCAGTTGTCGCGCCTGAAAGAGATCGGTGCCCCAGTTGAAGACCACCCGCACCACGGAAATTCCAGCAGCGGAGGACGATCGCACGGTGGTGACGCCAGGGGTACCGTTGATGGCGCTTTCGATGGGCAAACTCACCAAGGATTCCACCTCTTCAGGGGCGAGTCCGGGTGCTTCTGTTTGAATCTCGACTTGGGGCGGGGCGAAGGCAGGCAGTACATCGAGGGGCATCTGGGGAACCGTTCGCCCAATCCACAGGACGAGGAGAACGGTGCCCAATACCACCATCCACCGTCGGGCGATCGACCATTGGAGAATTGAGTTGAGCATTGTGGGTTCAATCTGGCGGTGCGATCGGCAATTGCACCTTAGAACGGTTCGCGCGACACTGTCCTCTAAAATGACACCCGGATATAAAATTAGGATGAAATCTAGGATTGGGGGGACAAGGGGCGATCGCGTACCATAGAGAAGAAAACCTTGAGTATTGTCCGGTATGGCGACTGTCTGTCGGATTTGGGCGATCGGCCCTGCCACAAACCCAGTCCACTAATCCCCTCCTGGGAGGGGCCAGGGGTGGGTTCGTCGAGTGGCGCGTCCT
>JAAURS010000147.1 GCA_012032135.1 Acaryochloridaceae cyanobacterium RU_4_10 | reverse complement strand
GGATTGAAGACGATTTAGAAGGCCAGCTTCCGCCAGAGAATCAACAACAACTCCAGCTCCTCCGCGATCGAGTCAAATGGATGGAGTCTATGATTAATAGCCTGCTAGCGTACGCGCGTACGGGGCGGCAGGAGGTTCCCCTTGAGACCTTCAACGTTGCAGAGTTGCTCAGCGAGATTATTGATTCCCTTGCCCCACCTCAGAGCTTTTCAATTGAGATCGAGCAACCGATGCCGACGCTAACGACCAAACGGTTATTGTTGGGCCAAGTCTTTGCAAACTTAATCGGCAACGCTATTAAACACCACACTTCTGTTGAAGGACATCTCAACATTTGGGCGATCGAGCAACAGGATTTCTATGAATTCAGAGTGAAAGATGACGGTCCTGGAATAGCACCGGAATATCACGCCAAAATTTTTGAAATTTTTCAGTCTCTCAAGCCTCAGGACGATGGTGGCAATACTGGTGTTGGTTTGGCAATTGTGAAAAGATTGTCGAAATGGAGAAGGGAACAATTCGTCTAGAGTCAAGCTTGGGACAGGGCACAACCTTCTTTTTTACTTGGCCGAGGCGTCACGGCTGAGATCGACCGTTCTCTGAATCCATTCCCAATCTTGAGGCGATACATTGGGTTTAGTAAATGGGTCTAAGGCATTAAGCGCATCTCGTTTTTGCCAATGTAAAAGACAGCGATGCTAAACTCCTATGTAGAAAACATTTTCTTACCTTGGCTTCTTAAGCAATCAATTTTAAGGTTAATCCTATGCCGCCTCGTTGGCCCCGCGAACCCGATCGCCGCGACCCAGAATATCGACGTTTGGACGATCGCATGAATTTTGCCGTCCACGTCGGTGTCTTTGCAGCCACCAATTCTGGCGCGTGGTTTTTTAGAGTTTTGCAAAATGCAGCATGGCCCTGGACGCTCTGGATGACGGGCATTTTGGGGCAGGTCTTCTGTTCGCCCACGGGCTTTATATTTTTGCGATCGCAGACTACAGCAGTCCTGATTCTGGCAAAGTTTAAAACTGGAGTAAAAAGGTGGTGTATTTATGGCCAAGACACTCGCTTCTGAAGACTTAGAAGACTTAGCCGCAGAAATTGGGAAGACTGTTTATATAGACGTTGCAAAGTGGCATCTTTATCTCACAGAAGCCCATCTAGACACAGTTTTAGCCCAACGACTGGCCCCGTTACTCTTGGATGGCAGCATTGAGGAGGCAAAGGTGTTACAGGAGTTATCGGCTATTCCAGTACAGATGGGGGGTGGAAAAAAAGAACTGCCACTGTCCGATCTCGTGCCGATGCAGTGCCAAGTTAATTTTAATGGACCTGCTTGAAGACTTTCAGCAACGTCTGTAGTCCTTTCTCCGAAACAAAAACTGTGAGCTCACGCCGAAAATTGCTGCGGGAAGTCCGTAAGGGTAAAGCTGTTTATTTACCCATCCCCGATCGAGCTGAGCGATCGCCCAAAACACCCCAGAAATTATCCAACCAACCGTTACCTAATTCTCGAGCAGGTAAGGCTGGGGCACGGCTATCACAATTGCTGTTGTTGGGGGCTTTGGGCGCGATCGCTGCGTCGCTTTGGCTGAGTATTCAGTATTTGATTAACCCAGATATGGCTTTTTGGCTGGACAGCCATTTACCTGGAAATTTATCTTCACGTCGTGTCAACGCGGATCGGCCCCAAACCCTATCGCAACTTCAACGTGCAATTGAGAAAGAAGGGTTAATTGCCGGACAACCCATTGTTCTTAAAAACAACTTTGCCCTCACCCAAGAGATTAAGATTGCTGACAATATTGCAATTCCAGTGTTTGCAAAAGATACCGCATCAAACTGTAGCGACCCTTGCCAAGCAATGAGTCAGTTGCGCCTGTACCGTTCCTTGCAATTACCGTTTTTGATTCGGTTTTTCCAGACAGATCCACACTTTCGCTTGACAGATAATATTGCCGTGCGAGGCCCTTCCTCTGCGGATCTCCAGGTGCTCGAGCAAAATCCCCAAATTTCTACTGGCTCAGATCGCCCTTTGCCCATCACGCAGTCAGCAGTCTACGATTTAGCCCCTCAACCCGGTGTATGGCTTCGCCTCGTGGGACTGCGAAATCAAGGCAGTAGTATTTCCACCTACGGGCAGGTCTTTTACTTCAATCCGTTTCGCGAACGGTTAGACCTCATGGCCAATTGGGTTAGTCCCCCTGGCGAAGTTCCGCAATGGCAGCAAGTCATAGATAATACGCTCCCTGAATTAGTGGTCAACCAAACTGTAGGAGCAGAGCCGCAGTATGCAGTTTTTCAACTTCAGATGGCCAATGGAGTGGCCCACCAGTTGCGGCCCATTGCCTTAACTGAGCCAGCATTTGTTAATGATGCCTATTCCGATGCATTAACCTTGGCTCGGAGTGGTCTTTGGACGCCTGCTTCAGGACTGTTAAAACAGGTCAAGCAAGATAATCCCAAGCAGTGGAACGGTGGGGCACAAGCCCAACTCGCCTACATTCAACTTCATGCAAGAATGACCCAGGCTCAAGCCGAACAACCTTCTGCCAGCACGATCCAGAGAATTTTAGGCTATTTAGTGAATGGATCTTGGACCCCAGCCTTACAGGTTTTGGAATCCGATCGCGGGGTCCGTCCCGAATTGCGGGAAATGTTGTTTTCAGACTCAGGACGATTGGCTCACCGAATTGATACGGCACTCAAGATTACACCAAGGGATACGAGCATTATTGCTTGGGGTGCCATGTTGAGACTTATTCGTTCCTCCGAAGCTCAGGCGATCGCCTGGACACAGCAGCAATCTCAGGGAAATCCAGCTACTTTGGCTAAGGTCAAGCTTTTACTGAAGCAGCTCGATCGACCGGAAGCAATACCTGTTGAACCTAAAGCATCCGCTAACGCTTCTAAACCTGCCCAATCTACCGAAAAAACAGTCCCTCAGCCAAATTCTGCTCAACCTTCTCCTAAGCCTTGAGATTGGCCTTCTTTAAAGGTGGAAGTTGTCACTTACCCTCCAAGAATATCAATCTTCATCACTCAACAACAGCAGCTCATCAAAGATTTCAGGCACTTCTCCTCGTTTTAGCATCCTCCCAAACGCAGCATAGCAATCATTCTTATCGCCCTCTTTACGTGGATATCCTAACCAGAGAATAAAGATTGCATTCTGCTCAGGTGTCTTCAGCACGCGGAAAAATAGGCGGTACCGTTCTGGTAAACCCATCTTTTTGACCCGACCATATTTTTTTAGAGCGCCTGTGAGTGCAAAATGCGATGCATGGGGGTCAAGTGGGATTTTCTCTTTGATCGCTATCATGATAGCGGCGTATAGCTTAACCGTTGGATGTTTTAGATACTTATCCTGCGGCAGGCTTTGCTTGAGCTGATGTACTTCTGCCTGTAGATCTCGGCGTTGCTTCCCAAAGAGCCGTTTCACAAAGTAAATATGCCAACCATTAACGATCACCGACCACTACTCCAGCAATCAGTGCATCATCTTCAGCAGCCATCGCTTCTGTATAAGCTTCAATCTCTGAAGAATTGGATAATGACTGTTTCATTAAAAAGCCTAAAAAAAGACTCAGCATCAATTCGTCTTCCTTCTGCTCTTTTTGCGCTTGAACTTCCCTGCGGATCAAAATGGTGTCAGAATCAATCACTTGAACCGTTCCACCCACTTCAGAAAACTGAGGGTTTTCTTTGAAGAAGCTGCTGCTAAGGCGATACCCTGATGAGTTGCCAATCCTAGCCCAAGACGCTTTGTAGATTTTTCGAGTCATGACGATCTTGTATAATGTTCTTACGTTAAGTTATAACACATACATTATCGCCCTACCAAAGCCCGTTAACCTGCATTATTTATCAGGAGTATCAGAAGTTGCTAGTTTTGCTAAATTTAGTGGCAATTGCACGCAATTGCACATGCATCAGTCGATCGATCGAGGCTGAGAACATGCGACAGGCTTAGCAAAGGCATCTACGAGGGAGGATTTACCGATGCCTGGTGGCCCCCAGATGAAGACGGGGCGAATGGGGGCAATATTGAGGAGGAAGTCGATGAGTTCGCTAGGAATGAGGGATTTGGCGGCATCCATGAGAGCTTTTTTATAATTTAGGTCAAACGCGATCGAGGGGTTGATGGGGTTCTGGCGGTAGTTCAATTCGGATCGAGCTACCAGGGCAGATCTCTCCACTTTCTATAACGATTCCCATTACTCCTGCTTTGCGAATGATTTTGCCGTCTGCATCTCGTCCCAGCACGGCTGCCATTAAACCGAGCTGTAATCGATCCAACTGAGTACAGGGATTCCGTAGCCCTGTCAATTCAACAACTGCTGTATCGCCCAAATATAAACGTGTTCCTGTTGGCAAACTGAGCAGATCGATCCCTCGTGTTGTGACATTTTCTCCCATTTGTCCAGGTGATATAGCAAAGCCAGCAGCTTGTAATTCATCATGTAGTTCGGCATGAATTAAATGCACTTGGCGTAAGTTAGGCTGGCTTGGGTCTGCCGCCACTCGCGAACGATGTTTAACGGTTTCTCCAAGATGAGCATCGCCTTTAACGCCTAGCCCAGCGAGAAGGAAAATTTTCTCCTGATTCGACTTACTGAAGGTGTGTTTGACATTACGGCTGACTGCTATAACTATGCCGCTCATATGCATTCCCTAAACTGGATCTGAATCAAAAATCAAAGCAATCTTGCACGCGCATGACTTTATAAAATTCACTACATTGACTAATCTGTTGCGAATATAAGAGTAAAAATAGGGATTTTCCTTTTATCGATTTAGGACATTAGATTATTTCTTCCTATCTCGATTATTGTTTCTAGCTCTATATATTGCTTTAATCTTGAAATCGAATCATACTCAATGCCTACAAACCCTTCATGGCAGCATGAAGTCGTATAGACTAGTATGTTTTGCAATCTTCGTTTATAATCTTCTATCACCGTAGATACAACTGAAAGGCGTTGATCTATATTCTCATAACCTGGTAATTCTAGTTCCTTTACAATATTATCCAGACTATCAAGCCTATGAGCAAAATCGTGGCGAAAATCATGCAGTCTCCGAACCGATTCTTCATCTTGAATACCCTCAAGCCATTGGTCTAAATCACAATGCTTTGATGACGTTATTCCACTATCTTCTTTAATATCTTTTCTTGACTGAAACGATATCCGATTTATTTCTTTTGCTGATTCAACTTTTTCTTTATGTGTTGCTTCCCGTTTTCCTGATGATGCAAAATGGCCTAAGTGAATTATATTTTCCGCTGTAGAATATTCAGTTTTGTCTACTTTAGAAAGTGTAGAAGCATTATTTTTAATAATTTTTGAATAAAGAGATTTCTTTTTAGAAATACCTTCATGCAATGAGTATGCATCCACACAGAGATACATCACTTCATGGTTGAGCCTTATCAAGGCTCCTATGTGCATCGAGTTATTATCTGACTCTTGAAAAAAATCTAATTCTTCTCTTAGCTTCTTACTCCTCATTTCAAAAAATGATAGAACATCGATTGTTTTCTTGATCTGTTCAATTGCTTCATCCATGATTTATATCTCCAGCACAGTAGGGTGGACAATTTCTTTCCTTGCTCTATCCTAATCAACATCCTGACTCCAAACCCACTGAGCCAGAGCCGCTTTATCCTCCGTAGCACTGGCAAGTGCGATCGCATAGCCCTAGATTGGATTGTCATTTGGATAATATGTGGCTACAATGTAGTTACATTGTTGTCACAATCTATGAGCACTACAATTCGAGGTCGTATTGTTAAGATCGGAAACTCTCAGGGTATTCGTATTCCCAAAGCCCTTCTTGAACAAAGTGGCATAGAGTCGGACGTGGAAATTGAAGTCCACAACCATACCTTAACGATCCGTTCTGCTCAGCGATCGCGGCTGGGTTGGGATGAAGCGTTTGCTCAAATGGCTCAGCAAGGCGATGACGTTCTGCTAGATCGAGAGTTATCTACAGAATGGGAGCAGAGTGAATGGGAATGGTAGTCAACCGATTCGATGTGTTTTTGATCGATCTTGACCCAACCATTGGGCGAGAAATTCAGAAGACCAGACCTTGTGTTGTGATTTCTCCCGACGAAATGAATCGCCATATTGGAACAGTCATTGTTGCTCCAATGACAACAAGAAGTAGGGCTTATCCCACAAGAATTGAATGTCAATTTCAAGGAAAAGAGGGGCAGATTGTTTTAGATCAAATTCGCACAGTTGATAAAACCCGATTGATCAAAAAACTCGGTCAAGTTAGTATAAGTGAACAAGAACTCTTGCTCAATGCATTAGCTGAACTCTTTGCTCCGTAAAGTTTCTTCCCTATTCCAACAAACATACTTCTCAACTCAAAGTTCAACTATTCACCAAGCCAGAGCTGCTTTGTCTTTCGCAGCGCTGGCAAATGTGATCGCCCTCACCAACCCAGCTCATGAGAAGCATTTGTTTTGACCTGAAAGCGATCGAGTTTACCTAGAATATTGAGTGTCAGATTTTGTTCTGCCCCACCAACTTGAAAAGAAAAAGGGATTTAATTGCGATGATTGTTGCTGTATTGAATTCGGGCTCCGGCCCATCTGAGTTTTTCTTGGAGCGTGCGGTAGTAGGAATAGTTTTCTCGCAAAATAATGAATCTGGCTTGGCAGTCGGCCATTCTCACGTCTACCCGCTGTCCAGGCCAAATGGAGGTAGCCAGCACCCCATCCATCCAAAGTTTGGTCGTCAGTTCCCGATCTTCTAGGGGCCAAATACTCACCACAGACCCCGATGGCAAGACAATTGGACGGCTCGATAAACTTAACGGACAGATGGGCGTCACAATGATAGATTCCATCCCAGGATGGACGATCGGGCCATTGGCGGCCAAGGTATAACAGGTGGATCCGGTGGGAGTAGCTACCAGCAAACCATCGCCTTGATATTGATCTACAACTGCTCCATCGATCGCCATTTCTAGAATGGAGGTAATCATGCGATCGGCGGAAGCAGGCTTGACGCACATTTCATTCAGGGCTAGAAAAACTGGATCGGCAGGATCGATTTGGGGGGATTTTGGATCTCTGAGGCTCACTGGGTCAACAACAGAGGCTTGGAGCATCATGCGTTGCTGCATTGCATAGCGATCGCCGAGCAACCGTTCCCAAACCTTTTCTGTATTTTGAAAGATTTCAAAGGGCTCGGTCAGAAAACCTAGATGCCCTCCTACGTTTACAGCCAGAATAGGTATGCCTGCGGGAGCCAGATGCCGAGCGGCGGCTAAAGCTGTGCCATCGCCGCCCAAAACGATGGCGAGGTTGATGGGTGCGTTGGCTGAGGCTAGGAAAACAGGAAACGGATTATCTTTAGGGCCGCTAGGACCCATTAGAATTTGGCAGTGTTTGGTTTCAAGTTGGCGGGCGCAGGTATCAGCCCATCGCTGACTGGTTGCGTCTCCTGCTTTATAGACAATAATGACTTGATTCAGATCCACCGCAGTTTTAAGCCTTGGCCTCTAAGCCATCCACTGTAAACAAGCTACACCTTTTCGATCGCCCAGATCGCGTTCCCCGAAAACCTTCAATGTTTGATACTATAGATAAGCTTAATGGGCTTGTAGCTCAGTGGACTAGAGCACGTGGCTTCGGACCACGGTGTCGGGGGTTCAAATCCCTCCTGGCCCGTCCCTTCGTAATCCAATGGTACGGTGAATTTCCAAAATTCACTGTTGTTTTAGATATTTTGCACCATCCTTTTTCATGAGTGTGCTGAGAGTTCGCCAACACGTCAACCCCCTGAGTCATAAGTATCAGGCTCCCATTGCGGTTCCAGATTGGACGAGCATTTATAAGGATTGCGATCGCCCGCTTCACCTCGATATTGGCTGCGCTCGGGGGTTATTTTTGTTGGAGATGGCGCAAGCGAAGCCGGAGTGGAATTTTTTGGGTGTTGAAATCCGCGAACCTTTGGTTGCTCGTGCCAATGAGGATAGAGATACGTTGGGGTTAGACAACCTGCACTATTTATTTTGCAATATTAATGTGTCGTTGGGTCAGTTATTAGGTCCTGAAACACTTCAAGGGGTCACGATTCAATTCCCCGATCCTTGGTTTAAGAAGCGCCACCAAAAACGTCGCGTGGTGGAACCCCAATTAGTGGATGTTTTGGCCCGTCAACTCGTTCCCAACGGATTTCTATTTATCCAGTCCGATGTGCTGGAAGTGGCCCAACAAATGCGATCGGTGATTAGCGCTCATCCGGCGTTCCAACTCAGCGATGATTCTACGCCTTGGTTGCCTCATAATCCGCTCCCAGTTTCTACGGAACGAGAGCGATTTACTTTGGCTCAAGATAAACCCGTATACCGTTGTTGGTTTGCGCGAAGGGCGACATAAACCTCGCTAAAATGCCAAAATAAGGTTGAAACAGGTCAGGCTCATAAAAGTATGATTAGTTTCAGCCAAATTTAAGCCTTCAGCCAACAAATTGCTGAAAAATTTCAGCCAGAGCGGATCGTTCTGTTTGGCTCCTATGCCTACGGTCAACCCACTGAAGACTCCGATGTTGATTTATTGGTAATCTTGCCATTTGAGGAAATGCCTGTTCAGAAAGCGATCGCCATTCGCCAACAAATCAGATCTCCTTTCCCTCTCGATCTAATGGCTCGTACTGCCGAGCAAATCCAGCAACGATTAGATATGGGCGATTTTTTTATTCGAGACATCATGGAAAAAGGGCACGTTCTCTATGAAGCCAATCACGCAAGAATGGGTAAATAAAGCAGAGGGAGACTTTGCCACCGCTCAACGGGAGCTACAAGTGCAACAGTCTCCCAATTTTGATGCCGTCTGCATCAAGCGTTGATGGACAATATCAACTGAGCGATCGCAGCCAAGCTTTCCCATGTCTCCCCGTGGCTGAAATACCTGGTTTTATTGAACAGAGTAAGGAAATTGGGCAACGGGCGACGGTTCGTTTATTTCGGGCACGAATTCGAGAAGTGTTGCAAGGGTAAGACGATCGCTACAGTAGATTTCAAGACTGCGAGCTATGCCATTAATTCCCGTGCGCTGTTCAAAATCCTCGAACCTACTGTCAAGCATTCTCAGATTTAACGACTCTGGGACTCTGAAGACCAATCTGTTTGTTTTATTCTGAAATCAAGCGATCGCATTCCCACTCACTGTTTTGGTCTGAATAAATTCCTCAGCTTTTGCAAATATTTTTTGCCGACGCTCAGAATCCATTTTTTCCAAAGTTTTGATCGTCATTGATAGGCGTGGATTGCGAGTCAATAGATCTCGTTTGCGATCGACAAAGCGCCAATACAAACCATCCCAGACTTCGCACCAGTCACCCTTGGGGTAATCGCCCATCTTGTTTAGATAATTAGAGCCTGAAATATAGGGTTTAGTCATCATTTGACCGCCATCGGCAAACTGACCCATACCGTAGACATTGGGCACCATCACCCAATCGGCACTATCCACAAATAATTCCATAAACCAGCGATACACCTCTGTGGGATGGATTTCGGCTAGCAGCATGACATTACTCATCACCATGAGACGCTCAATATGATGCGCCCATCCTCTGTTTTGCACTTGTTGGATGACCCGATCGACGGGGACGAGTCCTGTAGTGCCGTTGTACCAATCAGGAGTCAGTTTGCGGTGATGACTCAGAACGTTTTGCTGGCGTTGCGTCGGGGCGATCGCATGATAAACACCACGAATATATTCTCGCCACCCAATAATCTGCCGAATAAACCCTTCTAAAGAATTGAGGGGAACGTCATGCTTGGCGGCATAAGCTAAGGCGGAGTCAACCACTTCTTTAGGGGTCAGAATTCCTAGATTGAGCATTGGCGAGAGAACTGAATGAAACACAAATGGCTCTTTGGTGGAGAGGGCGTCTTCATAGGGGCCAAAGTTAGAAAACCGCTCGCTCAGAAATTGATGGAGCCAGACCGTAGAATCTTTGTGGGTGACGGGTAACCAGAAGTTTTGACTTTGGCCGGGATGGTCGGGAAATAGTCGATCGACTAAAGCACTGACTGCTTTGACGTGATGAGTGGGCGTAGGCAAACTCAGTGAGGGAATGTCAATCTTTTTAGGCAAGGGCTTACGGTTTCGATCGTCATAGCTCCATTGGCCACCTTGAGGTTTGCCATCTTTGTCTAACAGTATTTCTAAACGTAGCCGCTGGAATTTATAAAAGTCGCCCATGAATAGACGCTTATAACGCTTGCGGTAGGTCTGAAATTCTGCGTGAGTGGTTAGAAAAAGAGGGCTCTCATGGAAGATAAGGGTGAGATGATGATTGGAGCAAAAGTCTTGGATGCGATCGCGTAGCCCACAATCCTCGATGGTATAGGTGTGCAGTGTGGTGACGCTGTATTTCTGAACGGCTTGTAGTAATTTTTCTTCGTAGGACAGTTTTGAAGGTTCTGAATCGAGTTCCCAATATTCAACGGTTGTCCCTTGCTGTTGCAGTGCATCCCGATGATGGCGCATTGCGGCCAAGACAAGGATTAGCTTGTGTTTGTGGTACTTGAAGTGAGTGCAAAAGCCATCATCTTCAACCATAAAGACGGGCATCTGCTGAGTGGGCAACGTACTGCGATCGGAGAACAACATGTTCCCAAACAAAATAATCATATTTTTTGAGGTGAAAGAAGGCGATCGAAGGGCGTATTGTTTCCCCATCCTAGGTGGATGCAACTTGAAATGGTCGCCAAGTTAAATCTTTAGTAATCCTTAAGATAGCCTAAGTGTCTTTACAATTCGCAATGTAAGCGTTAATCTTAATTCAGGTGAAAGAAACATTTCTTAAACCTAATTATACATTCCATACCTTTACTGCACTTATAAAATCATGACGACTGTACTGCAAAGACGCGAAAGCGCCAGCGCATGGGAGAAATTTTGTAGCTGGATCACCAGTACCGACAACCGCCTCTATGTAGGCTGGTTCGGCGTATTGATGATTCCCACTCTCGCCGCTGCTGCCATTTG
>JAAURS010000146.1 GCA_012032135.1 Acaryochloridaceae cyanobacterium RU_4_10 | reverse complement strand
CTCCTCCCTGAGAGGGAGCAACCCACCCAAGTCCTACCCGATCGCAGCCATTTATTTGATGCGGTGGCGCAATTGCTGTCAGAATGGGCCACTCAGGCCCCCTTGCTAGTTCTTCTGGATGATATTCAGTGGATTGATGAAGCAGAAATGCCTGTAGTGATTGCTTTTACCGTTAAAACCGATGGTCAATGGCCCACGGAGCAGAGTTCGCAGGATGCGATCGCCCAAGTAGATACAGTGACAGGTACTGCTCCAGCCTACTACACGATCAATTGTGCCCATCCGACCCATTTTGCTAATATATTAGTACCTGATGAAACCTGGGTAGAGCGCATTCACGGTCTGCGCGCCAATGCTTCCACCAAGAGCCATGCGGAATTAAACGAATCGGAAACTCTGGATGAGGGGAACCCCACTGAACTTGGCAATCAGTACCGCGAGTTACGGCATAAATTTCCCCAGATCGACGTGTTAGGGGGGTGCTGTGGCACAGACGATCGCCACATTGAAGCCATTTGCAAAGCTTGCCTACCTGTAGCCTGGTTATACCTTTCTCATCAAACATTTTCAATGCTTGGATAAGGAGTTTATCCCATGAAAACAATGCTGCGTTATTCAGTATATTGGCAACGATCGCCTTAGGGTTGCCATCCCAAGAAGCGATCGCCCATTCCCCCAGCCAGCCTTCGCCCAAAGCATCGCTGGCGAAAAATATTACCCGCCCCCAACGGGCACCCCTTTACGAAGGCTTAAGTGCCTACAATTACGCCATTTCCACTAAAAATCCTCTGGCACAACGCTACTTCAATCAGGGACTCCTGCTGGCCTACGGCTTTAATCATGCCGAAGCGGCTCGCTCCTTCCAGGAAGCGGCCAACCTCGACCCTAACTGTGCGATGTGCTACTGGGGACTTTCCCTGGTACAGGGGCCAAATATCAATGCCTCCATGGACAAGGATGCAGTTTCTCCGGCCTGGTCAGCCCTGCAAACGGCGATCCGCCTGAGTAAGTCTGCCACCTCACGGGAACAAGCCTTGATTCAAGCGTTAGCCAAGCGCTATACCCCACAACCGCCCAGCGATCGCAAACCTCTGGATCTGGCCTATGCCAATGCGATGCGACAGGTGATGCAACAGTATCCCGAGAATTTGGATGCAGCAACGCTGTTTGTGGAAGCCTTAATGGATACAATGCCCTGGGATTATTGGCAGGAGAATGGTCAGCCCAAACCGGAATCCAGGGAAATTTTTCAAATTTTGGAAGCAGTTTTAAAGAAAAATCCCAACCATCCGGGCGCAAATCACCTCTACATCCACGCCGTTGAGAAGGAACGTCCCGAATTGGGTCTCCCCGCCGCCGATCGCCTAATGACGTTGTTCCCCAATGCGGGGCATCTCGTCCATATGCCGTCCCATATTTATATCCGTACGGGTCGGTATCACGATGCCGTACTCTCAATCAAAAGGGATTAAGGCAGACGATGCCTACCTGGCACAAACGAAAGCACAGGGCATTTATCCCCTCGCCTACAAACCCCATAATCATCACTTTCTCTGGTTTGCTGCACTGCTGACGGGGCAAAGTAAAATTGCTTTAGAAGCAGCCAACCAAACCGCTAAGGTAGACCCTAAACTCCTGGGCGAGGGAGAGTTGGCAGGGGCATTGCAACATTATTCGGTAATTCCGCTGTTTACACTGGTGCGGTTTGGCCAGTGGGACAAGATTCTGGCAACCCCTACCCTGAACCATCCCTACCCCAAGGGGATCTGGCACTATGCACGGGGAATGGCTTTTCTCGGCAAGGGACAGACAACTCAGGCAGCACAGGAGCTGAAGCAATTGCAAACGATCGCGGCGAGTCCGGCCCTGAAGGAGTTAAAAATCTGGGGGTTTAACAGCACCGCAAGTGTTCTGGATATTGCCAACCAGGTCTTATCCGGGGAACTTGCACTTCAAGGACGACGCTATGAGCCAGCGATCGCCCACTTCAAAAAAGCGGTTCAACTTGAAGATGCTCTGGTTTACACAGAGCCACCCGATTGGTATCAACCGACCCGTCAAGCCTTAGCCAAAGGGTTGTTGAAAGCTGGAAAACCTCAGGAAGCAGAGCAAGTCTATCGGGAGGATTTGAAAATCTATCCAGACAATGGATGGTCGTTGTATGGGTTGGCACAAAGTTTGCAATCTCAAGGAAAAAACCAGGAAGCGCGATCGATTCTGGCTCGATTCCAAACTGCTTGGAAGTATGCAGATGTTTCATTAGGGACAAATCCATGACCGCTGGGTACAACGAAGACCTTGCCTATATCCACGATGTTGGCTTCAGGGATTACGCTCTGAAGTCAACTCCCGGAATTCTGGAAATTCTCAAACAACACCAAATTGGTTCAGGATTAATTGTGGATTTGGGGTGTGGGAGTGGCCTATCTGCTGAAATCCTAACTCAGGCAGGCTATCAAGCTTTGGGCATTGATATCTCCGCAGCTATGATCGCGATCGCTCAAGCCAGAGTACCCACTGCTAACTTTCGAGTGGAATCTCTCTTTACGGCTGAAATTCCTTCCTGTGCGGCGGTAATTTCCATTGGAGAATGTCTGAGTTATGCTTTTGATGCGAATTCAGATGCTGTTTTAGATTCACTGTTTCAGCGGATTTATCATGCCCTTTCTCCAGGCGGGGTCTTCATTTTTGATGTCGTTGTTCCTGGACATGTCGCACCAAGAGAAACGCTAAAAAGTTTTACGGAAGGAGAGGATTGGATTGTGCTGGTTGAAAAGCAGGAAGATCCAACTCAACAAACACTCACCCGTCGAATTATTACCCTGCGGAAAGTTGACGGACTATATCGGCGCACCGATGAAGTTCATCGTCAGCGATTATTCGACAGGTATACTTTATCTGAAGCTTTGAACCGGAAGGGTTTTCAAGTAGCTGTCAGCGATCGCTATGGAGCATTTAGTTTGCTTCCTGCTCGAATGGCAGTGTGCGCCCATAAAATAATCTAGCAAACCATATCATGAGTGCGATCTGATGAATACTATCCTTGAAACCAAGATCCAATTTCGACCCGCTGAGACATCAGATTGCCGAACGATTGTTAATCCTCGAACAACTGTAAATCAAACAGGATAGATGCCATGCAAATTAAACCCTACGATTCCAGTTGCTTGGATGCAGTGGTTCGCCTTTCACTGCGGGCATGGGAGCCTGTTTTTACTTCACTGAAGCAGGTTCTCAACCCCAATGTTTACGAGGTCTTCTACCCCGAACATTGGCAGGTGAGCCAACAACAAGCGGTCGAAGCGATCTGTGCCGATGAAAACACAAACGTCTGGGTGGCGATTGTTACAGATCCATCAGCAAGTCAGGGTGCAGACAAAGTTGTCGGTTTTACTGCCGTGAAACTGCATCCAGAAGATCGCATGGGCGAAATCTACATGATTGCGGTCGATCCCGGTTTCCAGGGCCGTGGTATTGGGAGCGCCCTAATTGAGTTTGCCCTGAAGCAAATGCAAGCGGCGGGCATGTCAGTTGCGATGGTTGAAACCGCCGGAGATCCAGGTCATGCTCCAGCCCGACATACCTATGAAAAGGCTGGCTTTGAGCTTTTTCCAGTTGCTCGATACTTTAAGGCACTCTAAGCAAAGCACCGACACTGGAAATGTTATTGGTATGCGAACGCTTTCGAGTTGTCTATCGATCGTCGGGAAATTACGACTAATGAGCTGAATAACCAGGGAAAACATTTCTATGACGATGAATCTAAAGGTCAAAAATCAATGGAGGAATGCAATGACAACTGAGGAGATGGCTGTGTTGTATCAAAAGACTTTGAGGGAGGGAAAGTAGCTGTTGCTGAAGCAATCGAGCGTCATCGCAAGCTGGGAGAGTCGATCGCGATTTGGGAGGATGGGAAGGTAGTAATTCTTGAGGCGAATCAGATTGCTCCAATGACAAGAGTACAACCGATAGTGGAGTAGGTTTATCGAACTCAAGAGATCGCAACCATCCTGTTTAACAAACGATCTTTTAAGTTCAAAGTTTCCTACTGCTCAATCCTGCGCACCCAAATCAATATGTTGCACTTGCTCCAGCAGTTCTGGGACTTTATGTTGCACGATATCCCAAAGGGTCTCATTCTCAAGGCTAAAGTAAGCATGGGCTAGGATGTCGCGGAGGCCAGCGATTTTACGCCATTCTATAGTTGGATATTGTTCGCGGATATTGGGAGAAATTTGTTTGACGGCTTCTCCAATAATCTGTAAGTTACGAACAACTGCATCATAGGTGCGATCGTCGGCCACAAAGTCTGTAAGGGTCATGTTAAGGGTATAGCGCTGGATTTTAGTGCAGCTTGTACGAATATCGTCGAGGTAAAGTTGAAGGCTACGCGACATGAATAGCTTCCTTTTCAACGATTTGTCGGATTTGGGGTTTCAACATTTTGTAGCTCACCAAATCTACAATTTGACCAAGATGATCTTCAAGGTAGAACTTCAAATTCATATAACGATCGAAGGTTGGGGGTTCTATAAATTCAACGAGGATATCAATGTCGCTTTCGGGCATTGCTTCATCGCGGGCAACTGAACCAAAGATGGCTAGAGATGTTACCCCAAAACGCTTGAGAGGTTGTTCATGTTCTTTAAGGATGGCGATCGCTTCGTCTCGTTTCATGATTTTAATTCCTTCCTTTCTGACTTAAATTTTCAATTTCTGCAATAGGTAGTAACAGTGTATCTTCGATTTCTTTGCGGATACTACGATTGACATAACAATTGTTGTTGAGACAGTCAATCAGGAGTAAGTTTGCCACAAAGTACTGCTGTAATAATGTAGTTTGATCTGGTGTGAATGACCAATTATGTCCAATATTTTGGTATTTAATTATGGCATTACTGAGTGTCTCGATCCAGTGTTTTCCCTGTTCTTTCCACCATGCTTTAAACGCTGAGTGGTTCCCCTCTGAATTAGGTAACTGCGCTTTAAGATTTTGTAACATCTTTTGAAATTCAGGTTCTAAGTTGCAGTCCAGAGCATGGGCAAGATCTCGGGCAACAAGGGTGGTGTTCTCGTAAAGAACAATTATGTCGCGGTCGTCGAGGTCATAAACAAGTGTAGAGATGGCAACGGAACGGTCATAGGCGCGTTCAAGGGTATAGTCGAGGCCAAGAGAGCAGTTAAGAGCACAGCCTTGGATAAGGGCATTGTCAAGAGCTTGGTCAAAACCAATGGGATAATGCATCATATAAAATGCCCGAACAGAAGTAGATTTGTAAGGGGTATCTACAGAGTTTTGTTTTTTGCTGCACCCAAGATAGAAGCTCCTGCAAAGTATCATCTTCAGCTATCAAAGCATCAATGTATTGTTTTATGAATTGCAAGAAACGATCTGCACTTGGCAGCATCTCTACTGTTAGCAGAATCACCTCGCGCCAGCGTTTGTCAATTACATATCGCGCTAATCTTTGTAAGGTCTTATCGTCATCTGCATAGGGATTACAACTGGTTGCTATTTTCCGAGCAGTGAAATATTCCTGAAACGTCAAATGTGAAAATGAGTAGATTCTGTGAGCACGACTAATTAAAAGGCCATGCTGTCCCTCAATGGACTTCAGTACCACTTCACTATCAATACTAAGCTGCTTAGGGTCAGTATCAATACTGGGCAAATTTGCAATGTATTGACCGATATGCTGTTTGGCAATCTTCTCACTAAAAAAGTATTGTCCTTGTTCAAAAGTCTGGTAGGCCAATTGACTCAGTAAATCTGCTTTTCGATCAGGCGTAAGCTGGCAATATACTTGCTCAGGCTCACCTCCAGGCTTTGATGAATTCCAAGTTTTGAGTAATACATTTAAAGCATCCTTGTAGAGTACTGCACGACTATCAGAAAAATATGCTGAGTCTTCAAAGCCCAAGCATAGTAAAGTTAAGAGCAAAGGATTAGTTGCCAGTTCTCGAACTCGGGGGCTTTCCTTCAGTTTTCGCAAAAAGGATTCTGTGCGTTCTGGATTCTTGAGTTCAAACCACTTTGTCACAAACACTGCAATTTGTTGATCGTCAAAATCGGCAATTTCTACCTCTGTAAACGGTTCAAGCTTAAATTCATGGGTTGCAATCCGACAGGTCAACACATACAAATTATTGTAGAAACGCTGAGAAAATCGACGAACATCTTCAATTATGCGGGAACTATCTGCCTTGTTAACCTCATCTAACCCATCCAACAAAATCAATGCACGTCCTTCATCAAGCAATCTTTCTAGTTTGCTTTCAGAGTCTTTTACCTTACATTCAGCCCATTGATTGGCAATGTAAGCAAACAAATCTGGCTGCCCTTTTGTTTCAGCAAACTGCTTCAATGTTACAAAAATAGGGATTAAACCTGGATGAAAGGTTCCCAAGTTGCACTGAGTCGCGATTCGTTTCAAAAACGTAGTTTTCCCAGCACCTGGTTTACCTAATACAACCATTTTCTGGCACTGATCTACTGCATCCAAACCGGAGACACGCTCACCTTTCCGATAATCGCTAAATCCAAAACGATCAAAATTTTCTTTCAAACAGTTCGCCTCTAATTCCTTTAACGAAAGACGTTGACGCCCAGTAGGTTTCTCCAGGAAATAGACATCTGTATAAATATCCCCCACCCCAATAGGACGAGTCATACTCAACACATTTATCGAACCATACTGCTCCTGAATCCAGGGCTTAATTAATCCCCTTACCTGCCGCACCAGCTTATCCAACTCCAGAACTTCGCCAGCCTCTTCATCTGCTTCCGCGATCTCATGTTCGGAGAGTCCAAGTTGAGTACAAATGCCTAAAAACACCTCTGCATCAATTGGGTTGCCGTGAAATAGGCTCCAGATGGTTTGCCGTGAACAACCAGACGCGCCTGCCAGATACGTCTGTGACCATTTCTTGCGTTTCAGCGTTTCTTTTAAGGTTGTGATGCCCTCTGGAGAAGCCTTCAGCGATCGTCTTGCCATGGAGCTATGTAATTAATCTGACTACTTTGACAGTATAAAACAAAAATGTCAGAGTTTTTCTGTTATTCTTTAACATAATGTCGGACAATCTGATTGACCATAGTTTCAGCCCATTGCCCCATATTTGGAAATGTACATTCGCCCTCCAGGAGAACAACCAGCCATGGAAACTGAAATTGCCATTATTGTCATCGTGATGCTCGTGACGGTTTTTGCTCGTCTAGTTCTAGGTCAACCGCCAACCCCTCGGTAATAAGCCATAAGCCATGAGATCAGAGAGCGGTTGGCAATGCAAGGTTATCGGGTGACGGCATCCGACCTCTCCACCCAAGCCATCGATCGCGCGCGACAAGAAGCTCAAAGCTGTAACGTAAAACTTTTATAGGGAGATAGATAACAATGATTCAAACTACTTATTCTGCTCCGGTCGATGCACTTCTCAGGATTGGAAAAGCGAGAATTAAACGATGGCCTGATTACCTAGAAAAATTCAACTTGACAGCGATAGATATTCCAGAACTGATTCGAATGGCCACTGATTCAGACTTGAATTTTGCCAGTTCTGATAGTTTAGAGGTTTGGGCTCCTATTCATGCCTGGAGAGCACTGGGACAATTGAAAGCAGAAGCTGCTATCGCACCTCTTATTTCTGTTTTTAACGAGATGGAAGAGAATGAGTGGTTCCGAGAAGAGATACAAGACGTGTTTGCAATGATAGGACCAGCCTCTATTCCAGAATTGGCTGATTTTTTGGCTAATCCAAGCAATTTGTTTTACGTCAGATGGGTGAGTGCAGAAACTTTGGTCAAAATTTGCCAGAAATATCCAAGCACTCGCGATGCATGTCTCAATGTTTTTGTGAAGCAATTAGAGCAATATCCTAAAAATAGTCGAGAGATCAATGGTGCAATCATTTGTTCCCTGCTGGATATTGAAGGAAGTGAAGCAACAGCCTTAATGGAAGCAGCTTTTTCAGCTAAACGAGTAGATACGTCAATTTCTGGTGATTGGATCGATGTACAGCAGCAATTGGGTCTACTCACCCGAACAGAAGTAGCTGAACTCCGTCACTATGTGGATGCAGAACAAGTGGGGAGTAAAGCAATGAAACTTAGAGATTCGACGATCGGCTTTGGGAGAGGAGTCAAGACCTTTGGTAAAGGTAAGAAGCGGAAATAGTGGCATTGTTATATTATCAGTTGCAATGGGTCACCTAATCAAGGTAACCGTTGGCAACCTACTTCCCATATCATTCAGATTGCAGGTGAGCAGAGACACTCATAGTTTTAACATTTTTAGTCACTACAATTCTCTACACAACGCTCCGATCGCGAACAATTTTTAGGAGGGAGGCAAAGATGAAGGCGAAAGAAATTGTAGAAACCTTTGTAGAAAAACTTTGGAACCAACGCCAACTGGCACTAGCAGATGACCTCTTTCCCTCCGATTTTGTAGCCGAACCGATCGCCTACCAGTCTCTATGGCAAGGAACAGGCCCAGAGAGCATGAAACATCACATTCAAGAATGGCTGGAAGGGATGCCAGATCTACAAATGAAAACGATTGCCATGATGGTCCAAGACGATCGAGTTTGGTCCAGATGGGAAATGACAGGGACGCATGACGGCGTCTTGTATGGCATTCCGCCCACGGGAAAACCTATCAGAGCCCTTGGCGTGACCCTATTTGAGATTGAAGACAACCAGATTCGATCGCTCCAGACAATTTTTGATGGATTGGGGTTAATGCAACAGATGGAGGTTCTCCCCGATGCCGGAACTCTAATCGCAAATTATCTCAGTAAAATTGGCTAAAAATGGCTCCATTAGATCTTATCCATAACGATTATATGGAATTGAGATGCTGCGATCGCACTTAACAGTCATACTGGGAACACGGTATGGTTAAAACATCAGCACTCTAAGGATTGAGAATGGATCCAGCGCAACTCTGGCAACGCTATCAAGACTGGCTCTATTATCACGAAGGGTTAGGTCTCTATCTTGATATCAGCCGCATGACGTTTACCGATGCGGACGTTGAAGCCTTAGCTCCAAAATTTGACCGTGCCTTTGCACAAATGAAAGCCCTAGAGGGCGGTGCGATCGCGAATCCAGACGAACACCGCATGGTGGGTCACTATTGGTTACGCGCCCCCGAACTGGCCCCCACACTCGAACTGAAGGCAGATGTGGTCAACACCATTGCCTTGGTTGAAACCTTTGTCCGAGATGTCCATACGGGTAAAATTCATCCACCCCTGGCTCCAAAGTTTACAGATATTCTTTCCATTGGGATTGGCGGTTCGTCCTTGGGACCGCAGTTTGTGGCAGAAGCCTTGTCACCTTTGCATCCGCCCATGCAGATCCACTTCATCGATAACTCTGACCCCATTGGGATCGATCGAGTGTTGACTCAACTTCAGGATCGGCTCTCCACAACCCTAGTGTTGACCATTTCTAAATCCGGCGGCACTCCAGAACCGCGCAACGGCATGTTAGAGGTCCAGAAACGATTCCGCGATCGCGGGTTGAATTTTGCCCAGCAGGCAGTGGCAGTGACAGGCGAAGGGAGTCAGTTAGATCGAGTTGCCAAGTCTGAAGGGTGGTTGGCGACATTCCCCATGCATGACTGGGTGGGGGGACGCACGTCGGAATTTTCAGCGGTGGGGTTATTGCCTGCGGCCCTTCAAGGCATTGCCATCCGTGACATGCTGGAAGGCGCAAAGATTATGGATGAAGCCACGCGGGTGACCGCTTTACGGCAGAATCCGGCGGCACTGTTGGCCCTGAGCTGGTATGTCTCTGGGGACGGAAAGGGACTCAAGGATATGGTGGTTCTCCCCTACAAGGACAGTCTTCAACTGTTTAGCCGTTATCTCCAACAGTTGGTCATGGAATCCTTGGGCAAGGAAAAGGATTTAGATGGCAAGGTCGTCAACCAGGGGATCGCGGTGTATGGCAATAAGGGATCCACGGACCAACATGCCTACGTGCAGCAGCTTCGCGAGGGATTGCCAAATTTCTTTGCCACATTGATTGAGGTACTTCAAGATCGGGAAGGGCCTTCGATGGAAATCGATCCAGATGCGACATCAGGGGATTATCTGTCTGGCTTTTTGTTGGGGACCCGCGAAGCGCTGTATGAGAAGGGTCGCGATACCATTACGGTCACGTTGCCCACAGCGAACGCCAAGATGGTGGGTGCGTTGATTGCACTCTACGAACGAGCCGTTGGACTGTATGCATCGCTAATTAATGTGAATGCGTACCATCAACCTGGCGTTGAAGCGGGCAAAAAGGCAGCGGCAGCAACGCTTGCGCTTCAGCAAAAACTCCTTCAGCAGTTACGACAGGCAAATGGTTCTATTTCGCTGACAGATTTAGCTGAGAAGGCAGGAGCAGGCGATCGCATTGAGACGGTATATAAAATTGTGCGACATCTCTCTGCAAATGGACGGATCCAGATTGAGGGACCGCTGGGGCAACCTGACCAGCTTAAGGTTTCTAGGCTGTGAATTTGAGCGCAGACCTGCCTTGCGTCTAGAAAATTTGCGATCGCATTTACTCAGTTTTGTTGGGTAGGATATTTCTTAGGCCATTCGTATCAATATCCTTAGCAAGTTGGAGAACGATATGCTAACTCAACACAATAAACAAGGCAATTGCCTCTGCGGGGCAACTCGTATCTCAGTCAAAACAATGAGCGTAAATTTTGGCGCATGTCATTGTGATATGTGTCTCAAATGGGCGGGAGGCCCCTTGTTAGCGGTGGATTGCGGTAGCGATGTCTCTTTTGAAGGTACAGAAAATATCACTGCATTCAGTTCGTCAGATTGGGCTGAACGTGGATTTTGTAACAAATGCGGTAGTCACCTATTTTATCGATTGAAAGAAAACAATCAGTACTTCGCCAATTCAAATCTGAAGTGCAACAGGTGCTGATGGATGAGAACAAAATACTTCGTAAGGCGTTCGATAGTCAAGGGATTTTCTCGGTCTGTGATTGATTAAGTCCACTGCATTTTTTAACGCT
>JAAURS010000145.1 GCA_012032135.1 Acaryochloridaceae cyanobacterium RU_4_10 | reverse complement strand
AACATCTACTACTTCACGGAATCCTCTCCCGATGGCTCGCAGTACTACCATATCACCTCCTTTAGAGCGCGAAAGTCGGAACGGGTCAATAAAGTGATTTATCCAGCAGATAATTTAGTTCGTTCGATGGTTCGTCGGTTGAGACCGCAAAAAGATAGACACGCCGTTTTATTTACCTCAAAAGAAGATTAATTGACAAAACTTCATGGCATAAAACTTTTTTCAGGCCAACAGAGACAGCAACGATTCTTATGTTGGGTCAGTATTGCATTCTTCCTCGTGCTAGGGAGTGTTATTCCGTTGCGTTTGGCGATCGCCCACTACCAAGCCCCATTCCCTCAAGCAATTTTCGTCCTCGGTGGCGATCGCGCCCGCGAGGAATTCTCAGCACAGTTTGCGCAAACTCATCCCGACCTTCCCGTTTGGATTTCCTCCGGTATTCTGCCCGCTACAACTTACGAAATTTTTCAGGCCGCTAAAATTCCCCGCGATCGGCTGCACATCGATTGCCGCGCGGTGGATACCGTCACAAACTTTACTTCTCTAGTGTCTGAGTTAGAGAATCGAAACGTGAAACACCTTTACCTCCTGACATCAGGCTTTCATATGCCCCGAGCCAAGACGATCGCGACTCTAGTCTTAGGCAGCCGAGGGATTGCCTTTGCCCCCGTTTCTGCCCCCATTGCGCCGTCCCCCAGTCACTCTCATTCGCCAGAATCTTGGCTCAAAACACTGCGCGATAGTAGCAGATCGTTACTCTGGATGTTGACGGGTCGCAGTGGCGCAAGTTTAAATCCCAAAAAGGTGATTCCATGCGTCTAGATCGCTATACTCTGGGCCGTTATACTCCTGGTGCTCCGTTTTGGAAACAGTTACTCTGGTACTGCATGGGAGCGCCCCTGCTTCGCAGTTACTGGGTGCCTTCAGCCCTTTTTAAGGTATGGATCCTAAGGTCTTTTGGGGCCGAGATCGGGCAGGGCGTCAACATTAAACCGGGTGTAAAAGTAAAATTTCCCTGGCAACTGACGGTTGGCGACTTTGTCTGGATTGGCGAAAACGCATGGCTGGACAACATCGCCCCGATCTCGATTGAAAGTCATGTGTGTCTCTCTCAGGACGTTTATTTGTGCACGGGCAACCACGACTGGAGCGATCCTGATTTTGGACTGAATCCAGCCCCTATTTACATTGAGCAAGGGAGCTGGATTGCAGCGCGATCCGCAATCGGCCCAGGGGTGAGAGTTGGACGAGGTGCGGTCTTAGGGTTGGGCAGCGTGACGGGGCAATCGCTCGATCCCATGACTATCTACGCCGGAAATCCAGCACAGCCCGTTAAACCACGGGTTATCAAAAGCTCTGTGGAGTCTTGCGAGTTAACACCCGAAGCGAACGTTATGTGTCCTAAGGATCTTGCAGGTATTCATCCATGAAAATTTTATTTGTTGGCGATCTCAGTAGCTATGCAAGAGCCAGACAAAGATATCTGGCACTCCAGGATCTGGGATATCGCGTGGAGGGACTGTCATGGGTACCCTTGGAAACTGAATTAGAATCCGACTACAAACCTCCGTTATGGCAGCGGATCTTGCGAAAGGCAGGGTATCCCGTTGACCTGGTTAGACTCAATCAAAGTCTGGAGGCTGCGATCGCCGAACATCAGAGCGATCTGTTATGGGTTGAAAAGGCCAATACTATCTTTCCTTCTACCTATCGAATCCTTAAGCAAAATTTTCCAAAACTTAAAATTGTTTACTATTCGGAAGATGATATCTACATTCGTAACAATCGCTCAGAATATTTGAGGCGATCGCTGTCCTTATTCGATATGGTTTATACGACAAAGCCACGTAATGTCGATGAACTCCCCAAGTTGGGCGCTAAAAACATATTTTGTATCTTTCAGGCATACGATCGCAACTTCCACCAACCCTTGACCCTCAGCGCACAGGATCGAGAACATTGGGGTGCAGATGTCGGATTTGCCGGGTTCTTTGAACGCGATCGCGCTGAGAAAATGTTGTTTTTGGCGGAAAACGGAATCAAAGTGAGAGTGTGGGGATTTAATTGGCAAGCTTGGCCCCATCAGCATCCCAACCTAATTCTTGAAGGAAAGCCCGTTCACAATGAAGACTTTGTGAAAGTGTTGAATGCGACCCGAATTAATCTCAATTTTCTTAGAAAAATAAATCGGGACAAACACACCAGTAGAAGCCTAGAAATTCCCGCCTGTCAAGGCTTTATGCTTGCAGAACGCACCGAAGAACATTTGCAACTGTTTGAGGAAGGACGGGAAGCAGAATTTTTGAATCCAAAGAAGAACTTCTTGAAAAGGTTCAGTTCTATCTGTCTCATGAAGACCTACGACAAAAGATAGCTAAAGCGGGACGCGATCGCTGCATTAAAAGTGGATACAGCCATCACGATCGCCTCAAGGTCATGCTAGATCGGCTTGAGATCGAAAGAAGAATGCCCGTTCACAAAATATTCACAGCGTTCTAGTTAACTTGCACTTAATCAGCAATTAATTGTTGTGGTTCGCCATCAACCAAGAAAAAACCTCCACTTATCGTAATGGTTTTCTCTTGGCACGCTGAGTAAAAATATGCATTTAAAACCACTGAATCATAAACAATCTGAGTGCAAAGAAACTTTACAGCTAAAGATTTGTACTCAGTTCTATCCACCTGATTACGCAGCAACAGGACAGCTCATTGAAGAACTGGCCATTCACCTAGAATGCATGGGCATCCTGGTTCAGGTTTTTACAGGACAGCCTGGTTATGCCTTTCAAAAAGAATCCGCCCCCCTCAGAGAACGATCGGGAAACCTATTAATTCAGCGATCGCGCTCTTCTCGGATCTGCGATCGCGCATTCGTGGAAAAGGGTTAAGCGGGATCCTATTCTTCCTAAGAACCCTCCTACATTTGTTTAGAACTGCCAGAAATGGCAAAGTCTTGTTACTAACGACAGCCCCACCTTTTTACCTATTGCAGGGTATTTTATGCATTTGTGTTTTGGCATTCCTTACGTTTGTTTGCTCTACGACTTGTATCCAGATATTGCCGTCGAACTCAAGGTCGTTCCGGCTCGGCATGGATTAGTCAAATTGTGGCATTGGCTCAACAAGCAGGTCTGGAAAAAGCGCAAAGTATTATTGTGCTCAGTCCTACCATGAAAGCAAAAGTCCAAACGAACTGCCCGGCGGTGGGTGACAAATTGCTGTGATTCACAGTTGGGCAGACCCGGATTGGATTACGCCTTTGCCCAAGCGGTATAATAGCTTCGCCCACCAGCACAATCTTATTGATACATTTACGGTGCTCTACTCCGGCAATATCGGGCGTTGCCATGATATGGATACAATTTTAGAAACAGCACGGCTACTGCAACACGATTCGATTCAATTTGTGTTTGTGGGGGAGGGGCAAAACGAAAAGATTGTATTGCCTACGTTGAGGAATGGGGGTTGCGGAACTGTCAATTTTTACCCTACCAAGACAAGCAAGAACTACCCTATTCTTTAACCGCGTGCGATTTGTCGTTAGTCAGTGTGAGTCTCGGCATGGAAGGGTTAGTGGCCCCCAGCAAACTATATGGTACCTTGGCCGCAGGGCGTCCGGTTGCCGCAATCTGCGAACCTCACTCCTATCTGCGATCGCTGATTGCCAAGGCCAAATGCGGCGCTACATTCACCAATGGAGATTCAGTCGGTTTGGCTCAGTTTATTCGCTGTCTTGCAACAGACGCTTTACTGGCAAAAAAATGGGAATTGCTGGACGGGAGTACCTCCAAGCACACTTCACCCCAGAGAAAATTGCACGACAGTATGCAGACGTACTGTTTCAAGACAGATCCAAGCGCTGGGAGTCTCAGCATTTTGCGCAGGTCAGTCGCCTAGAGAAAGATGTGGCACTGCGACAGCCAGCAGAAGAGGTCAGAAAATGACACAAACGCAGGGTGTAATTCGCGTTGAAAATCTTGGCAAGAAGTATACGATCGGCCACTCATCTAATGGCGGATATGCCACCCTGCGCGATCGCATCTCCGAAACCACTAGATTCTTGGCAGATGCGCTGCTGCACCAGAAAATTACAACCCATACCCGTGAAGAGTTTTGGGCACTCAAGGATATTTCCTTTGAGATTCAGCAGGGCGATCGCGTGGGGATTATTGGCCGCAATGGTGCGGGAAAGTCTACCCTCTTAAAACTCCTAAGTCGAATTACAGAACCAACCACTGGAGAAATTGGGATTAAGGGAAGAGTTGCAAGCCTACTTGAAGTGGGGACAGGCTTCCATCCCGAACTCACCGGACGGGAAAATATTTACCTGAATGGTGCCGTCTTGGGGATGAGTAAAATTGAAATCAAGCAAAAATTCGATGAAATTGTTGCCTTTGCCGAAGTTGAAAAGTTTTTAGATACCCCCGTCAAGCGCTACTCTTCGGGAATGTATGTCCGGTTGGCTTTTGCCGTAGCAGCACACCTCGAACCCGAAATTTTGATTGTGGATGAAGTGCTTGCGGTTGGCGACGCAGAGTTTCAGAAGAAATGTTTGGGGAAGATGCAAGATGTTTCCCAACAGCAAGGCCGAACCGTATTGTTTGTCAGCCATAATATGGATGCCATTCAACGTCTGTGTTCTCAGTGCGTTCTATTGGAACGCGGGCAACTTGTCGCGCAAGGCGACACCCCAAGTATTGTGGCAAAGTATCTATCGAATCATTCCTACAAAGCATCTCCCAACGATTGGATAGACGTTTCCCAAGCAAGTCGGCTTGGCACAGGCGAAGCGTGGTTTCTGGCCGTTCGCTACAGCAGTCTCAATGCCGAAGCTGGGTTTCAACCCTACTCCAATGGCCCCCTTGAATTAAATCTGGCGATCGCGTCAGATGCTATAAGAACGGTTGGGAGTTTGGCCGTCACCTTATATACCCAATCAGGAACGAAGCTGGTTAATGCCGATATTGCTTCCCTCGATCGTGTGATTGCGCTTCGGAACGGGCACAATGCGATCAAGCTCAGAATCGATAAGCTGTTTTTGAATCCTGGCATCTATGTGTTGGGATTGTGGCTCGCTAACATTAGCGAAAGCGATGGTAACCAAGCACTAGATTATATTGAATATGCTTTTGACATTGAAGTTGTAAATCTTGCCTCACAGAGGTTTGGAATGCAAGAAACTCCTGATGATGGTGCGGTATCTTGCCAATTCAAAATTTTAGAAGAAAGCGAGGTGGTACGATGAAACTTCGTGACCTGGGTAGAGTTCGGCAAGTGTTTCGGCGCGTCAGAAACAGCATTGCACCAGGAGCGCTCATCCTGATGTACCACCGCATTGCAGACGAGGACTCCGATCCTTGGGGACTCTGTGTCAAACCCCAACATTTTGCCAAACATCTTGAAGTTTTGCGGAAAATGGTGCGTCCCTTGCAACTGCATCAGTTGACCCAGGAAATGGATGCGGGAACGCGCTTACATCGCTCAGTCGCCCTTACTTTCGATGATGGCTATATCGATAATCTCCAAAACGCGAAGCCCTTATTGGAGCGATTCGATCTTCCAGCAACGGTCTTTGTTTCCACTGGCTATACCGGACAGGATCGCGAGTTTTGGTGGGATGAATTAGAACGGCTGTTTTTGCAACCCAGACAATTGCCCGAAACACTTCAATTAAAGATTGAGGGGCAGCACTATCAATGGGAGCTGGGAACCGATGCCCATTACAGCCAGGAAGCCTTTGCGCGCGATCGCCTCTGGCAAGCAGAACACCAGAAAACCCCGAGCGTGCGCCATTCTCTCTACTATTCCATCTGGCGATTGCTGCAACCACTGCGGGAAGAAGTGCGACGTCAGCTTTTAGACGAACTGTTGACTTGGGCAGATGCCAAGCCCCAGGCACGCGCGACCCATCGTCCCTTAACGCAAGCAGAAGTATTGGATTTAGAACGAGAAAGTCCGATTGAGGTTGGCGCTCATACCGTAATGCACCCGTTTCTGTCTGCCCTCCCGATCTCGTCGCAAAAGCAAGAAATTCAACAGAGCAAAACCCATTTAGAGGAAATTCTAGGACATCCAGTCCGTAGCTTTGCCTACCCCTATGGGGATTATACGAAAGACACGATCGCAGTGGTGCGAGAGGCTGGCTTTACTTGTGCCTGTTCGACAAACAAGGGAAGCGTGAAACGGCAAAGCGATCGCTTTCAACTGCCCCGCGTTGGGGTCAAAGATTGGGATGGAGATGAGTTTGCCAGACGGCTTGCGAGGTGGTTTGATGTCTGAGCCGTTACTATCTCAACAACTTCTATCAAAAATTCCGTTAGATGAAGTGATATTTCATCCCCACTCTTTCGGAGATCCGCAGGTGCGGCTGTTCCGTTGGCGCGGGCAACTGTATCGCGGGATTGGCTCTAGGGCCGTACCGTTTTTTCAACGATTATTCCAGGATGGAATTGTCCAACATCTCACGGAAAAAGGTTTGCTGATCGAAAGCGCGATCGCACCCCTAACCATCGATCGCTACGAGATGGCGATCCACCATCGCACGTTGCCCTTTGCCTCCTACCCCAATGAGTGGTGCGGCGCGATGTTTAAGGATGCTGCGCTGACTACTCTGAACCTAGCGATCGAACTTGCACCCTACGGTTTGACTTTGGGAGACGCCCATCCCTGGAACGTATTGTTCGATTTAGAAAGCAACAAACCTGTCTTTGTAGATTTGGGTTCCATTGTACCGATTGGGAGCGCAACGTGGCCTGTCTACGACGAGTTTTGCCGATATTGCCTGTACCCGCTCGTCCTGATGTCCCAAGGTCAAGATCGGATTGCCCGATTGCTCCTGTGTGAGGATGAGGGGGTTTTAGGGTCTGACCTTTTACGGTTATCACGATCGCCATCAAAGCCGAATCTGCCCCTATTAAGCCGTGCCGAATCCGTTCTGAGGCAGCTCCTGCCCCAATCTACTCTGCAACAGCTCAAAAAACGCTTCGGTCGCGATGCACCATCCTCCGGTGATGCCTTAGAAAAGATGCGCCAGGGTTCTCATTTACGTTTTTTAGAAAATATCAGAAGTGAAGTAGAAAACATTTCTTTCCCTTCCTTTGAAGAAGACTGTGCCCACGATCGCGAGACAGCCACTGTTTCCCTTGCTCCCCAAGAAGATTGGAACCTAAAGCAACGAAACCTTTATAGAATAATGGCTGCGCTCAATCCCAGATCGGTTTTAGATATTGGGTGCGATCGAGGGTGGCATTCTAAATTAGCCGCAATGGCAGAGCGCAATGTCATTGCCTTGGATACCAACCCAGCCTGCATCACCCAACTCTACAAAGAGAGTTGCCGCAAGCAATTGCCAATTCTTCCCTTACTGATAGACTTTACCAAACCCACCCCTGCAAGGGGATTAGCAAACCACTGGGCGATCGCAGCTACGGAAAGATTCCCCTGCGATCTGGTGTTGGCGTTGGGTGCAATCCATACTATCGTTCTAGAACGCCGTCTGAATTTCAGTCAAATTGTCGAAGGTTTGGATCTTTTTTCCAAGCGTTGGGTTTTAGTAGAATTCATTCCCCGTGAGGATTCAGACGTTACAGAACGCTGGACAGAGCGAATTGCTTGGTACACCCTAGATAATTTTATCGATGCCTTGAAACAGAGGTTTTCGACCGTCAGTGTGATGCCTTCCTACCCCGATCCGCGTGTGCTCCTATTGTGCGAGAAGTGAAATCTATCATGAGTAGCAAACCTTTAGTTTCTATTATCACCATTTTCTGGAATGCCGAGACATATATTCAAGAAGCCATTGAAAGTGCGATCGCCCAAACCTACGAACATTGGGAATTATTGCTCGTGGATGATGGTTCTATGGATGAGAGTACAAATATTGCCCTATCCTATGCACGGCAATACCCAAAACAAATTCGCTATCTAGAGCATCCAGACCATCAGAACCTGGGCATGAGTGCAACCCGAAACTTGGGCATTCGCAGTTCAAAGGGCGAGTACCTTTCCTTTCTGGATGCCGACGATCTCTGGCTGTCCGACAAATTAGAGCAGCAGGTGAACATTCTAGAATCGCGACCAGAAACTGCCTTTCTGTGTAGTCCTGCAAAATGGTGGTATAGCTGGTCGAGCAATGTAGAAGAAAACCAACGAGATTTCGTCCAACAATTAGGAGTTCCATCCAATAGTATGGTTCAGCCGCCAACCCTTCTTTTAAAGTTTCTACAAAATGAATGGGCTTCACTGTGCGACCTATTAGTGCGCGGATCGGTGGTTGAAAAGATTGGTGGCTATGAAACATCCTTCCAAGGGATGTATGAAGATCAAGCTTTTCATGCCAAGTTATGTCTTCAGTCCGAAAGTTTTGTCACTAGCCAGTGTTGGTACTGGTATCGGCAACATCCCACAGCCTGCACTGCGCTGACCCATCAAGCCAAACAGTGGAGATCGGCTCGATACACGTTCTTGAACTGGTTGGAGCGTTATTTGGTACAGCAGGAGTTTCAAAACACAGAAATCTGGCAGGTTCTCCAAAAAGAGATTTGGCCCTTTCGACACCCCGTCCTGTTTCGAGTCTCAAATCGGGTACAGTCCGTCATGAAAACATGGCAACGTTCTAAGGTAGCTTGACATGAATCATCAGCCGCTCGTCTCCGTTATCATGATTTTTTTGAATGAAGAAACCTTTATTCAAGAAGCAATTGAAAGTGTGATTGCACAAACCTATGACCATTGGGAATTGTTACTTGTAGATGATGGTTCTAGGGATCGCAGTGCTAAAATCGCCAAAGCCTATGTTGCCCAATATCCTGGAAAAATTATTTATTTAGATCATGATGGTCATCAAAATCGTGGTATGAGTGCCACCCGCAACTTAGGCATCGATCGTGCAAAAGGGGAGTATCTTGCGTTCTTAGATGGAGATGATGTGTATTTACCCGAGAAACTGGCGCAGCAGGTTGAGATTATGACCTCTCATCCTGATGCTGCAATGGTTTATGGACATACACAGGATTGGTTTAGCTGGACTGGCAACCCCGCAGATAGTCAGCGGGATCTCATCTACGATCTGAAAGTTCAGACGGACACCTCAATCAAACCACCGCTTTTATTCAATCTTTGCTTAAAACGAGAAGCCCCATCCCCCTGTACTTGTAGTGCGCTATTACGACGGGACATTTTTGCAAAAGTGGGTAGATTTGAGGAATCTTTTCGGGGATTGTATGAAGACCAGGTCTTCTTTAGCAAGGTTATGCTGCAATTTCCAGTCTTTGTATCCAGCAAATGGTGGGATCGGTATCGACGGCGTCTAGATTCTTGCAATTCTACAGCAAGAAAAACGGGACAAAACTATGCATTGCGATTGGCTTATTTGAATTGGCTAGAACAGTATTTTGATGAACGGGCGATTACGAATTTTGAAGCCCAAGAATCAATTCAGAAAGAACTCTGGCCCTATCGTCATCCAATTTTGTCTCGGATTAGGGTACGACTGCAAAATGTGTTGAAGGTCTTGCAATAGTGGCCTTCCCCATCCAGGCAAATGAGGATATTTTTCAATCTTTGGACAATCAATCAAATGAAATTTCAGACATGACCCTAGAACCCAATCGCCCCATCAAACTTCCGCCCTATGCCCAGGCTAGAATCCTAGAGCTTTGGATCGTGAATTTACAAGAAGAAATTGAGGTTTATCGTCAACCGATGAGCGAGACCTGTACCATAAAACAAGTATTTACCGCAGTACAAATTTTAACGCTTTCAACAACAAGATGGCTGATGTCAAGCTCAGTAACGATTTCTTCAGAATCGACTTCTGTATCTAAAAGTTGTTAAGTCATAGAAAATACTCAGAACCCAATAATTTATTATCCATCAAATTTGAATACGCGATGGAAATCATGTTGATGCCTTCCATCTCAGGATGTCAAAAGATTACTCAGGATTCTCAGCAAACCTACAGCCTAAACTCAGCAACAACCTCGATCGCACACAGAATCCCATCATCTACCCCTCAGACTCCACCCCTAAAGTGAAACTATCGAAAGTGGAGAAACAAGAAATGTTCAACCCTAAAGTTCTAACTAACGCAGCCTTCGCAACCCTTGCAGTCCTCAGCTTAGGTATTACAGGTCACGCAGCCTCTGCCGAATCTATTCTCGTCACCCGTGGTCCTCATGGTGCTATCTCCATCGTCGATCGAGTCCCCGTTGGAGCCACAGCCCTACCCACAACACCCAGCCAAGGCTATCCCAAGCTGATAACCCGCGGACCGGGTGGGGCGGCGCACATCGTCAACGAGTCCAAGGAAATGAAACCGATCGCAAAAGCTCACACCTTCCCAAAGCTAACTAGTTTTGGTCCGCATGGTGCAGCTCACATCGCGAACTAGATAGGTTGAGTTAGTAAGTAGTTCTCAATTTTGTATCTGACGTGCCAAATTGAGAACTACTAGGAAGTTAATTGCTATAGGCTGTAGGATTATCCCTCATCCCCCTGGAATTGATGCCAGGATGTGCGTAAAGGTTGCGGTGCAGGGTGGGAAGCATCATAGACCACGAGCACATTGGTCAGCGATCGCCGAGGTTTTACCAGTACTTTACCTCGATAGGCCAGTGCCGTGGAAGATCCTCCATCTAGATTCATCGCCTCATAACACCCAATCGACTTCATAATGCTTGCTTCCTGGCGCAGCGTAATCGGTGTCGTAAATGTTGCAAAAAAGAGGGTCTTGTGACTTTCAGAAAATCCGATCGCACTCCGTTTCGCTACCCCCATAACGTTAGGATCGGTAAATCCTTCTTTGCGAGGTGAAATCCAGAAGTTTCCCTCGCGCAGGAGCCGTGGTCCAGCCGTAAGGGAAAACCAATGTCTATTCCAGACTGGTTTGCCATCCGTACGTGCTGTCACCATCTCCAAACGGTTTCCTTTCTGAAAACCTAGTAGTCCACCAAAGGAACTCTGCCTAGTTCAAGGATGTAAGAACAGGGTATAAGTTTTCTAGCTTAATACGTGCATCTGTACTTAAAAAGCACCAATTTACGGTGGCTTTTTGGTCATTACG
>JAAURS010000144.1 GCA_012032135.1 Acaryochloridaceae cyanobacterium RU_4_10 | reverse complement strand
CACATTAATAGATGCCTTGGGGTTTGCGGCGGAGGGCACTCAGCGGATCTTTCGTGCATCTCAATAATTCCTTCAGACGGCACCACCTCAAGCGCCGCCGAAGATGAATGCTTTTTCTATGGAGGCGCGGACCAATTCAGGATCGCCCACCAGCAGAACCTCAACGCCTAATTCTTCGTGCGCCCTCAAGGCTCCAGCAACGATTTCATCTGGGGCAAAGTCCCCCCCCATTGCATCAATTGCAATCCGTGCGCGAGATGATCCCATGTGTCTAATGTTGTAGAATCCTAAAGAATTTTAGCAGATTGTTAGAGACTCACTCTATCTGATTTAAATAGCGATCGCGCCCGAATGTAGGAGATGAGAACAGTCACTGGATATGATCGTTGAGTTTTTGACGTCTGGTTTCTTGGGTTTTTGGTTCAAAACGGCACGGCTCATTGAGCCCAATCCCCCAAAACATTCAGTATCGTTTCCTAATTTTGCCATACAGCCCGCAGATCCCAAACGGGATCGGCTGGTCACAACTTATTTGTCTGGTCTGGCGCAACAGGGCTTTGCTGCCAACAATCAAGGGATCTGGATCCAAACTACGGACAATTTGCTGGCCGATCGTCAAGGTCACGTTCTCCAAACCCCTGCCTCCCTCACAAAAGTTGCCACAACCCTAGCCGCGCTGAAAACCTGGGGACCCAAACATCAATTTCAAACCCAGATTCAAGTGTTGGGTCAAGTTTTAGATGGAGGTGTCTTGCAAGGCGATTTACTGATCCAGTGCGATGGCGATCCGCTATTGGTGACCTCAGAGGCGATCTCCATTGGGAATCAGCTCAATCAATTGGGCCTTCGTAAAGTGACGGGCAATCTGATTATTGGGGGGCCGCTCTCCATCAATTTCAGTCAGGATATTGTGGCGGGGGGCGATCGCCTCAAGCAAATTTGGAACAGCACCCAATGGACGCCAGATATCGAGCAAGTCCATCGTTGGATGCCTAAAGGAACCCCTAAACCAACCCTGATTGTCGAAGGCGGGAGCAGAGAAGACAATCTCAATCCTTTTGAAAACCGCATCGGGAAACCATTGCTGAACCACACTTCACCACCGCTGAGCGATCTGCTCAAGTACATGAACGTGTACAGCAACAACCACATGGCCGAATGGTTTACCGATCGATTGGGTGGTCCTGAGGCCATTAGAAAGATTGCAATTCAGACCGGACGCATTTCCCCCAAAGAAATCATTTTGAAAAACGGGTCGGGGTTGGAGCAAAACAACAAGCTCTCTCCACGGGCGGTGGTGGGGTTATTCCAAGCCATCCAGGTCGAACTCCAGCCCCATCACCTGACCTTAGAAACCCTTTTCCCAGTTATGGGTCAAGATAAGGGAACGGTTGAAAAACGCCAGATGCCACCTGCAACGGTTGTCAAAACGGGAACGCTTTGGAACACGAGCGGTCTGGCAGGAATGATTCAAACCCGACGGTACGGACCTGTTTGGTTTGCGGTGATGAATCGGGGGGAGGATTATACCGATGGGTTTCGCAATGCACAGGATCGGTTCTTGAAAAGTTTGGTGGACTATTGGGGGACGGATTTGGAGCGCAGCGATCGCCCATTACCCGATCCCGTCATGCCAGACCCAGCAACCCTTCAGCGTCGTACGCTCCTGAATCGGTTTATGCAGAACGATTACTTGTCCCATTGACAGGATGGTATGGTTCAAGTTGGACGTAATTCACGGATAACACAACGTGAATGATTCACCCCCTAACCCCAATTCCGTCGAAATCTTGGACGCATCATCTGTCTTGAAAGCTGATGACAATTCTGCGGCAAAGATGGTGAAAAACTCCATTCGTTCTAGCTTGCAAGCTTCAACCATGGATGGAGTTTTGCAGCCGTTTATACCAATATTGCGGGCGGGGTACTGCTCACAAATTTTTTGATGGATCTGGGGGCCAGCCCAGTTCAGGTGGGTCTATTAGCCTCTATCCCTTTAATTGCTAATTTATTGCAGCCGCTGGGTGCATACCTTTCAGAACGGACCACCAGCCGCCACCAGTACTGCCTCTGGATCTATGGCCCATCCCGACTGGTTTGGTTGATGTTGTTGGTGGGCATTGGGCTGATGAGTTGGGGCCAGATGGACAAAGAAACCCTGATTGGTTGGACCTTGGCGATTACTCTCCTCAGCTACGGTGTGGGTGCGTTGGGCAGTGCCGCCTGGTTAAGTTGGATGGCAATCCTGGTTCCGCGTCGGTTAAGAGGGCGATATTTTGGATTGCGCAATAGTGCGGCAAATTTGACAACTTTGGTTTTTATCCCACTGGCGGGACTGGGAATTACCCTCTGGCAAGGCGGTTCTATTCAGGGGTTTGGGTTGGTTCTGGGTTTGGGGATTCTCCTGGGTTTGGTGAGTCTAGTCTTCCAGAACTTTATGGCAGATGTGAACCCCCAAGTCCAGCGATCGCTCAACGAACCCCCACCCCTTCATCAGGCACCCGTTCTTTCCCACGAACCCAACGATCCAGCCACCCTCTCCCTGTGGGAACGTTTGGTAGAACAGTCTGATGTTTGGATATTTTTGATTTATTTCAGCGGCTGGATGTTTGCCTTTAGTCTCAGCGCGCCTTTTTTCAATCTCTACATGTTGGACAATCTCAATCTCAACATCAGTCAAGTGACGCTCTACAACAGCCTGATGTCTGGGGCAAATTTATTGATGTTTGTGGTCTGGGGTCGCCTTGCCGATCGCATCGGCAATCGTCCCTTATTGATGGGCGTTGGCTTTGTTCTGGCTTTAACCCCCCTACTTTGGCTATTAGTGGGGACGGATGACTTATCTATCTGGCTGGGGCTGCCGCTGCTGCATCTTTTGATGGGGGGCTGTGCCGCTGCGATCGAGCTGGGGAGCAACAATTTACAAATTGGAGTGGCCCCCCTGCGCAACCAATCCACTTATTTTGGTTGGATTGCTGCAAGTGGTGGGGTCAGTGGGGCGATGGGGACGACGTTGGGGGTTATTTAGCAGAGCATTGGCAGTGGGGTGGCGGATTGTTAGGGCTATTTGTTTTGTCTAGCCTGTGCCGAGTTGGAGCCCTGTTTCCGCTTATTTTTGTCCGCGAGCATCGCAGCGCGTCGTTGCGTCAGTTAATTCAAGTCTTCTCGTCTGCGGAGAAGGTTGATATTGCAACATAGAAAACATATTGAGGGCACAAGCATTGTGCCCCTACAAGAGATTTTAAATTGACAGACCTAGCTTTAAACCCAATATGGCGTGAACTACAAATAGAACTAATGCTGTGCTGCCGATGTAAGCGTGGGCTGACCGCAAGGCACCTTGACCGCCAAACTTTGTGGCTGCCAGGATTGCATTCATAGCTAAAAGCAAAAGGATGGACGATCCCGTCCAAAAATGCGGGCTTTCCAAAATCGGTTCTTTTTGCATCACGAGGGATAGCACCCCACCCGTGTAGCCCATCGCCAAAAACACAAACATCAATGGCGCAACTTTTCCGTGTTCCATGCGGTTCTTGGCAGAAGCCTCTGGATCTTTTTCAGCTAGAGTGCGGCTTTTCCAGCCCGTCACCCCCACAAAAGACCCCATGGCCAACAACACGATCCCCATCATGGCCGGATGTCCCCAGTGGACGATCGCCTCAGGCATTCCAAATCCTCGGAACCACGCGGCAAGGGGCTCCAGTGTATCGCTCAATCCTGACATCCCGTTCTCCTCGCGTAGATTCAATCATTAAGAATTGCTAATTCTATTCTAAGGGAGAACTTTAATTCAAACAGTGTTGTAGAAAGCGGCCACAAAACAGTGTGGCGGGCATTCCCTTCGGGAGGTCCTACTTTGCGATCGCGCTAAGCAGCAGATGCGATCGCAGAAGCAACGGAGACGTTCTGGGGCAAAAACTTAACCAGGTTGGACAGTTCTTGGAGCTGAGAAATCGCTTCCGCGCCTTCTAGCTTCATCAGTTCGCGGTCATCGCGCATTTCTGTCCAGGTGATCCCATAGTCAGAGACCAAAAACCGAATCAGATGGTTTTCAGCAAGGCTCACCATGAAGGAAGCACCATTCATTTGAGTGCCACAGGTGTAGCAAGAAGCAGGGTAGCCGTTATGTTCTAAAACCTTAGACAAAGCCTGAAGACTCATGACAAGGTCTTGAACAAATTGGCGATGTTGATCGGCAAGTCTTAAAAACACGGGTGTCTCCCATCATCACAACTCGATTGTAACTATCTTTAGACTTTTTTAAACATTCATCCCAAAAATAGACTTGATCTTGAATAGCAAGATGTGCTTGGAATGACTGCAATGTTTTATAAAACGTTCCCCATTACAGTCTTAAACTTAATACTCAGGCTAAAAAAGATTTAAATCGGTTGGAGGTCTGAATGGGTTGTTTATAAACCAAGGGGGTTTAAGTCTGGCAAACAACAGTGACGTTCAGGACCATTAAAGGGGCAGAATGCTGATTAAATGGTGCTGCACACTACTTAACGCAGCATTTCAGTCAAAAGGATTAATCAACAGAGTGTACTCTAACACAATGATTCCCATATCCAACGTCTATCGATCGGGGGAAGGGCCGATAATATTTCCTCCGTAAAGCTACCCTATCCGTTTGAAAATCCTCGATTGAGGGCGCTGGCCATTAGGGATCGCTTGTGAGACGCCAAAGGGATTGGATCGGAACCTCTCTGAGATTTTTGGGATCGTTATAAAAAAGATTTTTAGGGGACTACCGCACCTTAGCGAAATAAATTGCCATTCGTTCTTACGATTTTGCTTTTGCAACAAACGTTCGGTGGCGGGGGCTGTTGCAAAAAACTTTGGGGGACTCAAATCCAGCCTCTGCGAGCGCCCGTTCCATGTCCAGCGTGAAGTAATCGTCCAAATAGGGTTCCGTGCTTTTGAGTAGGGCGAACACGTAGGGCGGCAGTTTTAGGAAGGCTTCCGATTGCGGATTCATATCCATGATAGCTAGGTGACCCCCTGGCGTTAGGAGGCGTTTGGCTTCTTGCAAGATGGCTTTAGTCGCACTTTGGGGCAACTCGTGGCACATCAAAAAGGTGGAGACCAAATCAAAACTGCGATCTGCAAAGGGCGTTTGTTCGGCGGCAGTGTGAACCCATTGAATAGAAGGGTGAGTGGGTGAGTTGCGATGCTGGGCAACGGTCAAAAAGTAAGGTGAAAGGTCTAACCCTGTCATTTGCGCGTGGGGGTAAAGGGCTTGAAGCGCAATGGTGCTGAGTCCCACACTGCACCCCAGGTCTAAGATAGTTTGGGGATCCTGAGGCAATTCTCGTTTCAGAATGGTATGAAAGGTTTGGCGGAGGCGGGCATCGCCTTCTTTAGATCCGGCATCCGACCAAATCCGGGCATGAGCGGCATAGGACGCGACTTCGACTTCGGTGGCGGCATCCCAGCTCAGGTTGCCCGTCTCGTAGGCATGAAAAGGTTTGAGGTAATAGTCTGGGTATTGGAGATTTGGGTTTTCAATGCTTTGCAATTCAGCGGCCCAGGTGTCAATCCCTCTATTTCTGAGGGTAGTTGCCTCTTTCGTCCACTGCACCCCAACAGATTCCGCCCGTTCGATCATCATGGAACGGGCTTGATGCTTGGCAAAATTGGCGATCGGTTTGATGGAAAGAATACCATTCACCAATCGGGAAGCTAGGTCTGGGGACGCTGGAGTGGCAGTTGTCATGACTCAACGGGATGGAAGTGCTCTGCGTTCATTATGCCAAAGAGTCGATCCCAGAAATTCAACTAGGCTGTTTCCTGCTTCAGAATTGAAATATGACTGTTCAAAGTAGCCGGATCCCCGCTTCCGCCTTGATGGGTCCCCGTCACCGGAGCCGCATATCGGGGCCAACCACTGGCCGCGATCGCAATGTGGCGATCGCTCACCACCAGTCCGTGAGTCGGGTCGTATCCGCGCCAACCCGCGCCGGGTAAATAGACCTCCACCCAAGCATGAAGGGTTTGCTCGCACTCTGGCGAACCTTCCTCATAGCCACTCACAAACCGAGCTGCCAACCCCACAGCTCGACAAACCGCCATAAACAACACCACAAAATCCCGACAGGTCCCTATCTGCTGCGCCCAAGTCAGACTGGGTGGAAGCGGAAACCCTGTTTCGCGTTCTTGATAGGACAATTGTCTGTAAATCCGTTGGTTGAGCTCTCCCAAGAAAATAACGGGATTCCACTGAACTTGATGGGCAATCTCATGGGCCAACTGATTTGCAGCCCCATCTATGCCCACCATTCCTCCCGTAGAGGTTAAGTAAGGCTGGAGATGGCTGAGTAATGCTGTAGGGTAATCCAACGGCAATTGGGTTGCCCACAGTTCCAATAAGTAATCAAAGGGCCGCGTGCAAAATGTCTCCACCTCAGACATCGCTGTAATGGATAGCTGCTCCACTCGTGTATTGTTCCACCAACAGCGTGTCAGGGTATTTCCCTCTGCATCCAGAAGATGGGTTATCCCTTTAGGCTCTGGCACGATCGACAGATTAAAATCTCGTAACTGTTGGTAGCCGTCGCTGCGGGGGCGCAACCGCAACACATGGGGTTCTAACAAGACGAGGGCATTGTAGGTATAGGTGGTTTGATGGGTAATGGCGTACTTCATTGCCGCTGCATCTGAACGCCATTCTTCTGTACGACCTGCACGACAGGCTCGCGGGAAAAAAGCTTTCAAACATATCCTTATCGATCGAATTGATCTGCTGCTGGAGGCGATCTAAAAATTCGTGCATTCCGGTACTAATAATTTCGGAAATGGTCACGTACTCCAGCTCAGACCGCACTTTACCAACAGTCCGCTCTACTGAATTGCGCCACATCCCCAAGGGCGTGCCTGTGATTTGATGCAGCGATCGCTCTGCTTCAAACAAACAAAAGCGCACCGATCGTGGAAAACTCTGGGTCCAAAATCAAAAATTCCGCGATCCCTGCTGGCGTAATTCGATGCTGCGAACTGCGCTTGCGGTACATCTCATAGGCGCTAGCAGAGCGCAGTAGCACCATCCATCCCAACTCATCAATCGGCGTCCCCACATCCTCAGAAGAGGGCAGCAAAATGTAGTACTTAACATCCAAAATCCGGGACGTTTTGTCAGCTCGTTCCAGAAAACGACCGATTAAACCAAAATTCCAGCCTTCATTGTGAGACATCGTTGCCGTCATAATGCCTGCAAACAAGTGGCTAGACTGCTTCACCTGAGTCAATAGCGCATTCAAATCCGGTAGCGATAAATCTTGTTTTGCCTGGGCCAGCATCACATAAAACTCATTCACCTGCTCCCACATTTCTGAAGAAATGACCTCGCGGATAGAACGGGCATTCTCACGGGCCATATACAAACAAGACAAAATGGAATTGGGATAACTGCGATCGAACACCAGAAATTGAATCACCTTTCCGGCGTCAACATCCCCCAATAATGTTCCTTAAAAAAAATCTAGATCTCCCGTCGTTACCACCAACGGGGTCCACTGTTGCTGAACCCTCGCAGGCATGTCCAACAACAGATTGAGGTTTACATCCAAAAACCGAGCCACATTCTCGGCGCGTTCGATATATCGATTCAGCCAGTAAATAGAATCCGCAACACGGCTTAGCATGGGGGTATCAAAAATTTCCTAATAAAGAACCCAAGTGTCCTTACTCCCACCGCCTTGAGAAGAATTCACAACCAACGAACCCTTCTTTAAGGCAACCCGAGTCAATCCGCCTGGGTGAACGTAAATATCACTACCATAAAGGATATAAGGTCGCAAATCGACATGACAGCCTTCAATTTGTTCCCCAATCAGCGTCGGGACTCTGGATAAGCAAAGGGTTGGCTGCGCGATGTAGTTGCGGGGATTTGCTTTTATTTTTTGAGCGAATTCCTGCTGTTGCTCTTTTGTGGAATGCGGACCCACTAACATCCCGTATCCTCCTGCCTCATTGGCAGATTTCACCACTAACTTATCGAGATTCTCCAAGACATAGGCGAGATCCTTAGGTTGCCAACACAGGTAAGTCGGCACGTTGAATAGGATTGGTTCTTCCCCCAGATAGTACCGAATCATCTCTGGAACGTAGGCATAAATAACCTTATCGTCTGCCACGCCCGTTCCAGGGGCATTGGCGATCGCAACTCGTCCCGCTTCATAAACTTCCATCAATCCCGGCACCCCTAACATTGAATCAGCCTGAAACACCGTAGGATCGAGGAATGTATCATCAATGCGTCGATAAATCACATCTACCCGCTGAAGCCCTTTAGTGGTCCGCATCTGGAGGTAGCCATCTACGACTACCAAATCTTGACCTTCTACTAGCTCAATTCCCATTTGCTGGGCTAGAAATGAATGTTCGAAGTAGGCTGAGTTATAAATTCCGGGTGTGAGCACCACTACGGTTGGATTTTCAACATGGTCTGGAACTAAGTGCAGCAACGTTTCTAACAGATGGCTCGGATACTCATCCACAGGCTGGATCCGCATTTTGGCAAACACCTGCGGGAACGTTGTCTTCATCACCCGACGATTTTCCAGTACATAGGAAATCCCAGACGGACATCGCATATTGTCTTCCAAGACATACCATTGGCCATCGCGATCGCGAACTAAATCCGTCCCCGTAATGTGGCACCAAACTCCCTTTGGCGGATTGAGACCGATACAGGGTTTTAGAAATCCTGTCGCGGATTGAATCAATTCGGCTGGGATCTTCCCATCGGCCACTATTTTTTGGTCGTGATAAATATCATCAATGAAAAGATTGAGGGCATGGATCCGCTGTTTGAGCCCGCGCTCTAGATATTCCCATTCCGCAACAGCCACAATCCGAGGAATGACATCAAAGGGGAAAATCCGATCTTCTGCCCCATCGGCTCCATAAACATTGAAGGTTGCCCCCAGTTTGTACATTGCCTTTTGGGCAGCCTCCTGACGCAGCAGTAACTCACCTGCTGGCAAAGCGTGAATGCGTTCGACAAGGGGTTGCCCTTCTGGTCGGGGTTGATTTTTATTCAGAAATAACTCGTCGTAAAACCCTTGCGGCTCTGGATCGTAAGATTCAAACTGCACGGTCTACCCTCCCCACATTCGAAATTAAGTATGGCCGTATTAACGACTGTAGCGCGGGTCTTTGCTGTAGCTTTTGATACGACTTTTGGGCTCAACACAAAGACCTATAGTTGCCAACTGACAGATTTCACCTCAAAATCGCTATAGAGGTTTAGTTTTAGCGAAATAACAGCATTTCTTTTGTAAGGGGCATTCGTTGCAGTGGGGCTTTCTAGCAATGCAGACCAATGCTCCAAAGTCGAGTAGTGTAAGATTCCATCGACTTACTTCTTTCTGCGGTGCGATCGCATCAGCCGCCGCCCACAAAATTTTGCATCGCGATTTAACTCGTTCCCCCTGCAAGCCAAAAAAGCGTTCGAAGATCCTTGCTACGTTGGTATCTAGCACTGCTGAAGGTTGTCCAAAGGCATTAGCACAGATAGATCTTGCAGTATATTTGCCAATGCCTGGAAGTGAAAGTAATTCCTCTTCTAATGCTGGAATGCTTCCCTTATACTTTTTTGCGACGATTTTTGCCGAATGGCATAATCTCTCTGCTCTAAATGAAAGTCCGAGGGGTTGCAATAGTTGAGTGACTTCTTCAACAGAGGCGGTTGCTAGGTCTTCAAGACTTGGATACTTCTCCAAGAAAGCTTTATAGATGGGTGAAGTAGTTGCAGCCAAGGTCTTCTGCAAGAGAAACTCGGCTACAAAGATAGAATAAGGATCGGTTGTCTGCCGCCAGGGAAAGTCTCGCAAGTTGCTTGCCGCCCAAACAGAAAGATGTTTCTGAAACCATTTCACTTTATTCGCTTGCATCTTTGAAGGGTATCTCGCATTGGAAAGCTATGTTTGTAACTCAGAAACCGTCTGTAAAGTTTCCATAAAAATCCCTACCCCGTCCTTGAATTTTAGCAAGTATTTTGAAATACGATGCCCTGTCCAGACAAACACCAAATCATGAAGGGATAATTTATACCGCAACGATTCGATTGATGTTGAGGAGACTAACGGGATAGGAGCGCAAGTGGGCAAGTAGTTCTTTATAGTTCTTTACAGACGGCTTCTTAGCTTTTCGGGTTTACCCGTTTCAGAAAAAGGGTCACGCTGGACCTCACGAACGAGTTTAAAAAACTTGAGGGCAATGGCTCGATCCTTTTCAATCCACCAAGCCAAGTCCTCAAATGCATCGGAGTCAAATTCCAGGTTTTTCACAGACTGATTCCAAAGACATCCCCTGTTGCCGTTCTTTTGCTGCTAATAAGCGTTGCTTCAATGAAATAGTCATGCCAATAACCCCAAATAGGGTTGCATTACCTGACTCATCCGACAAATTTTGGTGTAATGCCAGACGTCCTTGTAAGCGATCGCCACAAATTTTGCATCAAAGGAATTGAAGCTGATAGGATGAGACACGATAAAACCTCTTCGTTCGAGCGATCGCTGGATGTCCGTTGCTGCTGCCCCCTTATTGACCGTTGAGTCTGTGTTTGCCGGATACGTTCCAGGTCTGGATATTTTGCAGGGAACCAATCTCTACGTTGCGCCTGGAGAACTAGTTGCCATTATTGGCCCCAATGGTGCGGGTAAATCAACCCTGGCTAAATGCATTTGTGGGTTAGTACCGCCCCATACGGGCAAGGTCTTATTCCAAGGCAAGAACGTGGCAGGGCTAAAGCCCAACGAAATTGTGACCCTTGGGATGTGTTATGTGCCCCAAATTTCTAATGTGTTTCGATCGTTGACGGTGGAAGAAAATCTGGAAATGGGGGCGTTTGTGCGATCGGTTCCGTTGGGTCCCATCAAGCAAACCATTTTGATGCGTTTCCTAAGTTGGCAGAGCGTCGGAAGCAGCAGGCTGGAACGCTCTCCGGTGGGGAGCGTCAAATGTTGGCGATGGGGCGGGCTATGATGCTGGAACCCAAGCTATTGATTTTAGATGAACCATCTGCCGCGCTATCTCCTATCTTGGTGGATGAGATTTTTGCCAAGATTTGTGAGATCAAGAAAAATGGGGTATCCAT
>JAAURS010000143.1 GCA_012032135.1 Acaryochloridaceae cyanobacterium RU_4_10 | reverse complement strand
TGGCGCAACTCGCCTGCCATCCAATTAAAGATCTGAGCTAAATCGTTTAATTCTCGGATAGGCTCCGTTGGCAGTGTTTGGTCAAGATTCCCATCTGCGATCGCCCGACCTGCCCGACTCAACCGTCGAATGGGTTGAGTGACCCATCTGGATGTCAGCCATCCAAACAAGGTTGATACTACCAAAGTAGCGAGACAGAGCAGCACTGTCTGTTGCGTGTTGGCATCGATTTGAGCGATAAAGTCCGATTCTGGAACCGTGACGACTACCAACCAATCTAGTCCAAACCGATCTTTCCACGGTGAAATATTGACAAACTGAAGGCGGTCGTCGATCTTAAATCTCAACGATCGAGTGGCGTTGATGTTCTTAAAGTCCCCGAACTTTTGTTGTAAAAAATCTCCTGCTGACCGGATGACCGGATCGCGACTCTTAAAAACACTCAATCGTTTCGCTTTACCCTTTACCCATTCGAAGGGTTGTTCGTGACTAGAACTGGCAATGAGATTACCATTGCGCTCGACGATCGATACTTTCCCCCCAGGGCTTACAGTGACTTGGCGCAGAAATTCCCCAAGTCGGGTCGCATTGGTATTGAGTCGATCGATACGATGCGGTTCGCTCAGATAGGTATCTAGGTGGGTTTTAACTAGTTTTGGGATTTGTCGATTAATTGAGTCGCAAGAATTTCGACAGCTTGTTTCCCATTTTGTAGAGACAACCATCCCACCAGTCCAACCACAACGCAAATTTGGAAGACAAATGGCAATATCAATAGTACCCGCAAAGATATAGATAGGGTTCCTCGATCGGAACGCGGCTCAAGACGATCAGTCTTTAATAGGTCTCGTTGCATTTCCTGCGGCTCAAGGGATGTCATCACAACAGCGATCGAATCTAGGATACCCAGAATATGCGTTTTATCTTCGCTAGGGTTAATTAGACCTCATCATTAAAGCATTATATTAAAGCCTAATTCTGTCAAATTCGGTAAAGTCAGGCTTCAGAATTTGACAGAAATAATTATTTTTCGCAAAAGAAAATTCGCACTGTTAAATTTTCGTTCGGAATCGAAGAAGCTGGCACAGCTTTTGTTCTTACAACTCAATTTGCTGAGGTTTTTATAGAAAAACTAATCGCCAAACACAACTATAGGATCCCTCAATCATGTTGAGCTAAATAAAGTTTTTAGCGATGTCGAGTCTTAAAAATATCCGGGCAAACTAACAAAGACTTGCTTGACGTTATGTATGTTGAAGGCTTATGGACTCAACAATTGGTCTGATTAATACTTATTCAACTCTCAATATTGGAGATTCAGCTATTTATAGTGCTCTTGCGTCCATGACGCCCAACGCGCAAGTTTTTGCCCAAGTTCAAGACGTAGAGCCAGAATATACACCCAATCTTCAGCTTCTAGATCCGCTACCAACTTGCGATGCTTATATTAGCGTGGGTGGCGATATTTTTAACAACGCCCGCGAAGGTTTCATCACCAAAGCTTTTCTCAAAAATCTCTACCAACTCACACGATCGCCCAAACAAACCTTTGTCTTTGGGCAGTCCATTCCCCGTTCCTGTCACGGACTCAGCTTTCAGGCTCTGACGTGGTGTTTGCGACGATTGGCAGCAGTGTGCGTCCGAGATGTAGAGAGTTATCAGCGGCTTACAAAAGCAGGTGTATCGGCCATACTATCCTACGATTCTGCCTTTGTGCTAGAAGTGACCAAGCAAGCAAAACGAGAGGCTCAAGATATTTTTCAGGCTCTGGACGTTGTATCAAACCTAGTCACCTTAATTTCCCTCCGCACCTTTGATGCCATGTACGCCCACGACAACCAGCGCTTTGCGCAGCAGTTGGTGGGGCTTTGCCGCAACCTTTTGGCAAGAGGCGAACAACCTGTGCTTCTGATTCAATCTCGGGCCTACGGTTCTGACAATGACCTAGAAATGGCTGCTGCAATTGTGACGCAGGTGCCACAGGTAAAGATTTTCAATCCCTTTCTGGCCACCACGACATTATCCCGCTGGCAATTGGTCATGGGCGCTTTGGCGATCGCCCGACAGATTGTGGCTATCCGCTACCACACTGCTGTTTTAGCTTTAGCTAGCGGACGCGTTCCCTTTAATCTTTATTACTCCAACAAAGGGCGGGATTTAACCGAACGCTTAAAGATTCCTGGATGCAATCTAGCTCATTTCGATCCTGAAATTCATCTAGCCCCAATTCTCCAAACCGCCCAGCAAAGCTTTGGGCATGAAGCCATCCGCCATCAGGTGCAACAGAACTTTAATACGTGCTTTGCCAAGGTAAGGAAACATTCATGAACCGTCTGGCCTTAATCAGTAACTTCCGCGAAGAAGCCTCTCCTAGTATGCTTGTCTGCGGCGATCGCCTCTACGACAGTCTAGTTGCAGAGCACCCCGACCTAGAGACCGCTCGCATTCAACCCAGTTACACCTCACGGCTCCAGCGCTTACCCTGGGGTAGCAACTTGGGCTTTGCGCGGGGGACCGACAAAATGTTGAACCGCTACTGGGATTACCCCCAACATCTGAAGCCCCAAGTCTCCCAGTTCGATCTGTTTCACATTTGCGATCAGAGCTATGCCTCGCTCATCCATCAGTTACCTCCAAACCGCAGCGGCGTCTTTTGTCACGATCTCGACGTATTTCGCTCGGTTTTGCAACCTAAGCTATACCCGCGTTCCATTCGCTACAACACCATGCAGCGGTATGCCTTAAACGGCCTGCGTAACGCGGCAGTGGTGTTTTATACTACCCAGGCTGTTCGCGAGGAAATCCTCCAATATCGTCTGCTTCCCCCAGAAAAACTGGTGCAGGTGCCTCTGGGTATTGCCCCTGAGTTTTTTGCCTCCGACCGTAGTTCAGAAATGACCACTCCGTTGCAGCAACACGTTGGGAATCGCCCCTTTCTGTTGAATGTCAGTGGCAATCTGAAGCGGAAACGCTTAGACGTTTTATTAGACACCTATGCTCGTCTGCGATCTCGCCATCCCGAACTCCTTCTAGTGCGAGTAGGGCCACCCTGGGAAGCCAATCTTCAAACTCAAATTGATCGATTGGGGATTGGCGACGGAATTCTGTTGTTTGGGGGATTGGCGCAATCCGATTTAGTTGCCCTTTACCAACAGGCAGCAGTTGTGCTCATGACCAGTGAATCGGAAGGGTTTGGAATGCCCTTAATTGAAGCCCTTGCCTGTGGCAGCATCATTGCTGTGAGCGATATTCCAGTGCTGCGGGAAGTTGGCGGCAACGCTGCGGTCTATTGTCCGGTGGGAAACCCCGATGCGTGGGCTCAAACAATCTCTGAATTGCTCACCGACCCGCAGTCGGCTCCAGATCGTGCCCTTCGGCTCCAACACGTTAAGCAGTACACTTGGTCTGCCCATGCTGGCACCATCGCTCAAGCCTATCGGGAACGTATTTTGGGACAGTCTCCCCTTCAGTCTTGTTCGAAGGTGTTGGTCCCATGAAAGTTCTGCATATCCTAAGTACAAAAGGGATGGGTTGGACGGGGGGCATCCAAGCTACCCTCACCAGTCTGGCGCAGTCTCGGCTCAGCTCCTGGGTGGATTTTGAGCTAACCACACAGAAACATGCCAAAGCGGTTTGCACCCGTTGGCAACCCGATCTCTTAGTTTTTCATCGTGCCTCTTCCTGGAAGGGCATTCCTGACCTGCTGTCCTTGAAGGCAAAGGCTCGGATGCTGGTAGAGCATCACTATAGTGCTGGGTTTGAACAGTATCAAGTGCCTTCCCGTTGGCGGTTTCACACCCTGCTGAAAATGACCTACGGCATGATGGATCGCGTGGTTGCCATTTCCAAAGGACAACAGGATTGGATGAACCGTCAGCGGTTGGCTGCTCCCAGCAAAATACGATTGATTCGTTCTAGCCGGGTTCTAAGTTCTTTTTTAAAGGTGGCAGAAAAAGTTGAGCCGGAGTCCCCGTTCACCCTCGGTGCTTACGGTCGTTTCACCCCACAAAAAGGGTTCGATCGATTGATTGAGGCCGTGCAACTCCTCCCTTCAGGGGCAGTTCAGTTATGTCTGGGCGGTCAAGGTCCCCATGAGGCATCGCTTAAATCCCTGGCCCAAGACAATCCGAATATTCGCTTTTTGGGACGCATTGACGATGTTCCAGATTTCTTGTCCCACTGCGATGCGGTGGCCATTCCCTCACGGTGGGAGCCCTGGGGCAATGTGTGCCTAGAAGCCCGCGCTGCAGCCCGTCCCGCGATCGTCAGCGATATTGACGGCCTTAGCGAACAGACGCAAGACTGCGGGATTCGGGTGCCACCGGATAACGCTCAGGCTCTCGCTGCTGGAATCGAACAATTGATGCGTGCTTCCCCAGCTCAACGGCAAGAGTGGGGACGGCAAGGCAGGATAGGCGCAACCCGTGCCTGGGACGAATATATAGAGTCCTGGGAACAGGTCCTGAAGGAGTTCCAATGAATTGGCTGCGATCGTTACACCATTTCTTACCCCAGGACCGCTTCATCCGCAATATTGGCTGGATGGGGTTGTCGGAATTGGGCATTCGGCTTTCGCGTTTAGTAGCCACGGTTATTCTGGCGCGATTGCTGAGTCCCCAGGATTATGGTTTAGCCGCCATTGTCCTCACCACCCATGAGTTTATTCGGGTCTTTACCCGCAATGGCATTGGCGACAAGTTAGTACAAGCCGATGCCGCAGAAATTGAGGACTTGTGTAAAACGGCCTATAGCTTGAATTGGCTGCTGGGCTTGGGCTTGTTCACCATTCAAGCTATAGGGGCTTTCGCAATGGCCGCACTTTATCACAATTTCAACCTAACGCTGCCGATTGTTTTAATCGGCTGTACCTACCTGATTTATCCCCTCGGCATGGTGCAGACCGCACTGGTGCGGCGGGAAAATCGCCTGAATGTGTTTAGCCTCACTAATCTGGCTCAGGTTGTTGCCGATAACGTCCTCACAGGCGCATTTGCCCTTCTGGGAATGGGTATGTGGGCCATTGTCCTGCCCAAACTATTGGTAGCTCCGATCTGGGTGTTGATGATGTATCGCTACCACACTTGGCGGCCCATTTATGGATTTACCCTCCAACATTGGCGACGGATTCTGGGGTTTGGCAGCCGAATTTTGGGTGTGGAAATGCTCAATACCCTGCGCGAAAACATCGATTATCTGTTGATTGGACGATGCGTAGGGCTTGAACCGTTGGGTGTATATTACTTTGCCTTCAATGCTGGGTTGGGGATTAGTTTGAGCGCCGTTAACGCCATGGGCGTTTCGATGTACTCAGATTTCTGCGATGTCCGCACCCATCCGGTGCAGTTAAGGGCGCGCTTTGTTCGCAATCTCAAAACCATTTCAAAAGTCATTATCCCGCTGGTTTTGTTGCAATCCAGTCTGGCTCCAGTTTATGTGCCGTTAGTCTTTGGCGCAAAGTGGGTGGAACGCGGCGCGGTGCCCATCTTAATTTTGATTTGTCTATCTGCGCTATCCCGTCCCTTTGCCAATGCAGCAGCAATGTTGTTTCGTGCGGTGGGCTCGCCTGAAATCGATCTGCGCTGGAATTTATGCTTCACGGGGGCGTTGGTTGTTGGCATTTTATCGGGGACGCTGTATGGCATTTTAGGAGTGGCGATCGCCGTGATGGCCGTACATCTATTGTTGCAACCGCTGTATACGGTTTGGGCGGCCCGACGGATGTTGGTGCCTACCTGGAAGGAGGTCCTTTGATGCTTGCTCCCCCAACCCTATCAGTTGTGATTCCTGCCTACAATGCGGCCCAGTTTCTACCCGCAGCGATCTCCTCAGTCCAAGCTCAAACCTTTACTGACTGGGAACTTCTGATTATTGATGACGGATCGACCGATCGCACCGCAGAGGTGGTCCAAACCTTCCAAGATCGAGACGGGCGCATTCAACTGATTCGTCAGACCAATCAAGGCGTTTCCGCTGCCCGCACCCACGGAGTCGAGCAAAGCCAAGGAGATCTGATTGCATTTTTAGACGCGGACGATTGGTGGCTGCCCCATAAACTGGCAACTCACCTAGCGCGATTTGCGGCTGACCCTCGCTTAGGCATTAGTTTTGACCGAGTAGAATTTTTAACTCAGGCAGGTGAGCCAACCGGACAAGTCTCTAGCGCTCGCTTAAGGGGTCTAACCCCCAAGCATTTTCTCAGCGAAAACCCGACCACTACCACCTCAAGTTGGGTACTCCGCCGAAGAGTGTGGCAGCAAGTAGGAGGCTTTTGTCTGCAGATGAGTTATTCCGAAGATCTGGAATGGCTGCTGCGGGTTGCTTGTACCCAAGATTGGCGGATTGAGGGTATCGAACAAGTACTAACTCGCTATCGCACCAGTAACGGCGGACTTTCTGCTGACCTCTACCGGATGGAAGCCGGCTGGAATGTCCTGATTGATCGAGCCAAAACCTATGCCCCAGAATTAGTGCGCCAAGAGTTTGCGCTCGCCCAAGCCATTCACCTGCGCTATCTGGCTCGGCGCGCCTTCCGCTTAAAGCTGCCCTCTAAGATTGGGGTCGATTTTATGAATCGCGCCCTGCGCTCGGATTGGCGCTTACTGGTGAGCCAGCCCAGACGGACCCTCCCGACAATGGCAGCGGTCTACGGCCATCATCTGCTTTCAGACCTGAAATAAGTCACTGCCTTAGGTGCCTCTTAGATTTCTGCAATTCCCCTAAGCCTGCTAACCCTTTGGAATCAAATCTATGCCCAAATTCTCCGTCATTGTCCCAGTCTATAACTCCGAAAACTCCGTCGTCGAAACCCTAAAGTCTGTGATGGCCCAAACCTACCGCGACTTTTGAACTCTTGATCGTAGACGACGGAGCCACGGACAGTAGTATTGCACTGTGCAAGCAGTTTAACGATCCACGGATGCGGATTATTCATCAAAAAAATCGCGGGTTGGCGGGAGCGCGGAATACTGGCATTCGCCATGCCCAAGGCGATTATTTAGCCTTCTTAGATAGCGATGATTTATGGTTGCCGGAAAAACTGGAAAAACACATCCAGCACTTAGACCGATCGCCCCAGGTGGGCGTGAGCTTTTGCCGCTCTAGCTTTATTGACGATCGGGGCAATCCCCTAGGCATTTACCAACTGCCCAAACTGACAGATATCACACCGGGATACTTATTTTGTCGTAATCCCATTAGTAATGGCTCGTCAGTAGTGATTCGCCGAGAAGTGTTTGACGGGATCGAGTTTCAGGCCAACCTCTATGGCGAAGTAGAAAACTTTTACTTTGACGATACATTTCGGCAATCGGAAGACATTGAATGCTGGTTGCGGATTGCCTTGCAAACGGACTGGCAGATTGAAGGTATTCCCGAAGCATTGACACTATACCGCGTCAATACTGGGGGGCTTTCGGCCAATGTGTTTAAGCAATTTGACTATTGGGAACAAATTGTTACCAAAACCCAAGCCTATGATCCAGACTTTGTAACGCAGTGGGCCAGTAAGGCCAGAGCCTACCAGTTTCGCTATTTAGCCCGTCGTGCGGCACGCCAGCGCTCTCGCTCCATGGCAACCCAGCTCATCCATCGGGCGCTCGCCACAGACAGACGCATCTTCCTTGAAGAACCGCGCCGTACCCTGCTCACCCTAGGTGCAGTCTACTCACTCTGGCTTCTACCTCAGCCCGTCTATCGCACGATTGAAACCCTTGCCATGAAAATAACCGGATCCAGCCAAAAAAGGCGCATCCAGCAAGAACAACTCCTGAATCAATCCCTCTCATTGCCCTCCGATCTCACTTAGGAAAGCGTTATGAAAATATTACTCGTCTGCTCCTCCGGTGGACACTTTAAGGCCCTCCAACAGCTTCGCCCTTTTTGGCAAGACCACGATCGGGTATGGGTCACCTTTAAAACAGCGACTACAGAGGCTGCTCTTACTGGTGAGACCGTGCATTGGGCCTACAGTCCAACCAATCGCAACCTACCGAACCTGTTCAGAAATCTAGTCCTAGCCTTTCAGGTGTTCAAGGGCGATCGCCCAGACGTTATTCTTTCTACAGGTGCGGGAGTTGCAGTCCCCTTCTTGATTTTGGGCAAACTATGGGGAAGTCAAACGGTTTTTATTGAATCAGTCACCCGCGTGACTCACTTAAGCCTGTCGGCCAAACTCGCATTACCTTTTCTTAGCGCTCTATACGTTCACTGGCCGCAGTTAAAACAACGCTATCCCAAGGCTGAACTTGTTATTTCTCAGGAAGGAAGATGATTTTAGTGACCGTTGGTACAGAGCAATATCCATTCAACCGCCTGATGCATTGGATCGATCTATTGCTCAGACAAGGATTGATCTCTGACGAAGTCGTCGTGCAATCCGGTAACTGTGGGGTGATACCGGGAGGCGCAAAAGTCTATCAATTTTTGAAAGAAGAGAAGTTTCGGGAATTAGTTCAGCAAGCCGATCTCATCATCGCCCATTGTGGAGAGGGGACGGTACTGCTGCTCGATTCATTGGAGAAACCCTACATTCTGGTTCCACGAACCTTCGCCTTTAAAGAACACGTTGACAACCATCAAGTCGAGATGGCCGTAGCCCTTGAAGAGGTAGATGTTCCAGTTGCCTGGGGTCCAGGCGATTTGGTGAGATTTCTGCAAACACCCCGCAGAACCTCAGTGACTGACCTATCCGAAACCACAGCGGCAGCACTTTGCCAAAGTCTTTGCGAGCGCTTCTGGGCAACACAGAAGCTGCATTCTTCTCCCTCAAACTCAGTTCCTTTACCTTGATACTACCGATGACTGCAACAAATATCCAAGCCCCCCTGTTTAGCACCACCTGGTTAAAGGATACATTGGCGATCCAAATGCCACCGCGCCTTACAGCACTTGAATCAAGCTCCTTCCTTCAAATCTTTCAAGTATGGATTCAGAACGAAACGAGTTTGACCACAATCATTCTAGATTTTGGTCAAATGACCCTCATCGATAGCCGGGGAGTTGGGGCATTTCTGAGCAACTTGAAAAGTGCTCGAGCCCAAAATATTCAGGTCATCCTTAGAGATGTGACTCCAGAAGTGATGATTGTTTTTTCCCTCATGGGACTTGAGAAGTTGTTAACCTTTGAATCTTCTGAACCTGGCTAAAGTTGTAACCTTTCATCTTATGAACACCGTTGACATACCATTGCGCCAATTTGATTCTATCTGTCTGCAGGATACATTGTTGATCCAAATGCCACCGCGTCTTACAGTTTTGGAAGCAATGTCCTTTCGTCAGTTTTTTCGCGAGCGGAGTGAAAACGAAACCTGCTTAAGTCAAATTATTCTAGATTTTGGTCAGACAAAGCTTATTGATAGTAGCGGAATTGGCGCACTGCTCAGCAATGTAAAAACGGCTCGAGTCAGTGGCATCCAACTCACCCTTTGGAGTGTAGGACCTCAAGTAAAGTTTGCCTTTTCTCTCGCAGGATTGGAAGATCTCTTAAACATTGAACCCCATACCGAAGCCACACTAAAAGTCTCCACGCCCCAGACCCCAAGCGAGGTTTCTGTAACCCACCCCTCTGTGAGATCGCCTATCAAACGTTTCTTAGACATTGTTGGCTCCCTGATAGGGTTAGTATTGACTGGGGTTCTGTTGGTTCCCATCGCGATCGCTATTCAACTGGACAATCCTGGTCCCATCTTTTTTGGTCAAACACGTTGTGGATTGATGGGAGACGATTTCGCATCTGGAAGTTTCGCTCCATGGTCGCTAATGCCGAAGCCCTCAAATCCACCATTGTCAATCAAGCGGAGGGTGCATTCTTTAAAAACGATAACGACCCTCGAATTACCCGTGTAGGCAGATTCTTGCGAAAAACAAGCCTCGACGAACTCCCGCAATTTTGGAATGTTCTCAAAGGGGATATGAGTTTAATTGGAACGCGACCTCCCACCCCCGATGAGGTCGATCGATACGAAGTCTCCAACTGGCAGCGCCTAGATGTCAAACCGGGGCTCAGTGGAGAATGGCAAGTTCACGGTCGCTCTAAAATTCGGAACTTTGAAGAAGTCATTTATCTGGATTTGCGCTACCAAAAAACTGGAGCCTAACCTACGACCTCAAACTCATCTTAAAAACATTCATTGTTTTACTTAAAAAGGATTCAGGTGCTGTCTAGATGCCGACGAACACAGACGCTCAAACCCGCAAAACCTGCCTCCAAGTCAAGACCGACTTAGAGGCTATGACAATAGTCACTGAGTGGTTTGAACAATTTAATTGCCCACCTCTAACACCCCTTCTCTGGCAACAGGGGCAAATTGCATTACTTGAGGGATTTACTAACGCTGTTCTCCATGCACATCACAACTTAAGTCCTATCACTCCTATTGAATTTGTTGTAGAAATCTCTCCTAAAATTTTCAAGATCTCTATTTGGGATCGGGGAAATGAATACGATATCGGAATCACATTTCAACATCTCAGCCAACACCTCAGCAATCCAGATTTTAATCCCTTAGAGCGTGAATCACAGTGGGGCAGCATTATGCTTTTAAAGCTTATAAATGAATACGATTGGCAGATTCGCTACATACGCGAAGCTGACAGGAACTGCCTCTACATTGAAAAAGCCTTGCTTCAGCCAAAAAAAGAATTATGACATCACTGTCAATGATCGATTGTATTTGATTGATCGGGTTAAAGAAATGTTCATTCTAGAGATTGCAATGCCCATCCAGAAGAAAAATTCTTACATAAAATGACAAAGAAAGTATCCAATCTTAATAAACGTCCTACCTGTCAGTTTTATACTATGTTCAGCAGTGTTTGCACTTTTGACTCAACAGCAAACATCAAGAGCAGAAAGCTTCAATTTAGTTTGGTCTACGGAATTTGACGCTCCCCTAAAAAGCTGGGAATGGAACATCTATAAAAATGCTTCCTTTGCCTCCAGTAAAACAGCTTGTTTTATGGGTTCAAATACTTATACACAAGATGGTGTTTTGAATCTCGCAATCAATCAAAATCAATCCTTAGGATGCTCTGGGCGACCTTATGCTTCAGGTGGATTAGACACATACACCTTAGTGGTGCAGAAAAGTCTTGAACATCTTGTTATGAGGTCAACAGTAGTATAGGGAGGCATTGTATGGGATGCTCAAGTTCCTAAATCGAAAGCAAACCCATGACAATACCTCTGCTCTATCGTC
>JAAURS010000142.1 GCA_012032135.1 Acaryochloridaceae cyanobacterium RU_4_10 | reverse complement strand
AATGTCAAATTCTTGAGTTTATCGACTACTTCAACCGCACTATGGCAAAACCCTTTAAGTGGACTTATAAGGGAAAGGCGTTAGCAGCCTAAAATGGGTGGCTAAACTTCAGCCTCCTTGTACTAGGCTGTGCTGCTGAGAACCTTTCCCTAGCAGCAAGAGCGCAGGGACTATCGGGGCAGATTACCTTTGATGCATCCGGCAATGGTGCAGTAAAAATTGCGCTCGATTCTGCGGAAGTAGCGGTGGCTCCCCTGTTTGATGCCATCCCAAACCGACAATGCACGCGCAATGAGTATGATGGTCAGCCGCTGAGTGCAACGGAACTCAATCTATTAGAGAAGGCAGGAAGGGGAGAGGGAGTGCGGGTTATCCTGCTCACGCAACCTACCGAAATGGAAACCGTGCTTGATTTTGTGATTCAAGGCAATACGGCACAGTTCAACAACCCAAACTTTCTCAAAGAACTGAAATCCTGGATTCGCTTTAACGATCGCGAGGCGAATCGAACAGGCGATGGACTCTCTGGACGCACCACTGGAAATCCATCGATACCGCGCTGGTTGGGAAATCTATTTTCCAAGCTCTTATTTCGGGTAAAGCCAGAGAATGACAAAAATGCTCGCCATATTCGCAGTTCTGCTGGGATTGCTGTCTTTGTCTCGGAAGTCGATGACAAAACACACTGGGTGGAAGTAGGTCGCTGTTACGAGCGATTTGCCCTCCAAGCCACGGCCCTGGGTATTCGTAATGCCTTTGCCAACCAACCTGTTGAGGAAGCCAGTTTGCGACCTAAGTTTGCGAGGGCATTGGGCTTAGCTGAAGGTAGACCCGATCTAGTCGTACGTTTTGGACGAGGACCGGAGATGCCAAGATCTCTAAGACGACCACTGGATCGAATTATTGTTGCCTGAACTCATCATGACCAAAATCATTCTGATTGGTATCGGTATTCTGCTCGCAATGGTCCTTTTCATTTTGGCGATCGCCCAAATCAGAGCCAGCCAAGATGCGAGCAACATCTGGCGATCGCTGGAATCTCCACCAATCCGTCAGCACTTCACTCGGGACATGGTTGCCGAGCTACCCGAACCCGTGCAGCGCTATTTTTTACATGCGATCGCCCCCGGAACCCCTCTGGCAAACTCAGTGAAACTCACCATGAACGGAAGCATTCGACTGGCTCCAGACAAAGACTGGATGCCCCTGCAAGCCGAAGAGAGACTTTCAACCAAAGGATTTATTTGGAAAGCGACAGCAGGTCAGGGGCTGATGCAAATGCAGGGTGCAGATTACTACACCAACAGAAAGGGAAGAATGCGCTTTTCGCTCTGGGGATTAATTCCGGTGGTGAATGCCTCTAACCCCGATGTTCTCCGCTCCGCTATTGGACGATGGGCAGGAGAGTATTTTTGGCTTCCTTCAGCATTACTCCCTGAACGCGGTGCGAGTTGGCGAGCGATCGACAACAACTCCATTCAAGCCACTCTGAAAGCCGATGGGGAGACGATTGTATTAACGTTTGCGATCGATAACCAAGGCAGACTCCTACGGGGAACTCTACCCCGGTGGGGAAACAAAGCAGAGGATGGACAGTATGCCGAGATCCCCTTTGGTGGAGAATATCAGGCAGAACAAACCTTTGGTGGGTATACAACTCCATCGCAAATGGGTGCAGGTTGGTGGATGGGTACAGATCGTTACTTTGAGTTTATCCGCACGACCCTTGAGCAAGTGCAGTTCCGTTGAAAGATAAAGGAGTTACCCTCACAGTGTTCTCCAGTTTGGTGCTTAACCCTCTTTTGTCACTCTAGTCAGAGAAAAACAAGAACTCAATTTCTGTGAAAAACTGCTTAAAAGCGAACGTGGTTGCGAACGATACTGGCAAACTGTTCCGTACTATCAGGCACAGAAAGTCTTTTAGCTTGAACCTTCATATTTTGAAGAGTCTCCGGCGAGCGCATCAAATCCAACACAATCTCCCGCAACTGCTCCGCTGAAATCTCTTTTCGCGAAAGACCCGCGCTGCCCCACCATCCACAAAATACTTGGCATTGTAAAACTGATGGTCCTCAGCCGCATAGGGGAACGGAATCAAAATACTGGGGGTTCCCGTAATCGCTAACTCCGTCATCGTCCCCGCACCAGAACGACTAATCGCTAAATCGGCACGCTGCAACAACCCTGCCATGTTGTCGTAAAACGGACGCTCTAGATAATGGGGATGCTGAAGCGTCCCAGCATCGGGATCGCGATCGCCCGTCAAGTGTATGAGCCACATCCCAACCTCTAACCATTGGGACGCACATTGGCGCACCAAACGATTCAACGCCAACGCTCCCTGACTGCCCCCATCACCACCGCCACAAACGCATCCTCAGGAATACCCAGATCTAAAGGACTGGGTTCTAGAAATCCATCCCGTACAGGGGTTCCCACCACCTGACTCTTCACCCCCGGCAAATAAGGCTGAGCTGCCTCAAATCCTAACGCCACCGCACTGCACCAACGACTCAAAAACCGCGTCACTTTCCCCGGAATCGCATTGGATTCGTGAAGCACGCTTGGCAACCCCAGCGATCGCGCGGCCAAAATAGCAGGGGCTGCAATATATCCCCCCGTCGTCAGCACACCCTGAAAATTTCCGCGCTTGAGTAACTGACGCGTTTGCCAAAACGAGAGGACAAACTTACCCAAAATAGCCAGCGTTTTGAGACTCGGCTTGCTCTGCAACCCCTCCACCGGAATAATATGCATGGGATATTGTTTCGGCACCAACTGCGTTTCCATGCGATCGCGCACCCCCAACCACTCAATCTGGTAATGGTCCTGCTCAAGCGCCTTCGCCACTGCAAGTGCGGGAAAAAGGTGACCCCCCGTCCCACTCGCCGCAACCAAAAGTCGAACAGAAGACAAAGCATCAGATTTGAGAGGAGGCATACTCAACCACTAACCGTTTCGGGAATGATTGTAGCAGTGCCACAGTCCCTCTTCCTGCCGTCCAGCACCCTTAAAACAAAATTCATTATTTTGCTGACTAGCATGTGTTGAAAGATCGGGTTAATCTAATGATTTAAATGAGAATCATCTAACCTTTGGCGATCGAAGCCTCAGTGTTGAATTCCTTGGTTTGTTAAAAGGCATGTGGTTTACCTGTATGGATGACATCAATATGTTGCAAAAACGAAAGCAGCGGACCGTCAACGCAGCTAGACCCGCGATCGCAGGGCGGCTTATTGCAAGTGGTGCGGTTTTATTATTAGGTGCTGGCGTAGGGCACGCCCCAGTCAAAGCAGAAATAAAACCCGTTCAAGCTCCTAGCAAAGCGCCAGCCCCTGCCGCGCTGCTAGACTTCTTGAAACAAATGGATGCAGCCGCCAGCCGTAAAGACTTCGATACAACCCTGAAGTTTTATAGCCCTAACTTCAAACATGCCGATGGTCTAAATTCCAAAACATTGGGTGAAGCGCTCAAAAGCTTTTGGCAACAAAACCAATCCGTGCAGTATCAAACCCAAATTGATAGTTGGAAAGCCCAAGGCCCAGATGCATACAGCTTGGAGACCACCACCACCATTCAAGGGATCCAAAAAGCGGCTGACCGTGATATGAAACTCACCTCAACCGTGCGATCGCGGGTCACCATTGCCAACCAAACCCTTACGTCCCAGGAAATTCTAGGCGAACAAACGCGCCTCACCACAGGGGTCAAGCCCCCCGTCGTGCAAGTTAACCTGCCAGAACAGGTGAATGTTGGGCAATCCTTTAATTTTGATGCAGTCGTGAAAGATCCCTTGGGCAATAATTTATTGCTGGGATCCGCCGTTGAAGAACCTATTACCTCAGAACAATATTTACAGCGCAAAGAGGTTACATTAGAACCGCTTTCTTCTGGAGGATTATTCAAGGTGGGTCAAGCCCCCAAACAACCCACCCGTCAATGGATTTCTGCCGTTCTAGTGCAAGAAGGCGGAATGACCATTGTCAGTCAGCGCCTCAATGTGGTGCAATCCGGTGCTCCCACGCCTAAGCCCGTAAAACCCCAATGATTCTCAGCCAATCATTAATTATGCAACCTAATCTTGCACCTCAAGAAGCCGCTCCAGCGGAGCAAAGCAATCAAAGTGGTCATATTTTCTTTAAAGCCGACCAGGGGCTGATCTATCTTCATCTGCCACCCAACAAGGCCATGTCCACAGATTGGCATCAGCTTTGGGAGCAACTTCTGCATCGTTTGGCCGCCAGTCAAAAGCTGTGGCCACCCAATACAGTGGCGTACTTAGTGGCAAACGATCGCCTGTTGGACCATCGCCAGTTAGAACAATTGGATGCCGCTTTATCGGAAGCCAACCTGCAACTCAAACGAGTCTTCACCAGTCGTCGTCAAACGGCGATCGCTGCCGTTACCGCTGGATATTCCGTAGACCAACAGTCACCCACGCTCCCATTAGCCTCAACCCCAGTCGCCACATTACCCAGTGCCCCCATTCCCATTCCCACGATGGTCGAACCGCTGTATCTCCAAACCACACTGCGTTCTGGCGGCGAAGTGCGCCATCCTGGATCCGTGATCATTATAGGAGATGTCAATCCAGGCAGCACAATTGTGGCGGATGGTAGTATTTTGGTATGGGGGCGTCTGCGCGGGATTGCCCATGCAGGTGCTTCGGGGGATCGTAACGGTCAAATTATGGCCTTGCAAATGGAGCCCACCCAGCTACGCATTGCAGATCAGGTGGCCCGTGCACCTGCAAAAGCACCCACACAGTTTTATCCTGAAGTAGCCTACATTGGCTTTGACGGGATTCGCATTACACGAGCTTCTGAGTTTGCAAAGCAGAAGGTGCGTCTTGAATGGATGTTTGATAATGTGTACAAACATCATTCAGTCGCCACACGTCTACCAATCGAGTGAGCAATTAAAACGGTATGGGTCGAATTATTGTTGTTACCTCTGGTAAGGGAGGGGTTGGTAAAACAACTTGCACTGCCAACCTAGGAATGGCCTTAGCCCGCAATGGGCGGTCTGTGGCTTTAATGGATGCTGATTTTGGCCTCCGTAACCTCGATCTCCTCTTAGGATTGGAGAATCGGGTTGTCTTTACAGCTTTAGAGGTGTTGGCAGGACAATGCCGTCTCGAACAAGCTTTAGTACGGGATAAGCGCCAAACGGATTTAGTTCTTTTACCAGCGGCTCAAAACCGCAATAAAGACTCCGTTACGCCAGAACAGATGAAACAGTTGGCCTATGCGCTGACCAAAAAATATGACTATGTCATCATTGACTGCCCAGCGGGGATTGAAATGGGCTTTCAAAATGCGATCGCGGCTGCCGATGAAGCCATCATTGTCACCACGCCTGAAATCTCAGCTGTCCGCGATGCGGATAGAGTGATTGGTCTTTTAGAAGCCCATCGCGTCAAGAACGTCAAATTAATCATCAATCGGATCCGTCCGGCGATGGTCCAGGCCAACGACATGATGTCCGTGGCTGACGTGCAAGAAATTTTATCCGTGCCCTTGTTGGGGATTATCCCAGACGATGAGAAAGTCATTGTTGCCACCAACCGAGGCGAACCCTTGGTTTTGTCTGAAGAAGCGTCTTTAAGTAAGATGGCCTTCAATAATATTGTGCAGCGAATGGAAGGGAAAGAGATTGAGTTTTTGGATTTAAATGCAGCCTACGATACTCTGTTCGCTAGAATTCGTAGGTTCTTTAAATAAAGTCTACTCATCATGCATTAATGAGAGTCTTTATGGGGTTGCAGAGTGAGTCATTGGCTTGACTTATTGCGCTTTAAGAAACTTGAATTATTAACTTGAGTTGGAATCCTATGATCAGCGAGCTTCTAGAACGAATTTTCTCTGGGTCAGATACGCTCAAGAGTCGGGAGCACGTCAAGCGTCGTCTCAAGCTTGTTTTAGCTCATGACCGTGCAGACTTGACCCCTGAAATGCTGGAATCGATGCGACGAGATATCCTTGAGGTGGTGTCTCGCTATGTCGAACTGGATATGGATAGCTTAAATTTATCCTTAGAATCCGATCAGCGAACCACAGCCCTCATTGCTAATTTGCCCATTCGTCGGGTTAGAAATGGTCCAGAAGATTTGTTGTGAGGAACATTTTGCCCAACCCTGAACTTTAAAACATAAAGACATTTTTTGATCATTCATTCTTTGACAACTTTTCCTGTGTTGTGTTGACTTTCCTTTTTCACAAACTGGTTCTTGCCTGTTGGCAGCTATGGTTTTGTTAAGAACCGTCTTAGATAACGTCAAACAAAAAGTGAATCTGTACCGTACAGGTTGGGTGGGACAATCCGTAAAGTGGTTATCGCCTGGTTTGTCGGTCAAGCGCTGGCTCTTCATCAGCGCGATCGGCGTGATTTTGACGGTATTGGGGTTGGCGATCGCCATTAAACTCACCCCTGTTTTTTATGTCATTCAACTTCTCAAACTGATTTTAAGGACAATTACGCTTTACGTTCCTAACTTCATCAGCGGTCCGTTAGTGATTGGTTTGGGTGCGCTGCTGATTTGGTGGGGACAATCCCGAACGCTAGAATCCATCACTGAAGTTTTAATGCCGGATGGGGATGAGGAGCTGGTGGACCTCTTGATAGCCCATCGTCGCCTCAACCGAGGTCCCAAAATTGTGGTGATGGGGGGCGGGACGGGCTTATCAACCCTCCTGCGAGGGTTGAAGGAATACAGTTCAAATATTACGGCGGTGGTGACAGTTGCAGATGATGGTGGGTCATCGGGACGTTTGCGCCGAGAAATTGGCGGATTGCCCCCTGGAGATATCCGTAACTGTTTGGCGGCTTTAGCCGATCAAGAAAAATTGATCACAGAGTTATTTCAGTATCGGTTCAAGGCTGGGGATGGTTTGGTCGGCCATAGTTTTGGCAATTTGTTTCTGTCCGCAATGAGCGAGATTACAGATGGATGGGAACAGGCGATCGCAGCCAGTTCTGAGGTTTTGGCGGTGCGGGGTCAAGTATTGCCCGCTACCCTCAGCGATGTGCGGTTGTGGGCTGAGTTTGAAAACGGACAGCGCGTTGAAGGCGAATCTCAAATTAGCGCAGTAGGCAGCAAAATTGTCAAAATTGGTTGTACTCCTGAAAATCCCCCGGCCTTACCGCGCGTTTTGAAGGCTATCCGTGATGCGGAGTTTATTATTCTGGGTCCGGGTAGCGTTTATACCAGTGTGATTCCAAATCTTTTAGTACCCGACATTGCGGCGGCGATCGCGCAACGCAAGGATATTCCCCGCATCTATGTCTGCAACATTATGAGTCAGCCCGGAGAAACCACTGGATATCGAGTATCGGACCATATCAGAGCCCTTGATACAGCCGTCGGCGAACGGGTTTTTGATGCCGTGCTGGTCCAAAAGCGATCGCCCTCTCGGGCTTCCTTAAGTTATTACGCACAACACAATTCTCACCCTGTCATCATCGACCGCAATAATTTGCTTCAATTAGGCTGTCGGGTCATTCTTGCCAATGTGATGGATGAAGAACCCAATACCCATTTAGTGCGCCATAGCTCTCAACGGCTGGCAAGGGTCTTAATCCGATGGTATAGCCGCGTTGAAGGGTTGGCCGCACCTCGGGAGACGTCTCCAGACCAGACTCCCAAAACGAACAGACGCTTTCCAAAAGAAAATTTTTGATGGGGACACCCTGGAGCGATGCACCTGCGTGTGTGCCCTCATGAGATGCTGGATTCCATCCAACCTGAAACCGCTATAAAAGATTTTTCGGTGTGGGTAGGACGCGCTCTGGCACAATCTTAATATGGGATCGTTTGGCCTATGTTTCCCTTATCGATCGACTTTTATGGATTTATGGATTAGAGCCTTATGACCATCGGTTATCTCGCACTGGTTTTACACGCCCATCTTCCGTTCGTCAGACATCCAGAGAGTGACTACGTTCTGGAAGAGGAATGGCTCTATGAAGCCATTACGGAAACCTATGTGCCCCTTCTCAGGGTTTTTGATGGTCTGAAGCGAGATGGGATTGATTTTAAGTTGACGATGAGCATGACACCACCCTTGGTGTCGATGCTAAGCGATCCGCTTCTTCAACATCGCTTTGATGAATATTTGGCGACGTTGGAAGAACTGGCAACCTTGGAGATGGAGCGCAATACCTTTAACGGTCACTTGCGCTATTTGGCGGAGTATTACGTTGAAGAATTTGGCAGGATTCGGGAAACCTGGGAAAGCTACGATCGCAATCTGATCGGGGCTTTCAAACAGTATCTCGATAGCAACAATCTAGAAATTATTACCTGCGGGGCCACCCACGGCTATTTGCCCCTAATGAAGATGTATCCCCAGGCAGTCTGGGCGCAAATTCAGGTAGCCTGCGAACACTACGAGCAACATTTTGGGCGACCCCCCAAGGGCATTTGGTTGCCGGAGTGTGCCTATTATGAAGGGCTAGAGCGAATGCTCGCGGATGCGGGATTGCGCTACTTTTTAACAGACGGGCACGGGCTGCTGTACGCCAGACCCAGGCCTCGCTTTGGCACCTATGCCCCTATCTTTACGGAAACTGGGGTGGCCGCCTTTGCGCGGGATCACGAATCATCCCAGCAGGTGTGGTCTTCTGAAGTGGGATATCCAGGAGCTGCTGAATACCGCGAGTTTTATAAAGACTTGGGCTGGGAAGCGGAATACGAATACATTAAGCCCTACATCATGCCCAACGGTCAGCGGAAGAATGTGGGCATCAAATATCACAAAATTACGGGCAAAGGCTTAGGGCTCAGCGATAAGGATCTCTACGATCCCTACTGGGCAAAGGAAAAAGCTGCCGAACACGCCGCTAATTTCATGGGCAATCGGCAGCAACAGGTTCGCCACCTCAGCGCCATCATGCAGCGCCCGCCGCTGGTGGTGTCTCCCTACGATGCCGAGTTATTTGGTCACTGGTGGTATGAAGGTCCCTGGTTTATTGATTATCTCTGCCGCAAATCCTGGCACGACCAACAAACCTATGAAATGACGCATTTAGCGGATTATTTACGGTCCTATCCCACTCAGCAGGTGTGTCGTCCGTCCCAATCCAGTTGGGGGTACAAGGGGTTTCATGAATATTGGCTCAATGAAACCAATGCTTGGATTTATCCCCACCTGCACAAAGCCGCAGAACGCATGATCGAGCTAGGCAAGCGCGAACCTGCCGATGAGCTGGAATGGCGTGCCCTCAATCAAGCAGCCCGCGAACTCTTGCTGGCACAGTCTTCAGACTGGGCCTTCATTATGCGAACTGGAACCATGGTGCCCTATGCCGTGCGTAGAACGCGATCTCATCTGGTCCGGTTCTACAAACTCTATGACGATATCCGAGAAGGTAAAATCGATTCAGGTTGGCTAGAAAAGGTGGCCGAAATGGACAATATCTTCCCTGACATTAACTATCGGGTCTATCGCCCGATCTAGAAACGTTAAAATTAAATTGTTAATGTCGTGAGAAGTCTTATGTTTGCGCAAGAACTTTCGCCCTTTGTTCGAGATTGCATTCAAAAGCCAGTGGCTTTTATGGGTGGATTTGCCTCTGGACTCCTAAGGCTCAATCTCTCTGAAGATCCCTTGAGGAGCTGGTTAGACCGGGAATTGGGTGCGCCCAGCAGTCCTTCTGGTGCAACAGATTCCAACCGCACCAGTAATGGTAACGGTCCTCAATCCATCAATATTGATTAGGCTGATGGCTCGCTCGGAACTGCGAAGGATTTCTCTGATTCCGAGCGCCACAGAAATTGTGGCGGTTTTGAGGTTTGTGGATCCCTAGTAGGGCGATCGCATTATGGCAGGGGAAAGATATCGGCATGGACTCCAACGATATCGTCCCGATCCTCTACGATTAGTCGCTCTTCTGTTGGACTGTCGTAGACAACAAGAATTGAATTTGTTTCCCCATCAAGCGTTAACCCTTCCGCTCGATCGCTTTTTTTTCCGTGAGGAATATCTCCGAGATGCTCTAATTGCTTGTTCTTTTGACTTGATAGGCTGTTATCATTCAACGTCAAGGGCTGTTTTAATCTGAATAAGGAATGGGAACCATCGAGATCCATTGTTGGCCCTGCAAGAATGAGCAAGTTACCATTGTCTGCCTCAAAACATAGCTCTCGAATTCCTAGTCCATCGAGATCGAGAAAATGACGTTTGTATTGCCTACCTTCGTCGCCAATTGCCTTGAGGGTTAGTTCGTGAAGTGAGCCTTCTTCAACTTCAATTTCTAACAAGATAGCAATGCCGCGAAGCACGGGTCCTCGGAAACCAAGCAATATTTTGTTACCGAAAACTGCCAAGCCTTCAATGTCAAGGCCGTTCTCTTTACTAGGAAGATACAGATAAAATTCTTCCCCTGGTAAAGTTTTATTGTTATTACCTTTAGTCATTTTTGCCAGATTGAGATATTCATCTTTCGCAAAAGCTTTAGTAAGTAAATTATTGCTACCGTCACGCTTCAACCAAGCTTTTTGAGGAGAGTTTGGTTCTAGCTCCCCAGATCCATTGACGGGTATTCGGGCTAACAAGTAACGATTTTCCTCACGTTCTACTTTTTTGAGTTCTTTATTGTCTAATTCAAACTTGTCTTTATCGATTTTGATTTTTATCGTTTTGCTGCTGTGAGAGCCAACGATCCAAAGATAACCATCGGAGTAGTCTAATCCTTCGATGTCAACTTCTCCCTTTTCTTCATTAAAATCATCAATGAATTCTTTGAAATAAAAGCGCTTATGTTCCCCAAACTCTCCCCCATCCAGTCGAGTGAATCGCTCTATTGCTGTAAATTCGTCAGTTCCCAACCAAAGATACTTACCTTGATGAGACAATACAACGCCAGATAAGTTTTTGATAATTTCTTCTCTAATTTCTTTATCCAGAGAGAGATCGCAGAAAATTTTTATTCGATCTAATTTGTTTAAGTCTTTCATATTTCGCCAATTCAAATCTGAAGTGCAACACCTAAAAGTCTTTCAATGAGGGACTCATAGGGTAGTCTGATGTTTACCACAACAAAAGGACACCCCCATGAGCTACAGCCATCTTAGTACGACCGAGCGATTTGCGCTGTATCAATATCGCGTAATCGAGCAATTAACAATGGATGAGATCGCGACCCAGATGAAACGCTCAAAAAGTACGATCTCGCGAGAACTCAGACGAAACAGTA
>JAAURS010000141.1 GCA_012032135.1 Acaryochloridaceae cyanobacterium RU_4_10 | reverse complement strand
TAGCGATGGGGCGGATATGATGATCGTCCGCCATAAAGAGTCTGGTGTACCTCAATCCATTGCCGCTGAGATGGATCGCTTAGGGGGGCAGGTGGGTGTGCTCAACGCGGGCGATGGCTGTCACGAACACCCGTCTCAAGGGTTGTTGGATTTATTTACCCTCTGTACCGTCCTCGATCCCTTGCAACCCCGCACCGAGCTTCTAAAAGGCAAAAAAGTAGCGATCGTGGGGGATATTTTGCACTCTCGGGTGGCTCGGTCTAATCTGTGGAGCTTAACCAAATGTGGGGCGAATGTCCATCTGGCTGCACCTCCTACCCTGCTGCCCAAGGAATTTGAATCCTATGGAGCCACTGTGCATTGGGATCTTGAGCCAGCCCTGGCCGATGCAGATTTTGTCATGACCCTTCGCCTCCAGCGCGAACGCATGACCCAACATCTCATTCCCAGTCTTCGGGAATATCATTTGCGCTATGGGATTACTCGCGATCGCCTCAAGGTTTGTCACCCTCACGTTAAAGTGTTGCATCCCGGCCCTGTCAATCGAGGGGTTGAAATCAGTTCCGATCTCATGGATGACCCAGACTTAAGCTTAATTTCAGAACAGGTGACAAGTGGAGTGGCCGTCCGTATGGCACTGCTATACCTAATGGGCAGTGGCACAGGTGGTCAATAGAGCAGTTCTAGTTGGTACAGTAAGTTTATGGAGCTGAACTTTGTGCGGTTCCCATGAAATTGAATCCTGTCCATTGATGGAGATCAAATGTATACCGTTGAAGTCACCTTGCGGGGCACGCCCCTTACCTTATCCGTTCAACGCAAAGAGCTGAGCGATGCTGAGACCCTGTACCGTTCGATTGTGGATTCAATTCAAGCCACTCCGCCAAAACTGATTGAGCTGACTTGCGAAAAAGAATCAGACAAAAAAATTGGCGTGTTCGGTGGTGAAATCTCTGCCGTTCAGATTTCAGAGAAAAGTGGTGGTGCCACCTCCGGTCGGAGTGCCGGATTTGGGGCAATGCTAACGCAATGAGTCAGTGGGGAATTAAAGTCCAAGACTTATCCTTTGGATGGGCTGAAAAACAGCCCATCTTAAATCATTGTGCGCTTCAAGTTCCAGAGGGCGAGTTTTGGATGCTCTTAGGTACCAATGGCAGTGGAAAATCTACGCTTTTAAGGGTTTTGGCCGGATTATTAGAACCTTTGTCCGGCCAAATCCAGACAAAGCCTCCCCTAGGATTCGTGTTCCAAAATCCCGACCATCAATTGGTGATGCCCTCTGTGGGTGCAGATGTGGCCTTTGGCTTGGTAGAAGAAGCACTCTCCCATACCCAAATTCAGGAGCGAGTCGCTGAAGCCTTGGAGTCCGTCAATCTGCTCCATCTCATGCGCCGCCCCATCTATGCCCTGAGTGGCGGACAGAAACAGCGAGTGGCTATTGCGGGTGCGATCGCCCGTCATTGTAATGTTTTGCTACTGGACGAGCCAACAGCCTTGCTGGACCCAGAGAGCCAGTTCGACCTTGTCACTCAGGTCAGAGCGTTAGTCCAACAAAGAAGACTGACAGCTCTTTGGGTGACCCATCGCCTAGAAGAACTCAACTACTGCGATGGCGCAATTTTACTAGAGCAGGGCAAAGTGGTGCAGACGGGCTCCCCAGAAGTTTTAAAGCAGCGATTGCAGAAAGACTGGGCCAAACTTGAGTTCTAAGGTTTTTTGAACGACGGTTGGGTTGATAAAGGCCGAACCAAGACGGGTCTGGGTGATAGGGATTTAGCCCTCAACTCCATTTCTTTTAAGAGATCTTTCCAGTCGCTCACCAACTGTTCGTCTTGGGGATCTTCCTGAAGGCGAGTGGCGAGGTCGTGGACGGCGTCGTACCACAACCCTTCTGCTGCGTAAGCATCGTAGGGGTGCTTGGCGCGCACCAACTGACTCTCTAGGGTAGGACTGGACGCAACCCGAGTCACCCAGCCTTGAATACTTTGCTGGGAACCGTCAGCGGTTTCATCCTCGGGTCCGCCTTTGGAGCAAATGAGCGTGACCTTCCAGAGGTATTCTCGATTCACTTCTAAGGGCGGTAGCCCCGCATTTTCAGGAAGGGTAAGGCTGGCCAGCGGATTGTTGCTTGCCTTGATGCGGAAGGTTGAGCTATATAACGGAGAAGACTCTGGCTGTTGATTTTGGGTAGCATAAAGTTCAAACCGCATCCAGAAAAATGTCTGATTGGCTTGATGCCAATAAAAAGTGGGATAATCCGCGACGGTTTGACCTTGGTTGGTGGTTGGCAAAATAGCCTTAAACATCAATGGATCTTTTTGGGCACACTCTCCCCGCGTCGCAGCTCCTTGCCTGCTGCCAGGGCGTTGCAAGACTGTCTTAGGACGAAATTTGATGGAATAACTGGGTAAGATTGGCAAAACAACACCCAACGCGATCGAGATGGCTACTGTTGCGGTCCAATATAATTTACGGGTCATCTTTGCCATTCCAGGTAGAAGATTGGGGAATTGGGATTTAGAATCCAAGACAGCATTGAGGGATGGTTGAGTTCCAATGCGCTTCCATCAAAACAGTCTCATCATTTTCACGGTAGTTCTTGAGGGGAGTCAACCGCCACGATCGAAGTCCAATGCTACGGTGAGCAATATCCCTCAATATTAGCGATCGCAATCCTTGACGGCTTGGATATCACACTTGAGGTTACAGAAGAGGACTACGTCAATGCCACGGTTTCTGCATCTCGCTGATATTCATCTCGGGTTTACAAAATACGATTCGCCAGAACGGACCAAAGACTTTTTCTTTGCCTTCCAAGATGCCATTCAAAAATATGCGCTTGAGACGCACGTTGATTTTGTCCTCATTGCCGGAGACTTATTTGAACAGCGTCAAGTTCTGCCTGCCACCCTCAACCAAGCTCAGCTCTGCCTACAACCCTTAAGAGACGCAGGTATTCCCGTGTTGGCTATTGAAGGCAACCATGACTATCGTCCCTATGGAACCCAAACCAGTTGGCTTAGATACCTCTCAGATTGGGGATCGCTCAAGTTGCTGGAGCCCAGTGATGGCGAAACGTTAGCGCCTTGGTCTGAGGAGGAGATGCGGGGCAGCTATATTGATTTACCTTGCGGGGTGCGGGTGATTGGTTCCCGTTGGTATGGCGCAGCCGCCCCCCAAGCCATTCAAAAGCAAGCAGCAGAAATTTGTCAGTTACCGCCGGGACCAGAATTTACGGTCATGATGTTTCATCATGGTTTAGAAGGGCAAATTGCTCGTTATAGTGGCGCGTTGCGCTACCAAGATTTTTTGCCCCTTAAAGAAGCGGGCATTGATTATCTGGCGCTCGGGCACATTCACCGTAACTATAGCCTTGAAGACTGGATTTTTAACCCCGGTTCTATTGAAGCCAACAGTATTGTTGAAAATCAAGATCAAAGTCCACGAGGGGTTTATCTCGTCGAACTGTCTCCCGATGGCATCCAGGCTGACCTCAAGCAAGGGTACCAACAACGACCCATTGTCCGACTCAGTCTCAAGGCAGATCCCCAACAAACCGCCGCCGAACTCGAGCAAGAGGCGATCGCCCTAGTCCAAAAAGCTGCCAAAAAAGGGAAAACTCGAGCTGCAATTCTAGAGCTAAGGCTGCATGGCACCATTGGATTTGAACGATCCGACCTCGATATCCGCGCCCTGCGATCGCGCCTTCACGAACTCAGCGAAGCCCTCATTTTTCTGCTCAAATATGATGTCAGCGGTCGAGAGTTTCAATCCTATATCAATGACGGTGAAGAATTACCCTCCCGTTTTGAAATTGAGCGCACCGTCTTTGCCGACTTTTTAGCTGCCAACGTGAAGTATCAAGATTCCGCTGATACCTTAGTCCAAGGGTTGCTCGACTTAAAAACCAGGGTACTGAACCAACAATCGGAGCCGGAACTGTATGAATTCATAGAGACTTTGTTAGCTCAAGCGCGTGAAGCAACTTCAGAAACCATCTTTCCTTTGTGATTGCGATCGCAGGTTTGTTGCGATCGCAATTACGTTAAAAATGTCTGCGAGTTACACCCAACTTAAGCAAATTGAAAGACACTATAAGAGGTGGTGCAGGAGGAGGACAATGGTGATGACTATTTCCAAGCAAGGCATGTTGATCGTTCATGCGATCGCCCTGACAATCGTTCTAGTTCTTGTGATGAGCTGGCAGGCACAAATGCAACAAGGCCAACCGGATCGAACCCCTGCACGCCAAGCCAATGCAGGAATATTGCTTCAAGTGGTTGCCTTGATTCCAAATTAAGGAGCAGTGTTTGAGCTAGGCGACAATGAACTGGGAGGAATAGGTGTGGCCAATTCTGGCGAAGGTTCCGATTGTTGAGCCTTCGCTTGTTGTTCTGAGCGCAGTAAGTCCTGTACGGATAAGCTTTCCCCTTCAATGCCAATAAACCACAATGCTGCCGCAGCCTCTGCTTGAGTAACGGGTTTCTGCGGTTGAAACAATAATGTAGACCCAAACACTCTCCGAATATTAGAGAGATCGCCATTTTGTCGGTCGGCGGCGATGGCAGATAAGGCAATGGGTGCAATCCGCGTTGCGTCCTTAAAGCCCCAAAGTTGTTTCACTCGATCTGCGGTAACGGTGGGTAAAATTTGTTGGCGATCGACAGGAACTTTCCAAAGCAATAATGTTTCTCGGGTCAGCGGATCGTTGGGACGGAACTTCGCCTGGGGTGTTATCCCCCGAAAGCGAACTGGGCAGGTAACCCGCTTCGGCCAATCCCTGAATATGAGCAAAATCAGCATGAGTCGCGCTCACGTCTTGAAACACGGGTTTAGAGGTTGGAGCCAGACGAATCTGGTGAGCATTGCGATCGCGGTAAATCCGATTGTTTGTTTCAACCAACCATCGTGCAAAAGTGGCTCTTGTAATCGATTGAGTGGGGCTAATTCCAGTGAATAGACCTAGTTGAGCCACATCACTTACATAAGACTGTAAAGATGCCGGAATCCCTGACTGATTCGTCTTTGTTCCAAGGGAGCTTGGTGCAGTAGCATTCCCCCCTGGAGTCGATGGAACTGTCGTGGGGGGCAGTGAGGTTGTGGGCTGAATTGATGACTGTTCGGCTTTGGGATCGGCGGAAAAGGTCCGCTGCAGAGTGGTGCGATCGCAACTCATCATTGCCGCACATAAAGCCCCTAATCCAGCCAAGCATAACAAACGATTCCAAGGCATTTTTAGAAAATCAACGCAACACTGACATACCATTCCCAAACCTAAGATTCACCGATTCTACAAACCCTGTGTTAAATGCTATTATGATTGATTTTACGGTGCTAGAAACGTTATTCACTGAAAATCACTTTCAAATTTGTTGCGTAAGACTTGCCATTTGTCCAAAGACAGCTATATTAGATGGAGGCGATATAGCCATAAATAATCGTCATATTGGGTATCGACTTTATTACTATGAGCAATAAGAAATCCTGGCAAGTGCCCAGCCTAATGAAGTACGGCACCGTAGAGCAACTCACAGAGCTTTCGTCTTCTGAGATACAGCAGTTGCATCAGCTGATCGTGAATGGTGCTGGGGCAATGGGGCTGTTTGCTTCCCTCAGCGGTCTTTAAATAGCTCAAAATTGCCAGCCATACAAAAGCCTTACCCCTTGTTTGGGTCTTTCTGTCGGCCACAGTCGTTCGTAAGTCTTTCCCTCCACAAATGCTTTTGCGTGGGTACGCATTACATAAGAGGGTTTTTGCGTCCATTCCTTGTCACCCTTTTCAGTATTCTTCACAGCACAATAGTTTGGGTAGGGTGAGTTGAGTTGTTTCTGTGCTTTAAGGATGGCCAATGCAGACGATGCAATTCTTAAGGGCTCTATTCACTGATAACGATCGACAAAATTTCAGAATTAGTTTCTTCTGTCTTTTAATCCTTGCGTGTATCCATGCCTCGCTGGACATCTATCTGGGCAAGCAGGCTCATCTAATAGTGAGCATTCCCTTGTGGAGTTCTATTTTCTTACTGCTTTGGGATAACAAACAGGATTTCAAACAAACTCAGGAAAAAATTTCCTTTCTTGCTGGATGTTTATTGTTGGCTGCACTCCTTGTCATTACTGTAGCTCGTCCAGGAGAGAAGCTCATTGGCTTTTTCCCACTCTTTGCATTTCTGGGGTGGTTCTTAGTTTTTGCAGGTTTTTCTCAATTTAAGACACATCTAAAAGAATTAGCTATTTTAGTAGCTTTTGGCCTGCCTAAATTAGTCTCTGAATCAGCATTTGGCTTAGCACCGCTGACAGCAAATTTCTCGGCCAACATCTTGTGGCATCTCGGCCAGTCAGTCTCTCTTCAAGGTGTGCAAATTAATGTTCCCAATGGCAGTGTTGAAGTTGTGCCGTCCTGTTCGGGGGCCAATCTCATCACCCATATGTTGAGCGTTTCAGTGATGGTCATGTGTGTCTTGCCAAAGCCGCAAAATGCCCATAGAATTACCTTGCCATTGATAGCAATTTTGCTTGGATTTGTGATGAATGGCTTGAGGGTAGCCTTACTAGCCTTATTCTCCCCACCTCAATATGCCTCACTTTTCCATTACTGGCACGGTCCTAATGGTGCCAGTACGATTGTACTTCTGACACTTCTAATCTATAGCTTGATATGTTTTTGGCTTCTTAAGCCGTTAGAGCAAAATTCTTAAGAACCATCAGATGGCCAATTTCAGCAATAAAAAATCTGACAGAATTCGCAATCTCCAAGTCAATGATGAACTTAAGTTGTTCAACCTAAGTATCTATCGCTCTGTGGCATTAATTCATTGGGTTGGATATGGCCTTCTTGTTTTTGGATTCTTAGACATATTTTTTCTATTGATTTCTCCGTCTTGGGTTACGCCAGGATGGTTCTTACTAGTTTTAGAGCAGTATGTTGCATTTGTACCTGTCCTTTTGATTGGTTTTGGGCTTGCATTTTTTGGAGAGCTTAAACCCAGGATTTACTGGGAAGTGTTTGTGCTTCGTTGGTTGTCTTGGTTGATGCTCATTTTAAGCGCTATTTTTTTGATTTTAATTCCGTTAGGAATTTACTCTACAATTCAGCTTGCAAATCAAAGCGAACAGGCCATAACACAAAAAGACCAATACGATCTCGTTCGCTTAGAGACCGTTCAGCAAAAGCTTTCTAAATCAAAGTCTTTAGCGGAGCTTAGAATTTTGTCTCAAGCAATCGGAGTTGAAGAATCCCAAGATGAAAATCTAAAACAGGCGATCGATCGAAGAATTGAATCTCAAAAAAAAATAATAAAATCAGATGCTAAATCGAAAATAACATTAACTCGGTTTAGAAGTTTTAAAAAAATATTTAAACTGAGTATTGGAGCAATTTTGGCTAGCCTCGCACACTTCCTGTTGTGGAAAAATACCCTTTGGGCGCGCCAGTCCGAAAATATTTAATAAGCATTTTGGTCTCGCAAAAACACAAGCGCTGTCTTAATCAAAATCTGTAAATCTAGGCTGAGAGACCAGTTTCTGAGATACTCTAGATCGTAATTTACACGCTGTTGCATTTTATCCAATGTATCGGTTTCTCCTCTGAAACCATTAATCTGCGCCCAGCCAGTAATACCGGGTTTAACCTTATGCCTTAGCATATACCCGCTGATCAGTTTGCGGTACAGTTCGTTGTGAGCAACCGCGTGAGGTCGGGGCCCTACTAAACTCATTCTTCCTTGTAGGACATTAATAAATTGAGGTAACTCATCTAAAGAGGTTTTGCGTAGAAATGCACCTAATGGAGTAATTCGGCTGTCATTTTTGGTGGCTTGTTGAACTTTTTCATCATCTTCCATGACTTTCATGGACCGAAATTTATAGACCAGAATTTCTTGTCCATTTAGGCCATAGCGACGCTGCTTAAACAGAATAGGTCCGCGAGATGTTACCTTGATGGCTAAGGCAATCAACATCATGATGGGAGATAGAAAGATCAGGGCAAGTAAGGATAGTAAAATATCAATGGCTCGCTTAAGAAGATACTGGATCTCTGAAAATGGAACTTCCCACACTGCAATTAAGGGAATCCCATTGAGTTCGTAAGAGCGTGCGTGCATTAAATTAAACATGAGAATATTGGGTACAAAATAGACACAAGCAGTCGTGTCTTGAAGCTCTTTGATGAGCGTTGCGATCGCCTCTTCTTGTTCCGTGGCACAAGCAATATAGACAACATCCACATTATGCTGCTTAACATACTTGGGCAGATCGACTAATTCACCAATTAAATGCCGACCTGGAAAACGTCCGACGGGGTTGGTCGTATATTCGTCAAAAAAACCATGTAAATTAATCCCAATCTCTGGAGATTTTTTAATTTGATTAGCCAAATGGTGGCTCACTTCATTTACACCAGCAATCACTGCCGATCTTTGGTTTCTGCCCGTAGCCCTTACTGTGCGAAGAAACTTCCAAGCTATTAAATGGACTATCAAAAGAACGATAGGGACACAACTGGACCAAGTTAAAATGATCGCTCGAGAGAAATTAATTGAAGTTTGTGTAACGTAACCCAAAAACAATAATACGCCAAGCAAAATAATCCAACCACTTAAAAGCCTGGGGCCTAAGGTCGCTGGAGACAAACTTCGGTAAGATTTGTAAATTCCAACCGCCTTAAAAATAGGCAGCATTAGAAGAGCGACTGTGACGGAAAGAATAATATAAGGAGTGTGAAACTCAATATCATAGAGATCGGCAAGTGCTACTAATAGCAAGACCGCGATCGCGGATCGAGCAATCGCTGCACAAACATAATTGCTGAAGCATTTTCTCGGAGTAATCCATGATTGTTATGCATTATTTTTATCCCTCCCATACCCGTCTGAATATTCCAGCGGATATCAAGATAAGAACCTTCGTTAAATGTTAGATTGAATAATTAATAATGTCTTGAAACTAGCAGACTATGAGCGAACCAACGAGCATCTTGATGTGATGCCTTTGTTACAACTCTATTCGTGATAGTCATAGGCGTTATACCCATGTTCTTTAACGAGTGCATCTCGCTTGGCAGCGTTCATATCCTCCTTAACCATCTCTGACACAAGTTCTGCAAAGGTGACTTGTGGTTTCCATCCTAGATTTTTTTGAGCTTTTGTGGGATCGCCTAACAGGGTTTCTACTTCTGTTGGGCGGTAATAGCGTGGGTCGACGGCTACAATACAGCGGCCCTCTGAGTCATATCCTTTTTCGCGTTCCGCTTCACCCTTCCAGGTGACTTCTAGACCTACTTCAACACAGGCTGCGTTGACAAAGTCTTTGACGCTATATTGCAGTCCTGTGGCAATAACGTAGTCTTCAGGTTTTGCCTGCTGAAGCATGAGCCACTGCATTTCAACGTAATCCTTTGCATGGCCCCAATCTCTCAGGGCATCTAAGTTACCGAGGTACAAACAATCCTGAAGTCCGAGTTTAATTCGTGCGATCGCACGGGTGATTTTTCGGGTCACAAAGGTCTCTCCTCTTAAAGGAGATTCATGATTGAAAAGGATCCCGTTACAGGCATACATTCCATAGGCTTCCCTATAATTGACGGTAATCCAATAGGCATACAGTTTTGCCACTGCATAGGGCGATCGCGGATAGAATGGAGTCTTTTCAGTTTGAGGAATTTCCTGAACCAAACCATAGAGTTCGGAGGTTGAGGCTTGGTAGAATTTTGTTTTGTTTTGAAGCCCTAAAATACGAATTGCTTCTAGGATGCGCAGCGTACCAATTCCGTCTGCATTTGCAGTGTACTCAGGGGTTTCAAAAGACACCGCTACATGGCTTTGAGCAGCCAAATTATAAATTTCGTCTGGCTGTACTTGTTGCACAATGCGAATGAGGTTTGTCGAATCGGTTAGATCTCCGTAATGCAGAAAGAAGCGTCTATCTTCAACATGCGGGTCTTGGTAAAGGTGATCGATACGATCCGTATTAAATAAAGAGGAACGACGTTTAATCCCGTGGACGATATACCCTTTCTCTAATAAAAGCTTTGCTAGATAAGCACCGTCTTGACCTGTAATCCCAGAAATTAGTGCAACTTTAGTCATTTTTAGTTTAAGGTCCCCACCCTACTGAATCCAAATATCAATAAATAAAAAATATCTGTTGAATCATTCTCTTTAAGACAAGGGATGTCTTCTAGTAATGTAACTCTACGATCTTATTTGGCCTTAAAGCTTTATGCAATTTTTACCCCAAAAGTGTTGATTGAGACAGTATCGGAATAATGCCAAAGTTTTTTGCTCCCAAAAATAACATCATGGGCCATCCCAATCCCCCTAAGGTTGCCAATCCCCCTAATATCACTGTTACGCCAAAGCACAAGCTTGCTTGAGTCCAACTCAGGACATAGGTTCGGCGAATCGCTAAAACGAGGGTAAACCCAGTCCCTACTAAGATGCCCAAGGTGAAGAGAATTCCAACACTGGGCCACCACCGCTGAGTGGAAACTGCAGGTCCTAACAAAATAGTGGGCCATAGTCCCTGCAGGACAACAAACCAAGGTTGAAAAGGTACGCGGTGCGATGTCTGTGGAGAAACCATCCACTGTGCCAAAAGATGAACGGAAGCGGTGTACCAGTAGCATCCAATCAATCCTAACAACAGAAACAGAAAAATCAAGCCCAATAAGCCAGACAACCCTACGTGTAACTGTCCGGCTGCATTCAATGCCAGAATGACCCATGACAGTCCCCCAATAGTGAGGCCGGATAGTCCTTTGGTTTGAGGATTGTTATTTCCAGAATTCACGGGCAGGAAAATATTGTGCATATTGCTCTACTCCATGAGTGCCAAAGGCACTTTGTACCAGTTTTGGGCTGTTAGCTCGCTGGAGCCGCTTGGGAACAGGGGGCCAACAGAAAATGGCAACAGACGGCCTAGCAAAGAGCCGGATAAGCCTTTACGGGTATAGTTGCGAATTTTGGGCTCACCCTTAACTTGATACAGTTCAGCCGTTTTTTGACCGCGTCTCGATAATTGCCTAAGGAATCTACAAGCTTGAACTGTTTGGCTTGGGCTCCAGTAAAGATACGACCATCTGCCAAAGGTCTAAGTTCCGCTAGGGAAATATTACGGCCTTCAACAATGGAGGCTAAGAATTGTTCGTAGGAGTCAGAGACAATGCCTTGGAGGATTTTCCGTTCGTCCTCGGTGGTGCT
>JAAURS010000140.1 GCA_012032135.1 Acaryochloridaceae cyanobacterium RU_4_10 | reverse complement strand
GAAACAGGCCATTATCAAGCCCAATCCCTACTTAAACGCGACTTTAATTCTACAGGCTTACTGGGGAGCGCTATTCTGCAAACTCTTTGGATTCACGTTTACAACCCTTCGCTGCTCCACCTTGGCGCTCAGTTGTATTAATGCCTGGGCAGTTGCTCGGTGCGGTTTGAGCCTGGGGTTATCGCGTCCTTGGTCACTGCTGTGCGGAACGGTTGTGATGACTCAGCCCCTGATGCTGGGGTTGTCCTACAGTTTTATGACCGATATTCCATTTCTAACCCTCGCAACCTTGGCGGGTCTTTGTTTCTTGAAAACTTTAAAGGGCTTATCCACACCGCTTGTTTTATTAGGAAGCGTGCTTGGGGTGGGCTCCTTTTTTGTGCGGCAATTTGGCTTGCTTATCCCTCTAGCCTTTGTCATCACGTTAGGAATTCTGCAATTTCGGCAACGAATACGACCGCGCGCTGAGATATGGCTAGCGGTTCTCATTCCTTGGGTTATCGCTGCATTCCTCTATTGGTTTTTTGCACCCAATCTTCAGTCAGAGACACCCATTCTGGAATCTACGGGCGATCGCCTCTGGGTTGTACTGCTGGATAGCATCCGTTACCTGCCTGTTTCTGTGACAGGTTTTGGGGCACTCGTTCTGCCCCTAGGTTTAGTACAGATTTGGCAAGGGTATAAATCCTGGAACAAACAACAGTGGATTTTATTTGGCGGATTTTGTGGTACTTCGCTGGTTGCCTTTGTCTTGCCGCAGATTCTGTTTGTCATTAACAAAACACTCGTCCAAAAGGAATCTCTTTGGTTGAAGTATTTTCCTTACCGAATGCCGTTTTTCGCCAATGGAATTCTCTTGAATTTTGGGTTTGGCAACGATTGGAGCCCCAATTTAGATAATTATCCCGTCATAGATTGTGCGTACGGATGGTGGGTTGCCACTCTTTTGGGATTGGGTGTTGGCGGAGCGATCGTTGTGAAGGCTTGGGAGCAATTCCAGTTTTGGCGTTGCAATAGTTCGAACCAGATTAGAACATCTCAGGCGTTGGACGCACAGGTCCTATTTCTTTGGCTATGGGTGTTTTTGGCACTGCTGGTGCTTTGGAACCCTTGGCGTAGCGTTCTTACAGATCGATATTTGCTCGTTGCCTATGTTCCACTTACGCTAGTGATGGCATCAGAAATACGATCGTTTTCCCATCGCAAGGCCATAAAATGGGCTGCTTTAGGGGCTGGCATCGTCTTGGTTTTAGGATTGGTGCTAGTGCAAGACTATATGGCCTGGAATCGAACTGCTTCTACAGCCCAATATAAATTGATGGATGAGGATCGAATTTCTGCCGCTGCGATCGCAGGCATCGATCAACTGAATGGTTGGTACAACAGCGAGCAATACATGAAGCGCTACAATACCCGTAACTGGTGGGATTTGAAGATTGGTGGCAAAGGTCGCTGGGTGTTGGACGATCGATATGTTATTGATTTTAAAGAACCCAGACCTGGGTATCAAGCGCTAGAAAGAATGCCGTATTTCTCCTGGTGGGGATGGCAGACAAAAAACGTCATTATTTTTAAGCGCCTTGGCTCCTAACAAAAGAACCATCAATCCATGCATCCAAAGCCAATGAATTCACTCAAACTCGCGATACTCCCTGGGTTAAAGGCAAAAAAATATCTGACGATCGAATTATCCTCACTCAAAAATTTTTAGACGGTGTTTTAGAATATCAAAAATATTGGCCGGGTTCGATCGCAGTCTTTTTGGAAGAAGACCTTTCCACAAGCGATCATCTAGACAATATATTAGTTGACACCAAAGATTTGTCTTTTCAGATAATTGTCGAAAATTTTGGAACTCTTCAAGAAAATGAAAAATTTCGGGAAGTATCCATTGTTCTTGCTTCTGTTTGTGATAGGCAAAATCACATTAGCAGAATTTGTAAATTAAATAAAATTTCTTGCGTTTACGTTACCGAAAACTCATTAAAAACTAGAATTCAAGTTATTAATTCCATTACCAAAAATATCATCATAAGAATTAGAAAATATATTTGGGAGATTGCTCAGGAATTGAACCAACGTTACTCCATAGCCCTTGCTGATGGTATTCAATGCAACGGTACTCCCACCTATAAAGCCTACCAAAAAATTAACCCTTATCCTTTTTTGTATTTTGATTCTAGAATTACAGAGCAGATGTCGATCGATGAGACTGAGTTGGCACAAAGAACTTCTAAATGTGCGGGGCATTCTCCTCTTAATTTACTTTTCTCTGGACGCTTGGTTCAAATCAAAGGAGCAGATAGCTTAATACTGGTGGCACAACAACTTAAAAACTTGGCGTTGAATTTAAATTCTTTATTTGTGGAGACGGAAATCTTAAAGGATTGATACAAAAACAAATTCAGGATAATCAACTTTCTGAGTCAGTCACAATGCTAGGTGCTCTTGACTTTAAGAGTCAACTCATTCCATTTACCAAGGAAAATATCGATCTGTTTGTCTGTTGCCACCTTCAAGGAGACCCTTCTTGTACCTACTTAGAAACAATGAGTTGTGGCGTGCCTATTGTGGGGTATGCCAATGAGGCATTTGCTGGCGTTGTAAAATACGCTCAGGCGGGGTGGTTGGTCCCTATGAACAGACCCGATCGTTTGGCTCAAAAAATTTATGAATTAGACAAAAATCGAGAAGAAATAGTTTCTGAATCCTATAAGTCTTTAGCTTTTCTAGGCTTCATACCTTTGAAAAAACGTTTGAAAAAAGGATAGAACATCTCAAACAAATCGTTCTTCAACCTTGATTGAGACGATACCCCATACTATGGACCGTCTCAATCAAATCCTCAGAAGCGCCTGCGGCTTTCAACTTTTGACGCAGTCCCCTGATATGCACTTTGACTGCATGTTCCTCTGGGGGAGTTTCAAGGGACCAGACATGTTCGATAATGGCGCTGCGACTGAGGACTCGGCGACCGTTTCTCATCAGTAACTCTAGCAGGCCATATTCCTTAGGGGTGAGATGAATGGGCATTTCCCCATAGCTAACCTCGTAGGTACTGGGGTCTAGACGCAATGCCTCCCATTCTAAAATGGGGGGCGAAGTTGCACTGCCGCGACGCAAGAGGGCGCGCACCCGCGCAAAGAGTTCTTGCAAATCCACGGGTTTCACCACGTAGTCATCTGCTCCAGCATCGAGTCCGGCAATTTTATCGCTAACGGTATCGCGGGCGGTCAGCATGAGGACGGGCATACTGTAACCGTGCGATCGCAGCCTTTGACAGAGGCTCACTCCGTCTAACTCTGGCAACATTACGTCCAGTAACAGCAGATCGTACTCAAGCACTTTGGCTTGATCCCACCCTGCCTCACCATCGGTGACGACATCAACGGCATAGCGTTGATCCGTCAATGCCTCGGCCAGTGTTTCCGCGAGGCGGATATCATCTTCAACCAAAAGAATCCTCATAGCTTTTTAGCGTACAAGGTGTTTGTCCGCCTTTAAGAAATATGCTGAAACACAAAGATTCTTATTATTTTGTAATTCTTTCCGATTTCTTTACCGTTTCCTTACCCTTTTCCTTACGGCCCATATGTCATCCTTCGGTTTTATAACATGCCTCTTCTGCGAACTTTTAGTGATAAGCCCTTAGGAACTGTTATGGCCCTTAGTACATTAGATTACGCTGTTTCTTCTCAAAACCATCGTGTAGCGGGCTTTGAAATTCCCGGCGACGAGCACGCTGTCATTTATACAACCGATAATCAATCCAGAACCGAACTCGATACGCTGATTCATGCGGCCTACCGTCAGATTTTTAACGAGCAGCAGATGCTGGTGAGCCATCGCCAACAGAGGCTAGAATCTCAACTGCGATCGGGTCAAATTTCAGTCAAAGACTTTATTCGGGGACTTGCCACCTCTGATTCTTTCCGCCGCCTCAATTTTGACAGCAACAACAACTATCGGTTTGCCCAGATGTGCGTCCAGCGGATTCTGGGTCGGGATGTGTATAGCGATCGCGAAAAGATTTCCTGGTCGATTGTCCTGGCGACAAAAGGATTGCCGGGGTTCATTGATGCATTGATCGGCAGCGAAGAATATCAAGAGAACTTTGGCGACAACACCGTCCCCTTTCAACGCCGACGGATTTTGCCCCAGCGCGCTCAAGGGGAACTCCCCTTTGCCCGCATGGCTCGCTATGGTACAGACTATCGCGACAATCTACCAAAACCCACCTTGCAACAATTTGGCAGAGATTACCATTGGGCTTGGCAAAAGCAAACCCCCAAATCGGCCAAGCAAGCTGGAGCGGTTATTGCCTATACGGGAGCGTTTCTGGTTGCATTGGGCGTGGTTGCAGTCTTTTTATCTGCGATCGGTTTGATCCATCTGTAAGGTGGTTTGCGGCATTGGTAGGCTAGGAATACAAGCATCTTGTAGGGGCGCATGGCCATGCGCCCCTACGGAGTGTATTGACTCAATTGAAAATTTCAATTTCTATTGACTTTATGTATTCAATGCTATGCTCATTCCCCTTTTCTGGGCCGATCGTTTACTGCCATTCTCCCTGAGTCTTAACCTTCTTATCCTGGTTGCGGTTTACTTTTACTTCAAGCAAGAGAACGCAAAAAAACAGCGGACAGAAGGACTTCTACGGCAACAAACCGAGCGGGAACGACTGGTAACCCAGATCGCCCAACATATTCGCCAATCTTTGGATTTAGACCACGTTCTGACTACGACGGTTGCTGAAGTCCAGCAATTTCTTCAGGCCGATCGCGTCTTAATCTATCGACTTTGGTCCGATGGGTCTGGCTGTGTCATTAACGAAACGGTTTTGCCGCTATACCCTCGGGTCTTAGGGCAGTCTTTCCCAGAGGAGGTTTTTCCTCAGGCATACCATCAAGCCTATGCATTGGGCAAAACCCGCGCGATCGCCAATGTTGAAGAGGCCAATATTGAGGATTGTTTGGTTGCCTTTGTCAAACATTTTGGGGTAAAGGCCAAACTGGTGGTGCCCATTCTCCAGGAAAATCGGCAGGCTGAAGGACATCCCCACATTGCAATACCGCCAACCCTTTGGGGGCTATTGATTGCCCATCAATGCAGCAATCCGCGCCAATGGGAAGATTGGGAAGTGGAGTTAATGAAGCAACTCGCCAATCAGGTGGCGATCGCCGTCCAACAATCGGAACTCTACGAACAGCTCCAGCAACTCAATACCCAACTCGAGCATCGGGTCCAGCACCGCACAGAAGAACTGGCGAACACCAATGCCACCCTCCAGGCAGAGATTGCAGAGCGCCAACGGACTGAAGCCGCCCTGTGCCACACCAACTACACGCTTCAAGCTCTAATTGCCGCATCTCCCCGCGCCATTTTCACTCTGGACCTCAACGATACCGTCCAAAATTTGGAACCCGACCGCCGAACAAAATGTTTGGCTGGACTGAGCAAGAGGCGATCGGTCAGCCCAACCCTATTTTTCAAAACGACCCAGAATATAGCACCCTGCGGCAGAGCGTCTTAAAAGGAACGACCTATCCCAGAGTAGAACTGCAACGGCAAAAAAAAGATGGCACCTCCATCGATATCATTTTCTCCGCCGCTCCTTTGCAAGATAGTGAAGGACAGATCGATGGCATGGTTGTCGTGATCGCGGATATTACGGAACAAAAACAACAGGCAGAACAGGTGCGCCTGCTTCAGTCCGTGGTGGTCAACACCAACGATGCAGTGGTCATTACCGAGGCGGAACCCATTGAGTCCGATGGTCCTCGCATTCTTTATGTCAATGAAGCCTTCACCCACATCACAGGGTATACCTTAGACGAAGTTTTAGGTAAAACCCCGCGAATCCTTCAGGGACCAAAGACCCATCGGAGCGAGCTCGATAAAATTCGAACGGCTCTATCTCGTTGGGAACCCGTAACCGTTGAAGTCATCAATTACCGCAAAGATGGTTCCGAGTTTTGGAATGAATTCAGTATTGTCCCCGTTGCCGATAAAACAGGCTGGTATACCCATTGGATTGCCGTCCAACGCGATACCACGGGACGCAAGCAAGCCGAACAAGCCCTCCGACAAAGCGAAGAACGGTTTCGATCGCTCATCGAACATGCCTTAGATATCATTACCATCCTGGACGCAGACGGCACCATTCACTATGAAAGTCCATCGGTGGAAAAAGTCTTGGGCTATACGGCTGCCGAACTGGTCGGTCAGAGTCTATTTGAATACATTCACCCCGATGATTTTGCCAATACCTTCGACAATTTCACCCATACATCCCAGGGTTCAGACTCAGCGCTTCCAATTGAATTTCGCTGTCAGCATAAAGATGGCTCTTGGCGGACTTTAGAAGCCATCAGTCAGAAATTTATCGACACCTCAGCGCAGACGCGCATCATGGTGAATTCCCGCGACATCACCGAACGCAAACGCCTCAATGAAATTCGCCTAGCGCTGGAACGAGAGAAAGAACTGGGCGTCCTCAAAACCCGTTTTTTCTCCATGGCTTCCCACGAATTTCGGACACCGCTCAGCACCGCGCTGGCCGCAGCCCAATTGCTGGAAAATTGTCAGGATGACTGGAACAACCCAGACAAGCGCCTTAGAAACCTGCACCGGATCCAAGATTCTGTCAAAAATGTGGTGCAGTTGCTGGATGATATCTTAACCATCAATCGAGCGGAAACGGGCAAGTTAGACTTTAATCCCAAACCTCTAGAACTCGAAAGCTTTTGCCGTCAATTCATTGAGGAAATACGCCTGAGTTCCGGTACAGAACATACCCTTCTGTTTGCCTGTGAAGGCAAGCCTGCGGTACCGCCCTCCCTAGATGAAAAATTAGTGCGATCGATTTTGGCCAATCTGCTCTCCAACGCCATTAAATATTCGCCTCAGGGTGGAGAGGTACGCGTGGACTTAAGTTTTGAGCCCGACCTTGTGCGGTTGCGGGTCCGCGATAAAGGGATTGGGATTCCGAAGGAAGACCAAAAGCAGTTGTTTGAGCCCTTCCATCGCGGAAAAAATGTGCGAACCATTCCAGGTACTGGCTTGGGGCTGATTGTGATGAAAAAATGCGTAGATTTACACCAAGGAACCATTCATATTTCTAGTGAAGTGGGACTGGGCACAACCTTTACCGTAAGGCTTCCCATCCCCAAAAATTTTGCTTGAAGGGCATGTTGTTTTCTGACAAACGGTATGGTTAAAAGTAACGTTGTTTCACCTGTCGCAATTTCCATGCCCCATCGTCAGCAATTACTTCAGGTTAAGACAAGTGGTAAGTCTCTGAGCAACATCACCCGCAAGGTTCAGGAGGCGGTTGCACAATCGGGGATCAATATTGGTGTGTGTACCGTTTTTTTGCGCCATACCTCCGCCAGCCTGATTATTCAAGAAAATGCCGACCCCGATGTTTTAGCAGACCTAGAAACATTCCTAGCCAAATTAATCCCTGAAGGCCCCTACTACCGCCACAGTACGGAAGGTCCAGACGATATGCCAGCCCATATCCGCACGGCGCTCACCCACACCTCAGAACAAATTCCTGTGAATAGCAGTCGCTTAGTTCTGGGGATTTGGCAAGGCATTTACGTCTGGGAACATCGCCAGCAGGGATCTGTAAGAGAAGTGGTGATTCATGTCTCAGGAGATTAGCCCTATTGCCCAATGCCCTAGCGATTAAATAAGTTCTGCGAACAGGCTACGCCAACGCGGCTACAAGAACGATGTCCGCCTTCGCGGACTGGCAAAGCGTTTCCAAAGGAAATACTCATTATGGCTCGGTTTAGTCCTTACTCACTACAACTTCAAATTACCCGTCTGTTCAAAGACGGTCAGTCATTCTTTGCTTCTTCCAAGGTCGAACAGTGGCTGATGGAACGCGGTGAAGATCCTTTGGCTTACATCATTAGATTTAAGAAACAACCCGCTCCAGAAGGGTCGGATTTACCCTATCTGATTGAAACCGAACTCAAAAGACGGGATGGCAAACCCGTTGAAGATTGGGTCATCCAGCAAATCAAAGAACAAGCCTAATCTATCTTTGCGGACGTAAAGGATGGCAACTCAGGCGGTTTGTGTTTGACCCGAAACACAATGAGCGTCATGTCATCATTTTGAATGCCCTGCCGCCCGATAAAGGATTGGACCTGAGCAAAGAGGTAATCCAAAATTTCCTGTGGCGTTTTGCAACGATGACAGGCATCATAAAACGCTTTAATCAAATTCTCTTCTTCAAACCGTTGCCCGTTTGGATTGGCGGCATCTGTAAATCCGTCCGTGTAATAGATGAGCGTGTCACCGGGATAAAGCTGAACGTGGCTTTCACAGTATTCCGTATTGATGTCCAGTCCAATCAGCATTCCATCCGTATCCAAACGCTCGATCCGGTCTGAGTGCGATCGCCACAACAAGGGCGGATGGTGGGCTGCATTGCTAAAAAACAGTTTCTGAGTTTTAGGCGAATACTCTGAATAAAAGAGCGTCACAAACCGATTGGACGTCTCCAAATCAGCATACATAACCGAATTTAAATCCTGGAGGATTCGGGCTGGAGAGTGACGATTCAAAATATCCGTGCGGAGCATCCCGCGCGTCATGGTCATAATCAGACCCGCCGGAACCCCTTTCCCCATCACATCGCCAATCACCAAACTCCAGCGGTCTGCATTGGTCTTCTGGTAAGGCTGATGAGATAGCGTTGTTTCAGAAATTGGAATAAAGTCGTAATAGTCTCCCCCTACCTGATTGGCCGTTTTACAAAGCGCAGCCAGTTCGGCCCCTTCAATTTCAGGACATTCATTGGGCAATAACCGAGCCTGAATTTCAGCGCCAATTTCCAGCTCGCGGGTCAAACGCTCCTGCTTGCGCACCTGAGCGTTTAGATCGTCATTTTCGATCGCAACGGCGGTTTGATCCGCCACCAACTGAGCTAACTTTTGGCGGGTTTCGGTCCATTCGTAATCCGAGCGGCTAAATAGATAAAGTCGTCCCCGTTCGTGGGGTTCCACATGCCGCACCAGAATAGCCGTACTGAACCATCGATATTCATCTTCTAACAAACGGCTCAACTGCTGCTCCAGCAATGCAGAAGACTTGAAGGCTGACATCGACCCGCTGCTTAAATTTTGAACTGCAACTTCCAAAGCGTGCCGAATATTTCGAGATTGATTCCCTTCATGGAAAAATAATTGATCGATAGAAACCTGGCCATTGGGCCGAAACAACACTAATGCAGCAGCATCCGCATCCGTCACCCGACTCACAATCAACGGGATCAAGGATAAAAACTGATTTAAATTATTAAAACTTCTGAGAGAAAAACTTAGAGAACTGAGCAAATCTTGTACTTTACGCTGTTCCCGCTGAAGCCGCGCGACGAGTTTTTTTAAGGCTGGCACCGAAACCGCGCTCGACTGAATCTCCTGGAAACTTTGTTCCAAGGATTCAGAAGGTTGCTTTGGGGCAGGTACCGCGCTCATAGGAGGTTGATGCACGTTTTGAAGGGAAAAACTATCGGAGAACTTCATTTAAGATTGCCGTTCTGAACAGATAGCTTAACACCCTTGCACAATAAAAGGTGACGTGATATTAAAGATGTCATCATTTTTATGCAGACATCCACATATTTTCTATACAAACTTCTATACAAACCTCTATGCCCCTAGTTGCTCAACAAAGCTTCTACAAATTCATAACTTGAAAAAGGTCGCAAATCTTTAATGCCTTCTCCTGCCCCAATAAAGCGAATTGGCAGTCCCAATTGTTGAACGACGGCAAGGGCTACCCCACCTTTAGCAGTGCCGTCCAGTTTTGTTAAAACAACTCCAGACAGTTGTGCCGCTTCTGAAAACACCTGAGCCTGTCGCAAACCATTCTGGCCCAAGGTGGCATCCAGCACCAATAGAGATTCCACCTTTGCATCAGGTGCTTTGCGATCGATGACCTGTCTGACTTTACGCAGTTCATCCATCAAGTTCTTTTTATTTTGCAGGCGACCTGCGGTATCCACCAGCAAGAGTTCTGTTTTGCGGGATTGAGCGGCGATGATGGCATCAAACACCACCGCCGCCGGATCTGTGTTTTGGCCTGGATTGGCAATCACCTCAATCCCACTGCGTTTTGCCCAAACTTTAACCTGTTCCACCGCTGCGGCTCGGAACGTATCTGCTGCTGCAACAAGACAGTTAAAACCAGATTCCTTGGCAACATGGGCGATTTTGCCGATGGTGGTGGTTTTACCTGCGCCATTGATCCCAGTCATCAGCCAGATGTTGAGGGTGCCTTTTTCTGGGGCAAAGATGGGATTGTAGTTGGACTGAAACGGTGCATCCAGAATGTCTCTGAGGATGGTTTTAAGATAGGCGATCGCCGCGTCGGGAGGCAGTGTCTCCTCAAGCATTTTTTTCTGAAGTGCGGCAATGATAGTGTCTGTGGCTTCAATTCCAACATCGGCCTGAATCAGAATCGATTCAATTTCTTGGACTGAATCTTGGGTGAGGGGTCCTTTCCCCACAATGGTTTTGAGTTGATTGACCACACCCCGACGGGTTTTATCTAACCCTTTACGGAGTTTTTGGAGCCAGTTAATTTCATCGACGGAAATTTCTTCGGGTTTTCGGCCTTGAGCGGCTAAGACTTCCGCAGACCAACGGAATCCCTCATCCAAATTGAGATCGGAGGATTCTTCCAGTATGGGTTCTGGGGCTGATGGTTCGACTGTTGGAGAGGGCTTGGGTGCAACTTCCGCCCTGACTTCAGGAGGTACCTCAGGAACTGTTTCAATCGGAGTAGGGGCTTCTGCGGTCGCCTCAACCGAAGTTTCCTCCTCCAATTCTTCTGCTGTCTCAGTTGCAATGTCTGGCATTCCTTCAGATGCGACTTCTGAAATGGGTTCTACAACCGATGGGGTTGCCTGACGCTCCTGAATATTTTGGAAAGCCGCTTTTGCCCAGGCTAAATAGTCTTCCTGGGAAGGATCGGCTTCATCGGCAGCGGAGTCTTCTGCGATCGGTTCGCTGACAACAGCTTGTTCCTCCACGGTCTCATCGGGGGAGTCTTCTGGTTGCGTAAACTGTCGGCGGAACCAATTGAAAGCCATTGCACTGTCCTAAGACGATCTTCAAAGAATAAAATGTGATGTCGGAGAAGTCTCAAGGACCCTGCATTCGCCCCCTAAATCCCCCATTCTGGGGGACTTTGAGTTCAGA
>JAAURS010000139.1 GCA_012032135.1 Acaryochloridaceae cyanobacterium RU_4_10 | reverse complement strand
GCAATGGGCGCTGCGGTGGTAATAATGACGCGATCGAAGGTGGTGGTTTGGCCATTTTGATGGTGAAGCTTGAGTTCGCCTGAGGTCAGTTGCTCGACTTGAGTAACGCAATCGCCCAATTGCACCGCAACGCCTGTTTCTTCCAGTACTTCACCGAAGCGTTTCAGAATACGAGCGTAGCCTCCTGGCAAATACCCAAACAGTTCTTTTTTAAGGCCCGTCCGCCGAGCGGCATACAACCGTGCAATGGTGGACCAAATGAAAGACGCTGAGGCAATCTTATAGTTTTCACCCAGTTTGGCTCTGAGCAGGGGTAACCAAAACTTCTGAAATGTGCGATCGCCCGACCAGCGCTTCAACCAAGCCTCAACGGAAATGGTTTCCAGTCGTTTCCAGTTTTTAATGCGCGCGCCGTAGAGAATGGTGAAGCCCAATCGCAGTTTGTCGATAAACCGCAAGGGCGGAAACTGAAGAAATTCGATCGCATTGGATACCGAATATAACTTGCCGCCTGCATAGACCCCCGTTTTGGTTTCAACCCATTCCATATCTTGTTCGAGGTTGAGTTCCTGGAGGAGCGATCGCAACGTAAGGTCGGACAGTAGGGTGACGTGGTAATGCTTATCCCAAGGGATGTCTTCAAATTGCCAAGCACTGGCCAGTCCTCCCAACTCAGGAGCACTTTCAAAGAGGGTGACGGATTGTCCTTGTTGCGCTAACCGATAGGCTAGGGTCATACCTAGCATACCGCCCCCAATAATGGCCCAACGGGTGGGCTGCAAAGCAGTATTCATTTTCACGGTGGGGTGAGTTCTGTAACGACTCGATCTTTAATACGATATTCCAATCCACAGGCAGAACAAGTCAGCTCCGATTCAAAGGTTGGCGTTTCAGGAAACCGCATCAAAAGCTGTCCGCAGCGACACACACATCCGACGGAACGAGCCGGATGACCGATCGCAAGATGAAAATCCGGTATTGATTTGGTCGCGAGCGAACCCATCCCCACCATTGCAAAACGACCAATTTCTAAATCATTGCCAATGGTACAACCCGCACCGATGGTCGCACCTGCGCGGATGAGGGTGGGCAGGGTCTGTTCGTCGGGGTCTGAGGGGCGCAATTGCTTGAGGTCTGAGGTGGTAGCGCGGGGAAAGCGATCGTTGGTAAAAATAGTTCCAGCACTAATCATGACGCCATCTTCTAGGGTGACGGCGTTACAGATATAGACAAATGCGTTGATTTTGCAGCGATCTCCAATTTTGACGCTATAAGCAATGTAAGTTTTTTCACCAATGATGCAGTCTGCGCCAATCTGGGTGGAATGGCGAATGTGAACGTTGTCCCAAACAGAGGTTCCTGGGCCGATGGTGACGTCTGATTCAATCAGAGCAGTGGGGTGAACGCGAACCGTCATAAAATTCTTCGATCGCTGAATGAAAAAAATAATACAGTAAGCTGAGATTGACTCCGTCTATTCAAGCATTCGCAAGATATTCTATGCTATCTGTTCAAGACGCTGAAGCCAAGATCTTCCAACTGGTTCGTCCCCTCCATCCAGAATACGATCGCGAATGGATTCCCCTGGACCAAGCCTGCGATCGCCTCTTGGCCGCAGCGGTCCAGAGCGAACTGGATTTTCCTTATTGGGATAATTCCGCAATGGATGGCTATGCCGTGCGTGCTGAAGATTTGGTTCGCTGTAGTGCTGAATCTCCCGTCGCTTTAGAGGTGGTGATGGAAATTCCGGCGGGGCATAGTCCTACGCAAAGTATTACTGCTGGACAAGCCGCCCGTATTTTTACCGGAGCGATGCTTCCCAAGGGGGCGGATACCATTGTGATTCAAGAGCGCACCCAAAGAGAAGGGAATCGAGTCCTGATTTTGGAGCGGCCAGAACCGAAGGCATGGGTCCGTCCTAAGGGGGATTACTACAAAGCGGGTTCAATGTTACTCCAATCTGGCACCCGCATTAATGCTCCAGAAATTGCAATTCTAGCGACGGCTCAATGTACCTCTATTCCAGTTTACCGTCGCCCCATTGTAACGTTGCTTTCAACGGGGAACGAACTCATTCAACCCGATCGCCCCCTTCAACCCGGTCAAATTATTGACTCCAATCAACCCGCTTTAGCAGCACTGGTTCAGCAAACGGGTGCAACGGTTAAACGATTGGGTATTATTCCCGATCGCCCCGCAGAATTGAAAGCGGCGATCGCGACTGCTATTGCTCAATCCGATGTGGTCATTTCTTCGGGAGGCGTCTCCGTTGGCGACTATGACTATGTGGATAAAATCTTGAGCGAGTTGGGCGGTACGCTTCACATCCAGGCTGTTGCTGTTAAGCCAGGAAAGCCGCTTACGGTTGCTACCTTTCCTAATCCCGATCCTAAATGCGATCAGCCTATCCTTTACTTTGGGCTGCCAGGGAACCCTGTTTCAGCTCCTGTCGGTTTCTGGCGATTTGTTCAGCCTGCGTTGCGGAAGCTCTCTGGACAACCTCATAGCTGGGGACCGATGTTTGTTCGTGCCAAAACCCGTCAAACGCTAAAGGCAGATGGAAAACGCGAAACCTATCTCTGGGGGCAACTCTCTTTAAAGGCAGATGGTACCTATGAATTCGATCTTGCAGGTGGAAGTCATAGTTCTGGAAATCTGATTAACCTGTCCCATATCAATGGCTTAGCCGTTCTGAACTGCGGTTGCACTTCTATTCCCGCAGAAGAAGGCGTTTTAGTGATGCAGGTAGGATCTGTTTACAGTTGAAGAGAATTATCCATAGATAGAATCACGGTCTACCAACAATTGTTTTTAGGCGATTTCCTGAAAAGATCTTACCGCCCCGATATTGCGCCCTACCCTGCGGGAGGCAAGCCACGACTCCCCTATCGCCAAAGGCGAGGCTACGCCAACGACAGGCTACTTCGACTTCGCTCAGCACCGCGCTCAGGGCACCGCGCTCAGGGCACAATATCTAGACACCGATCCAAGTCTAGCTGGCTGAGCGAACTCGTGCTGGGCGCGGACGAAGTAACCGAAGCCAGCGGTAAATTGTTTCCCAGAAATAGCCTTATGACTAAAATTGACCCAAATGATTGGTTGACGGCCAAAAGAGCTTTCACAACCAAAGAGTTAGCGGAGATTGCCCTACATTTGGGTTGGACCTATCAGCGCACGAAAGGATCGCATCAAATTTTTTCAATGGATGGGTGGCGAGAACACCTCAGTATTCCCGTTCACAAGGAATATAACTGGGGCGTTGCCAAGCAAATTCTTTCCAAAATCATAGCACCCTTTCGCAAGGAAGCACCAGACATCCAAAACGTTGTGGAAAAATTTCAAGTTGCTTTTTTTCAACTTGCAGAGCAAGCCAATCGACGAATTTTGGAGTACGAAACCCAAAAACTGGATGAGATTGAGGCACTTTTTAAAAATGAGTCCATTCCTTCTCTTGCCATTCAAGACCTGGAACAACGGCTCCAGAACGCAGAGGATGAACTTTGTCAAACGTGGCAATTATTTGACACTCGAAAAGCCGAGTACGAAGCCAAACGAGATGAAGAGGTTAAAGCTTTTGAATTAAAGATTTCTAGCCTCAATCGAGAGCTTGCTGAAGTTAAGGTATTGCGCCAACAAAGAGATAGACTCCGCAAATCCCAACGAATGGAACGGATTATTGCAACTACTGTTATTGGTTTCCTAGGTGCGATCGCACTCAGCACTTTCTTGACCCGCCCCCAATGCAATCCCTCTTCTCCTACTTATAACCGACGTGCCAATGTACTTCCTAGTTCCAAGCTCATAACGCCCAATACGGCACTACCGCCCCAGTAAAATAACGCACGCCACCAGTGCCCACTTTGAAATAAAACCGTCGTCTCTAGAGCATAAGTAGAAAAGGTAGTATAAGCCCCCAGAAACCCTACGGAGATGAAAGCTCGCAGGTCGGGAGATGCGATCGCCTTTTCCAGCAACAGCGTCGTCACAAATCCCATCAGCAGCGCGCCCGAAAGATTAATCAAAAAGGTCCCATAGGGAAACCCCATGCCAAACCATTGCACGCAAAACCGCGTCAGATAGTAGCGACTCAGAGCACCTGGAACAGCACCAAGAGCGATCGCAATAGGTATGCGTAACTCTGGATCCATCAATCGACAGCCCTCCTTGTCGTGTTGCGACCTTGTGCCATCCTAAATGATTAGGCCATAAGCAGGAAAAATTAATTTTCTCGCAAATCAGGCAACTTGAGCAAAGATTTATCAGTCAATAACGAGGGTACTAAGAGGAGATTTACAACTGTGTTCAACCAACCTTTGAAATCAAGTATTGCCGCACTTATCATGTTGAGTGTAGGCACGAGCGGTGTTGCGCCTATACTGATGCTCTCTGAGCCTGCAACCGCAAGCATTGTCGCTCAGCGTTTGGATAGAGTGGTTCCAGCCGGAACCAGCTTACCTCTCAGACAACCGGATGGAAAGCGTATTATTGTTACTCCCGAAGAAACAGTACGGGTGACCTTGGTGACAACTGAAGACGTGCGATCGCGTCGAGACAATACGATTATTCCCGCAGGAACCCGAATTCGGGCGAGTTCCGTCCGACCAATGGTGGGACTGCCTTTTATGCCCAGCGCATTGACCTATCGGGTGGCGATCGCAACATTTATGGACGCACCAATGTCATTAACAATCGTAGAACCATCAAGAAAGGAGTCAATACAGATCGAATTTGGCAAGGTGCTTTGGTGGGTGGAGGTGCCGCTACCGTCATTTCTGCATTGGTGACCAGACCCGGAGTATTTAAAACGCTTGCGGGTGCTGGTGCGGGTGCCTTAGCAGGATGGTTAATTGGCAGAAATGGAGGACAAGCGAGAGATGTGATTGTGGTAGACAGTAGCGAACTCTTAGATCTTCGGTTGGATGAGGATTTATTAGTGAGCAGAGCGAGTTTCTAGAACGTCTCTGGGTGGGGTTGGGGTAGGTTTTGCCAAACTGTAAGAACTAGGAGTGAAGCAGTTTTACAAACCTACCCTTGTCCTGGGAAATGAATGCGATCGCTAAACATTCTGCTCCATCCATTTAATACAGTCTTGGAGTGCCTGTTTCATTTGAATCTGGGGTGTATGATACCGACGACCATGCCCCGGCAATACCCAGGAAAAGTCATAGGCTAACAAGCGCTTCATGGATTCAATTTGAGCGGACCAGGAATACCAGCAATAGTCGCGGAAGGCCGTCAAACGATTCAGACGGGCAGACCAAGCGAGGTGATCGCCTGCGAACAAAAACTCATTGCGGTACAGCAATACTGTATGTCCGGGAGAATGTCCCGGCACTGGAATAATTTTCACGTCTGAGAAAAGATTGATCGGGTCTTTTCCCTCTAAGGGATGTTCGACGGAACTAATGTTAGAAGAGAGATCTGCCTTGTGGAGAATGCGATCGCAGCCAAAATGGTCGTGAAAGCGATCGTGGTCCGCCACGTCATCCCGATGGGTAAGGTAAAGATATTTCACTCCCCCCATCGCCTCTAGTTGTTTGACTAACGGCGGTGCAAAGCGAGGGGAGTCCACCAAAATATTGCCGTCTGGATGTTGGATGAAGTAACTGGTTGCACCATAGGAGCGTTCGGAGTGGTAGCCGCAATGGTAAACATTTGGGGCAATGGGTAGCGGGAACAAACTCTGAACGGCCTGAATGTCTTTAGGTCGTTCTGTTGTGCCAATGGAGGCAGTGGGCAAGACAACAGGGCTTCAAGGGCTTGTTGGCGTTCTAATTCGGTGGTGGGTTGGGCAATCACAGCAGATTGGCCGGAGATGCGATCGAAAATTACAGGAGCCATCCAACGGCAGGTATCGCAATCAATGCAGGTTGTATCGACATAAAAATCCCCTGCAATATTTTCAGGACGGCGTTGGGTGAGATGCGCCATAACGGTCTCCTTAAGGGTCGGAACAAACATTGCGAAATCCCCACCCTTTCATTATCGGTTTTTGCATGGGGAGTCGCTATTGGATCCGGTCACGGGTTAAACTCAATGGTTGCGGACCCCAATGGTGCGACGGAATAAGGGAGAACAAAATTTGGGCATTGAATTACGGAGTTACGTCTATCTCGACAATTTACAACCTCAACATGCAGCCTATATGGGGACCGTCGCCTCGGGCTTTTTGCCGCTTCCAGGAGATACTTCGCTCTGGATTGAAATCACGCCCGGTATTGAGATTAACCGCATCATGGACGTGGCCCTCAAGTCTGCGGTCGTGAGGCCAGCGGTTCAGTTTGTAGAGCGGTTGTTTGGCTTGATGGAAGTCCATGCCAGTTCTCAAGCTGAGGTGAGAGCAGCATCCGATGCCATTCTGAATGCATTGGGCGTGCAGCGGCGAGATTGCCTGAGGCCCAAGGTGGTTTCCAGTCAGGTGATTCGCAACATTGATGCCCATCAAGCCCAGCTCATTAACCGGATGGCACGGGGGCAAATGTTACTGGCAGGTCAAGCGCTTTACGTGATGGAAGTTCAGCCTGCTGCCTATGCCGCCCTAGCTGCCAATGAAGCTGAGAAGGCTGCATTTATCAATATTTTAGAAGTTCAAGCCGTTGGGGCATTTGGTCGTCTTTACCTAGGGGGTGCGGAGCAGGACATTATGGCTGCTATGAGAGCCGTCGTCAGCACCATGGAAAACACACCCGGAAGAGCCCATCCCGATCTCGCTCAATTGCAGTAGTGAGGGACGGATGGCAAATTCTGACCATGTTGCAAACTAAAGTTGGGGGTAGGGGCCTGGAATGAATGCGATCGCAATTCCCCCATCTCATCCCCAATCTGAGCGGTCTTTTGCTCCAGGGGTGGAATCTAGAATCAGCCCATCTTGCAGGGGTAGATTTTGCACAGACGGATCTAGAAGGGGCAAATTTGATTCAGGCTGACTTGAGCGGTGCAAATTTGAGCAATGCCAGTTTGGCTAAAGCACAGCTTCAGGATGCTCGAATGAAAGGGGCTAGTTTGGCGATCGCTCATTTAGTGCAGGCTAATTTGCAAGGGGCAGATTTAACGGAAGCAAATCTCATTGGAGCAAATTTGCAGGGGGCTAGTTTGGTCAGAGCGGACTTGCATCAGGCTAATTTGATTGGAACCAGTCTGCGGAATGCGGATTTGAGATGGGCCATGTTGGATCGGGCAAAACTGAATCGGAGCGATCTGGGGAGTGCAATTTTAAGCGAAGCGAATCTTTGCGACGCAACTTTATGTCAGGTCAATCTAAACGGTGCTGTTTTGATTGATGCTCAAATGTATGGAACCGATCTGAGTCAAGCCAATTTGCGGGCAGCCAATCTCTGCCATGCTTATCTTGTGAGAGCCAAGCTAGTGGGTGCTGATTTATGTTTTTCCCGTTGTGACTGGGCCAATTTAAGTCGGGCTGATTTGCAAGGGGCAAAGTTGGAGGGCGCATGTCTGCGGGGAGCAAATCTAGCGGGCAGTAATTTGAAAGGAATCTATCTAACGGGTATTGATTGGGAAATGACCAAGCTTGACAAGGCAGAATTGGATGACCCTGGACTGTTTTGAAAAGGCAGTCAGCCGATCGCCCAAGCTGTTGTCTCGGACAAAGGTCAGCGACAGACTCAAAGCAATGATATGAGATACCACTACTCCCCGAACAGATAAGACTTCCATCCTAGCGTTTGAGAGCAAGGGTTAAGCCATCGGCAATACTGAGCAGACTGAGTGTAACCCGTTCGTCTTGATGCAATTTGGTGTTTAAGGCGCGAATGGCTAGGGTATCCTCATCTTGCTTCTGAGGATCTGCCACACTGCCGCTCCACAGCACATTATCGATCGCAATTAATCCACCTGGGCGGAGGAGCTGAAGCGATCGCTCGTAGTAGGAATCGTAGTTGCCTTTGTCTGCATCAATGAAAGCAAAATCGAAGGTTTCGGCCTGTCCTTGCGCTAACAATCGGTCTAAGGTTTCAAGGGCGGGGGCGATGTGGAGATCGATTTTGGGGTCTACGCCAGCTAACCGCCAGTAGCGTTGTGCGACATCGGTATAGTCCTGACTGACATCGCAGGCTACAATTTTGCCTTCTGGGGGCAGGGCTAATGCGACGCACAGGGAACTGTAACCTGTAAAAACCCCAACTTCTAAAGCTTTTTTTGCACCGATCAGTTGCACCAAAAGTGCCATAAATGCCCCTTGATCCGGTGCAATTTGCATCGCGGACATGGGCATCTGGGCGGTTTCTTCTCGCAGTTGCCTCAAGACATCTGGTTCCCGCACGGATACGGACAGAAGATATTCGTAGAGGCGCTCGTTGATGGGTGTTGTCTTCATGGGGACTATCAATTTCCTGAAGAGGATAGTGGTAATTCCTTAAGAGGGATGCCTTGCCAAAACTGCTTACCAAGTGCTTTAAGCTCGGTTTGAGCACCTGAGGCTGAGTCGTTTGAACCAGAATTTGCAGCGGTTGCTAACGTTCTTGCAGGAAAAAGCGTTTGAATGGCAGCGATCGCAGCTTCAAGTTGTGTGTCATGGGTCAGTCTCCCGAATGCACATCTCTATGGTACGCGAATTGAGGAACTACCTACGCCTTTTTATAAAGCTGCCCGACCAGCAGTCTACCGAACAGATCTCGCTTTTCTTTGAATCGATTGCAGACGAGATTGATGTTGAAGATGGGACGTTAACCTAGCGTCGGGTTCGCTTTTGCAACGTTTTTTGCGATTGAGCCACTCTGCCTGTCCGCTCTAACCAAATTGTTCTGATGCGATCGCTACTCAAGGTTGTTAAACTCCGAATGATACTCTACTGTTCCAATACAGCTATCCAACACACCATGCTCCAACTCCAAAACCATAAACGCCTCATCTGGCACTACGTACTCGCATTGCAAGCCCTTCTCCTTTGCCGGAACAAACCCAAATCGTGGATAGTATTCTGGAGAACCTAGCACAACAATGGCTTTGCAACCCAAGCGAGCGAACTTTTCTAGACTATTTCGAATCAGTAATGCGCCAATTCCTTGTTGCTGATAGTCGGGTAGGACTGCTACTGGTGCTAGTCCAAGAATGAGTAAATCATCAGCACATTCACCTTCAACTGCAACTGGACTAAAGAAAATATGTCCAACAATTTGCTGGGAATCAACAGCAACAAAAGAAAACGTAAAGGCAGCCCCTCGCAACCGATCGACTAAATCTGCCTCACTCGCTCGTCCAAACGCTGCAATTTCGATCTTGCGAACAGCTTCTACATCTTCTGGTCTCTCGGCTCGAATTTCCATAACTCAAGATGAGTGATTTTGGCAACAAACGATTGACAACTTGCGACAGCTTCCATCATACCGCAGTGTATTGAGCCCGAAATAGAATTTTTGAGGAAATTCACGAACGCTCAGACAGCTTGCCCGTTTTGGCATGAGCAACGTTTCCGATTCAAGCGATCGCTTACACACCGCTTGGACTCAACCTACCAAATCGATGCAATCGGTATGCAAACTGATTTTATACTGCGACCCTTTCCCACCTCCACACATTTCCCACCTCAGGATCGATAGTTTGTGATACTTTGGTTATTCCACACTTCTCTAATACTCTAGTCGAGGCATTAGGTTCTGGTAGTGTATGAGCGCAAACACAGTCAACCAACTTTAACTCAAACGCGACTTCAATAAGCTGGCGTGCCGCAGATGTTGCAAAACCTTTGTTCTGATATTTTGGGGCAACAGAGTAACCAATCTCAACGGTACGCTTAGAATCAGGAACCGATTTGAAGCCCCCAAGTCCAACTAATGATTGGTCGGGGTAAAAAACAAACAGATACGGTAGCCAAGGATGCCAAATTTGCGAACCTTTCATTTGGTTCAGAATGTACTGAAGTGCCCCGTCAAAGGGCATATACCCATCAATCGCCTGAAGTCCATAAGCTTTTAAAAAAGCATCTGTGCCCTCAATTAGCTTTTCAAGGTGTTCGACAGAGCAAGGAACAATTTTTATGTCCATGATTCAGACTTCCTCTCCTTGATAACCCTTGCATCCTAACCAATGGTACGCAAATTCTTACACCGATCGCTTTGAATTGCATGAAAACTCTCCATCAAACCCCGATCGCATTCAATATCTTCCAAACGCTTAGCCGCTAACTCCCGCACAACCTCTGGCGGTAGACCAGCGATCGCCTCAATGCGGCAGAGCGGTTTGCGCTCCGCATAGACCTGATGGTGGACCACATCCGCAATGAAGATAACGCGATCGCCCAAATCTACTTCCTGTACTATCTGACATTCCGCCCACCCGCAAGTATCCGGCAAAATAGGAATACCATCGGCTGTTTTTGCGATCTCAATTCCAGCAAACTTATCCACCTCGCGCATGGAATACAGGCCAAATGACGGAAGCCAATCCTGCTGCCCTTGCGCCAATAAATGGAGCACAAACCGTTTGCTTTCCCGAATCAACCCAAACGTAAAATTCCGAAGGAGACAGAATGGTCACCGACCCGCAAACGTTCCGGCACCAACGCCGCCAACGTTACCCAAGTCGCCACTTGACCGCTGACCTGCCCTTCATGGGCCGCCGTAATCACATAAATCTCAGGATTCGTCAGGTTAAAAATAGAAGTACTCATCGGCAAAACTTAACCCATCCCCATCGCAGCGCTGTGGATAACCCCAAATAGGCGATCGCAAACACCCCAATACTCTCAAACACCGCAAACAGGATCAATGGCCCCATCTGCGGCGTCACATCCTCTAAATTGACCTGCGCCAACCCGCGCACCAATCCAAATGCCAAAACTACCCCAGAAGATAAATGAGGATTATGGTCCTCCCGAATTGCATATCGACAAGTGACTCCAAACAAAAAACCAGATAACCCTGCGATCGCCAAATAGCCTGCAAACAACCCATCAAAATGGGGCGCAGCCGAACCCAACAACCCTACATTAGCCAGCCATTGCCCTTGGCCTACCTGAAACAAGCCTTCCGCAAAAGCCGCCATCCCGCCAGCAATAACACCCGCCTTCAAAGATTCCAAGCGCTCCGTCAAAGAAAGCGTTTCGCCCATGCTTAAGGAACCTCAGTCTCCCGAATGGGCTTAGCCCAAGGCTTGGGGATAGCCTTGATAATCATGGGAAAAAGGAACCAGGCTGCGATTGCCCCCAAATTACAAAGCTAAACTGACTTACCCAATGCAGCAATTGCGGCAGATCGACCCATTGGCCTGCGAAATAAGAAGCGGTCACCACCGCA
>JAAURS010000138.1 GCA_012032135.1 Acaryochloridaceae cyanobacterium RU_4_10 | reverse complement strand
CGATCAAGAATCCATCTCACGGGAGCACAGTGGGATGCCGAAAATGTCCCCTCAATCTTGGCTCTACGCTGTGCTTACCTCAGCGACCAGTTAAATCTTTTTTCTCTCGCGAGAGGATGACGTGCTCCCGATGCGTCCTTACCGGAAATCGGCGTAAAGCCCCTGGCTTCAGACATGGGGATATAAGCCAGGGCTGTGTAGCGAAGCGGAACAGCCAATCAGACCAATTGTTGATCTCGAATATACTGCTTAATCACAGCTAGCGGGGCACCGCCGACAGTTGCCACAAAATATGAATTAGTCCATAGCGATGGAATTCTAGATTTCAAAAATGGAAACTCATCGCGCAATAGCTTTGAACTTCTCCCTTTCATCCGTTTGACGACTTGATGAATGCCAAACTGTGGGTCACAACTAATCAAAAGATGAATATGATCCACATCGGTCTCCATTTCCTCTATTTCGCACCTCACATCCACCGCAACTTGACTCAAGATTTCTTTGAGCCTTATCTCAACAGCGTCTGTCAATACCTTTCGCCGATACTTAACGCACCAAATAACGTGATACTGGCAGTTATAGACAATATTATTATTTGATTTGAATTTCATTTTAATTAGATAGAGACGTGCTGTATACTAACATGAGGAGGTTGATTAAATGTTTGGATGCCAGCAAGTCTTAATTCATCCGTCTGATGAAATCAAAATAATCCTTGAGTACATTTGTGAGGAATCAACCAAATTAAGTAACTGCGGGAAATACTACGCTCGTCAGTTATTCTTTAAGACAGGTAAGATTCCGAGTAAATTTGATTTGCATCGTGAAATGAGCAGGAATCCTCATTTTCAATCGCTGCATTCTCAAGTTGCTCAACAATGTCTGACGACAGTCGCCGAATCTTTTCAGTCATTCATGGGGCTTCTTAAAGCCGTCAAAAATGGGATTGTTGAGCAAAGACCTAAACTGCCTGGGTATCGAAAGGGTGGCCTATCTCTGGTCACGTTTCCAGGACAAGCCGTTAAGTTAAAGCCTGAAGGTTTGAGGTTTCCACTGGGCAGTAAAGTTAAAGCGTGGTTTGGCTTAGATGCGTTCTATCTACCCATGCCATCAAACCTTAAGCATAAGGCAATCCGAGAATATCGGATTTTGCCCAGAAATGGGTGCTTTTATCTAGAACTTGTCTACAAGGTCCCTGAGCAAAAGGCAGATGTAGACCTTGATAAAGCCTTGATGATAGATCATGGGATGGATAACTGGCTGACGTGCGTGAGCAATGTTGGCGGCAGTTTTATTATTGATGGCAAGCATCTAAAATCTATCAATCAGGGCTATAACAAACGAGTTGCCTTTCTGATGGAAGGACAAGCGAACGGTTATTGGTCTAAACGATTAGCTCGACTCACAGAGAAGCGTAATCGGGTGATGCGAGATGCAATCAATAAGGCAGCTCGTCGAGTCATTGACCACTGCATTGAAAACAGAATCGGGACCGTAATTTTTGGCTGGAATAAAGGTCAAAAAGACGGTGCTGACATGGGTCCTAAGACAAATCAAAAGTTTGTGCAGATTCCCACTGGGAAATTAAAAGACAGAGTTAAGCAACTCTGCCAACAGTATGGGATGAGATTTGTTGAGACTGAAGAGTCATACAGTTCCAAGGCTTCTGTTTGTCGATCTTGATGAACTACCTACATTCGGTGAAAAACCTGAAGGGTGGAAAGCAAGTGGTCATCGGGTTAAGCGTGGATTGTATCGCACTTTCCAAGGATGGCTGATTAATGCAGACTGCAACGGCGCTGCAAATATCGGCAGAAAAGTAGCGATGATGCTCGGAGTGGATCTGAGTGGAATCAGTAGAGGTGATTTGTCAGCACCTGTAAGACTCAAGTTGTGGTCTTATGAATCCCTGTCCCTTTAGGGCTGGGGAGATGTCAAATCCATTATTACGGACAAACAATGCCTTGGAACGGTTATTTCGAGAGTTTCGTGCTAAAACTGACGAGATTGGTGCTTTCCCAAATGAGCAGAGTTGCTTGCCCCTCTTCTACCTTGTGATGCAGCGTGATTATGCCAAGCATAACCGCTTCAAAAGCGTGGTAAAAAATTCATGACACTAACAGATTTTCACTTCCTATCTAATAACCACTTTATGAGTGAACCAGAAGATTTACTTAATTTATAGTAAGGGAAATTAGGTGTAAGTATAATGCGGTGAGAGAGCAAAAAAAACCAAAATACTAGACCTATGAATTTTGTGCGCAGCATTAAAATATATATAGGACGTAACTTTTTTCGCTTAAACCATACAGGTATTACTCCACGATCTTTCCAAGACCAACTTTCAATGGAACCATATATACTTAGTTCAAAGCGTTGCATGGATTGATTCAAAAGGCTGATATTGTAATTTTTACCCCACTTTCTTTTCCAATTAATATGATCGTTTAATCTGTTATCAAAAGAAATTATGCCTTTTCCAGAGATAAAATTAGTTTTATACAATATTCCATCCTTCTGCTTTGACAAGAGATGAACATAGATATTTTTGTATGAAGAGTGTACTCTACTTGTGCCCGCTATGTAGTAGATTTCGTGAGGTGGAATATTATTAAGATAATATCTCACAACTTTTTGAGGAGACAAGTTTAGGATTTTTATATAATTTTGGCGATCATAAAAGTCATCGGAATAGCTTTCATCGACGCTGATAAAGGAATTTTCAGTAACTACTTTTGGATAATTTTTATTGGTAATTGTATCTAGAGAAACTTCAAAAAAATAACTATTAAAACCTTCAAAACACTTTTCTGCAATCACACTAAGACAAAGTTCTTCAATATTTGATTCGCCAATATTTTTGATGATTATTTGCGATGGTGTCTCATCATCTGGAGTAGATATTTGAAGTGAGTACTCTAGATCTTCGTCCAATCGCTTCCGTATCGAGCGAAACTCATGTTTATTGTTATGCCAATAATGCGAAAGGATGTAAAATGGCTCTCTGTAGTGGCGATCCAGCTTTACTATGCAATTTTTGAACCAACCTACAGCTATCCCTATCGAGATTGCGTTAGAGATACGAAAGATTAAAGCTATTAGTCCATCAAAGTTAATCGAATCAATCATGGATATAATTACGTTTCTACATTAGGAATAGAGTTAATTTTCATAAAATACATTCTCTATGATAACCGATCGCAAAAGCATTCTCCGAACTCCTACCTGCGATCGGCAAACTCCTGGGCTGATTCTCACTGTACACTACACCACAAAATACCGTTGCGGATGAGAGCTTATGTGGCTTTGACTCAGGGGAAATATAGGTTGTCTATTTGTTCTGTGTGAGTCAATATTTTGCTGCCTTCTGAATCCAACGGTTGTTTGCGATCTCTTTGAGTCAGATTTCCTGGGGCTTCAGACTCGTCAAGATTTCTATGTAATAAATCTCTGGGAAGTCAACACTGTGTGACCTTACCCCAACGCGATCGCCGTTTACTCTACAATCAGAGCGATCTCATTTCGTTGAGCACTGCATGAATTTACCCAGAGCAGACCTAGACGGCCCGTGGAAGGATGTTTTGAGGGCTTATTTTCCTCAGGCAATACAGTTTTTCTTTCCTAATACGGCTGCTTTAATCGATTGGGAACGCCCTTGTGAATTTTTGGACAAGGAACTGTTGCAAATTGCCCGAGAAGCAGAAGTTGGGAAGCGATATGCCGATTTATTAGTGAAGGTTTGGTTATTAGAAAGTAATCAAGTTTGGCTATTTTGTCATATTGAAGTTCAAAGTCAATATGAGTCAAGATTTGAGGAACGAGTTTTCATCTATAACTTCAGAATCTTTGACCTGTATCGGCAAATTCCGGTGAGCTTGGTGATTCTCTGTGATGAAACTTTGTCTTGGAGACCCCAAAGCTATGCCGTTAATTATCCTGATACTCGCTTCAGTTTTGAATTCGGTATTGTCAAGCTCTTAGATTGGCGCGATCGCATTGAGGAACTAGAATCTAGCGACAATCCTTTTGCCATTGTGGTGCTGGCACATTTGAAGGTCATTGAGACTAAGGGCAGGATTCAGCAGCGAAAGGATTGGAAATTTAGATTGACGAAAATGCTTTATGAAAAGGGTATGAGCGGCAACAGATTCTGGATTTATATCGATTTGTGGATTGGGTTATGATTTTACCAGAGGCGATTGAGCGGGAGTTTTGGCAGGAACTTCAATCATTTGAGGAGGAAAGAAAGGTGACTTATGTAACGAATGCTGAACGTTTTGGAATCGAGAAGGGACTCAAACAGGGCTTAGAACAGGGCTTAGAACAGGGCTTAGAACAGGGCTTGGAACATGAACGATCGCTGATTCTTCGCCAGCTCACCCGACGTATTGGTGACATATCCCCAACAACCCGATCTCAGATCCAATCCCTCTCTCTCACCCAACTAGAATCTTTGGGCGAGGCACTGCTGGATTTCTCGCAACCGGATGATTTGTTGGAGTGGTTACGGACTCTTGGTGCGTAGCTATCGCACGCCTAAGAAAACCAATCGCCCATTGCCTCATACGGCCAATGTGATCGCAGATCTACCACTCACGCAAGACTGAAGGGCGATCGGCAAACTCCTGCGGCAAAGACATGGCTCACATAGCAAGGCCATAGCGATCGGGTCTTGTGATAGAGACTTGACCAAATGAAACCTGCGGCAAAAACACCAAGACTTCCAACAAGGGTGATGCGCCAGTTATGGGTAATGGCAGCAATGCCAATTGTGTGATGTGTTGTAAATAATAGTGCTGAGAAGATAATTGCACCTACTCCTTCGAGCAGGATGGTACATTTTTGATAGATAAAGCCTCTCCAAACGACTTCTTCGACAAAGGAATTTATAAATGTGAAGTAGAAAGAGCTGAGCCAAAAGTTAGTTGGATTGGTTCCACCTGTGAGTTGCATTTTAGCGCGAACGATCGATAGATTTGCCCAGTTTTAACCCACTAGGAAGTAGGCGATTAGAATAGCTGCTGCCATACACCCACCGAGGATTAACCCAATTGACCATCCTTGTTTTGTGATTTTGGGGAACTTGATGACGTTTTGGTCGATTTTAATGGTCCACAGGGTGGGGAGAGTAATGAAAAGTAGGTAGGCGACTGCAAAGCCCAATGAACCAGGTATTCCAGGAGCGATCGCCAGGGAAAGGGTAGTGCCGATACTGAATAGGGGTGCGATGAGAAGCAGTGAGAGGACAGCCTGCTTCTGAAGGGGTGATAGCATTTAGCCCATGAGGATGACATTATCGATCGCATGGATAATACCACGATCTGCATTGCATCAATTTTCAAATACGGCTAAACTTGTACAATGTACTGGACAGGTCTAATTGTATGAGAGTTGTAAGCTTCAGCGAAGCGCGAAATAATCTAAAAACCGTTTTAGATTGTGTGGTTGAAGATGCTGACTACACCATTATCACTAGGCGCGATGCCGATGATGCCGTTGTAATGTCCTTAGAATATTTCAACAGTCTTCAAGAAACCGTCTATTTGCTTAAATCTCCAGCCAACGCAGCCCACCTAGAACGCTCGATCGCCCAATTTAGAGAAGGTAAAGCATTAGAACGAGATCTTTTAGATGACTAGAAAGCTAGCCTGGACCGATGCTGCATGGTCTGACTATCTATACTGGCAAGGTCAAGACAGGAAAACTTTGAAAAGAATTAATAAATTGATTGAAGCAACGCTCAGAGAACCTTTTGAAGGCATTGGCAAACCCGAACCCTTCAAAGAAAATCTCACTGGTTTCTGGTCGCGGCGAATCGATGATACTCACCGTTTGCTTTATGCAGTAAAAGATGATTACCTGACTATCATTGCTTGTCGCTACCACTATTGACCGATCTAAAATAACCTTATGAACAGCGACCCTATTATTTCAACAGACCTTGAAGACCTGCTTGAGCAAAAAGTCCAAGCCAGAGAACGACTGCTGAAATTGCCGCCTGAAGAAGCTCAGCGCATCGTAGACCAAGTTCTGTACCCCCAATACTGGCAAGCCATTGACGTAACAGTTTGGGAAGAAAGCATAGAATCCAACTAATGCATTAAAGTCGTGAGCAACAGTGCGATCGTACTGAAAAGTTGCGATCGCACTACTGCTCAGAAACTGCTACTCAATCCCTTCAATGCGATCTTCAATCTCTTGATAGAGATCTCGGAGCATTTGCAGGTTTTCTTCACTGGTTTCCCAATAGCCGCGACCATTTACCTCTAACAACGTCCCCACCATCTTGCGGAAAGAATGGGGGTTGAGGTTTTTGAGGCGATCGCGCATGGCTGCATCTTCAATGAACGTGGTGTTCACATCCTCGTAAACCCAGTTGTCCACGGCCCCAGCCGTTGCGGACCAACCCATCGTGTTGACCAACCGTTTGGACATTTCCCGCACGCCTTCATAGCCGTGACTCAGCATCCCTTCATACCATTTGGGGTTTAAGAGTTTGGTTCGGGCATCCAAGCGGACGGTTTCGGAAAGCGTGCGGACTTGGGCGTTGGCCGTGGTGGTATCGGCAATGAAGGAGGTGGGTTGCTTGCCATCTCCGCGCAGGTTGGCAACGACCTTAGTGGAGTCGGAGTCAAAGTAATGGCTTACGTCCGTGAGGCTGATTTCGGAGGAATCCAGATTTTGGAACGTGACATCCACGGTTTTGAGAGTAGTTTCAAAGATGGCGCGGGACTCTTCCATCGTGCCGGGGGAGTCCGCAGAGAAGGCAAAGGACTTGCGTTTGAGGAACATCTCTTGAAGTTCAGCTTCGCTATCCCAGGTGCTGTTTTCCACGGCTAGGTTAACGTTGGAAGAGTAAGAGCCGGAGGCATTGGAGAAGACCCTGGTGGCTGCTTGGCGCACGTTGAGCCCCAAATCTTCTGCCTGCTTCAAAGCATGTTTGCGCACGAAGTTCATCTCTAAGGGTTCATCCGCTTCAGCCGCCATTTTGACGCCCTGGTCTAACAACGCCATCTGGTTGATGAAGAGATCCCGGAACACGCCAGAACAGTTCACTACCACATCAATCCGGGGACGGCCCAATTCTTCCAGGGAAATCAGCTCCACCTTGTTGATGCGTCCGAGGGAATCGGGAATGGGTCGAGCGCCCACCATCCACATCACCTGGGCAAGGGATTCGCCGTAGGTTTTGATGTTGTCGGTACCCCAAAGCACCATTGAAATGGTTTCGGGCCAAGCCCCCCCATTTTCGAGTTGCTGGCGCGCTAACAGCCGATCCACGACAACCTTGGCAGATTCAATGGCTGCCGTGGTGGGGATGGATTGCGGGTCGAGGGCGTGCATGTTTTTGCCCGTGGGCAACACATCTGGGTTGCGAATGGGATCGCCCCCAGGGCCAGGGAGAACGTACTCCCCTTCTAAGGCTTTCAACAGGGCACCCAGTTCGTTATCGGCCACCACTTGTTTGAGACAGAATTCTAGATATTCCACCAACGGCTTCATAGAATCCGCTGTGATGTTTTTGTAGCCCAATTGATGCAGGGCTTCAATCCAAGGTTCCTTGCGGCCCATGTTGAAGAAATTCAGAATGGAGACGCGTTCTACTCGGCCTTCCGCATTGGTTTGTTCTTGGACCAAGGCGGTCACTGCGGCACGGGTCGCTTGGGTGATTTCGTTGAGCAATTGCACATCCGTTAAGATGCCGCGATCGCTATTGGCAAATACTTCATCCAAATCCCGCCCCACACTCTGAGCAATCAGGCGAGGCAAACTGACGATGTTCTCCTCCGCTCGATCCAGACTGGCGATATTGACCAGCGTTGCGATCGCCTCTTCTGCTGTGGGGGGCTTGCCAATCACATGGAGACCGCAAGGCAAAAGTCTTGCCTCAATTTCCATAATCTTGATATAGACCTTCCCGACGAGGTTATCGCGCTCCTCTGAAGTGAGATCTTTGGTATCTCCCTCCGGTAACTCAATATCTTTGTCCAGGTTGACGATCCGGCATTGGTCCACGATGGAATTGGCGATCGCCACGCCGCGCCCGCTATCTTTCAGGGTTTGGTAAGAGGCAATCAATTCGCCCAGTTCCTTGAGCCCCTTGTAGAGCCCTGCATTTTCTGCGGGTGGGGTGAGGTAGCTGATCGTGTTGGCATAGCTGCGCCGTTTTGCGATCGTGGCCTCGGAGGGGTTATTGGCGGCGTAATAGTACAGATTGGGAATGTTGCCGATCAAGTTATCGGGGTAGCAATCCCCAGACATCCCCATCTGTTTCCCAGGCATGAATTCCAGAGAGCCGTGGGTTCCAAAATGCAAAACTGCATCTGCGCCCCAGATCTGGTTGAGGTAGGTGTAGTAAGCCGCAAATCCGTGGTGCGGACTGGCCGAGCGGGAAAATAGCAGCCGCATGGGGTCGCCTTCATAACCGAAGGTGGGCTGAACTCCAATAAACACATTGCCGTAATGTTTTCCAAACACCAGTAGATTTTGGCCGTCGCTGTTGAGATTGCCCGGAGGTGGTCCCCAATTTTCTTCCAGACGCTTGGAATAGGGCGTCAGCGCTTCGTACTCGCGCACTGACATCCGATGGGCAATATTCAGTTCCGGGCTGTTGTACTGCGCTTGGGCATCGTGCAGAATTTCCAGCATCAAGGCTTCAGCATTGGCAGGCAAATCTCCTAGGTCGTAGCCGTTGTGCTTGAGAGCTTCTAAGACCTTGTAAATGGAACCGAATACATCCAAATAGGCCGCAGTCCCGATATTTCCTTTATCCGGCGGGAAACTAAAGACCGTAATGGCAACTTTTTTCTCAATCTTGGGCTTGCGCCGCAGACTGGCCCATTTCACCGCCCGTTGTGCCACGGTTTCAATCCGATCTTGCAGTGCGATCGATTTCCCCGTCGTCCCATCCCGTCCCGAAAGAATGATGGGCTCAATGGCACCATCCAACTCGGGAATGGCAATTTGGAGGGCCACTTGAATGGGGTGAAGACCCAAGTCACTGTTTTCCCATTCTTCAGTGGTCTGAAACACCAAAGGCAAGGCCACCATGTAGGGCCGATTCAGCTTTTTCAGGGTTTCGATCGCCTTGGGATGATCTTGACGAGCGGGACCGCCCACCAAGGCAAACCCCGTCAAGGAAATCACCGAATCCACGATGGGTGTATCAGCATTCGCGGCTGCCGGGTCAAAGAAAAATGCTTCGACGGGTTTAGAAAAATCGAGTCCGCCTGCAAAGACGGGAATCACTCGTGCCCCTTGGGACTCTAGCTCTTGGACCAAGGCCACGTAATGGGCATCGTCTCCCGTCACCAAATGGGTGCGTTGCAAAATAAGCCCAATGGTGGGGACTAGAGGATCTTTGAGATCTTCACTGACATCTCGGCGGGAGCTAAACCAGTTCAAGTATTCCCGCACATCTTCAAACATCTCTGGCGCGAGGGGATGCCAGATCCCAATGTCGGGATAGGTGACGGGCTCTTGGTAGGCGATCGCCGCTTCACCGTTTTGAGGTTGCCGGATGCCGTCCCCTTTGAAGACGTACTTATCCGCCAACATCAGCAAGAAATTTTCCAAGTTTTCTGGGGATCCGCCCAACCAATACTGAAAACTCAGCATGAAGTTACGGGCATCCTGGGCTTTGTCCATTGGCAGGTATTTCAAAACCTGGGGCAACGTCCGCAACAGCTTCAGCATGGCATCCTGGAAGCCTGCGCCTGCATTTTCCTTACGCTTCTTCATGAACTGGGAAATCACGCTCTTGGATTGCCCAATCTGAGACAGCGAAAAACTTCCCATTTTGTTCAGGCGCATGACCTGAGGCATGGACGGAAACACCACCGCCGCATCCAGGCGATCGCGGTGGGGTTCTACGGCGGCCACAAGCTTATCCGCCATGTCTTCTAGAAAAATCAGCGAGCCGATGAAAATATTGGCCTGGGCAATATCTCGCTCGAAGGCAGCGTAATTTTCCGGCGATCGCAATTCTTCAATCAGATAACCATTCAGTTCAATGGCCAGGTTAGGGTTATTGCGGTTGATGGAGGTGGCGGCAGTGGTCAGGGCACTTTGATACTGAGGCTCTAACACGACATAGACCACCTTCATCAAGGCACGTCCTTTGAGATCGTCGGGACTAACGTGCCGAATGGCGGACTTGACGTGAGTGAACATGCAAGAGAACTCCTTGGCGATGAAAATCTAACAGAGGCTATCATCGAGGTTGAAATTGAAGATTTATTGGTCTTCCTTAAGTGTTTGTAGCAAAGAATCCGGCCCTTGCAGGGCTTAAGGGCCGGAACTGACACAATTTGATAGAGAAAACGCAACAGTTATTAAATATTCGTTACGGTTTGCTACTTTACTTTAGAGACGGGTTAGCCCAGATTAGCTGGGTTGGGGAGGAGACGTTGGTTCGCGCAATCCACTGGTAAATCTACCTTGACTCGAACTTCACCCATGTCTTGCATAACTGGATTGAACCGATCGCATATCTTTCTATACTTCGAGTATGGCGATCGCTTTCTCTAAAACTGTTTTTGGGGCAAGCTTGAACGATGAACTTAAAAACTGAGCCATACCTAAATCAACAAGACCGCTGGCAATCGAGAGGAAGAGCGATTCTTGCTCAGTACGATCCAGATTCAATTGTTGTCTACCAAGCCTATCGCCCTTCCATCGGGCATTTTGCTTCACAGAACGGTTATTTTGGCGGAGAATTTAAACTCTCGCGCATGACATGGATCAAACCCAATTTTCTTTGGATGATGTATCGATCGGGTTGGGGAACAAAGGAAGGGCAGGAAGTCACTTTAGCGATTCGGATCCAGCGTTCTGCCTTTGACTCAATCCTTGCGCAAGCCGTTCACTCGCAGTACATTCCTGAAGTGTATGAGAACCAACAAATATGGAATAACGCTGTCAAAACGTCTGACGTCCGTTTGCAGTGGGATCCAGACCATGCTCCAGCAGGTGAAAAGCTGGAGCGTCGGGCAATTCAGCTAGGGTTACAGGATCAAGCCGCTATCAAGTATTCGCGAGAGTGGATCGTGAATATTGAAGACATTTCAGAATTTGTGACGGAACAACGACAGCACGTCATTGCAAAAAACTACGACGCACTTCTTACTCCCAGTGAATGGGCTTATGAAGTTAGCAATCTTGAGACTGCAAAAAGGTTACAGCTCTCAACCTTTGATGGTATTGATACTCCTAACACCTAGTGTTTCATTATATCGGTTGAATATATTCAACCGATTGGTTGTCACTTGACAACCAATCGTCATGGGTTTAGTTTATATAAATAAAGGTTGTTATGGGAAGACGATCTCACCCAAAGCAAGAGATTGAAGCTGCGT
>JAAURS010000137.1 GCA_012032135.1 Acaryochloridaceae cyanobacterium RU_4_10 | reverse complement strand
AGGATACAACAATTTCCTCGCCTTGGGGCCAGTAATGGCCCCACCCCACAAGGGGGATTGATTTGGGCTATAGCTATGCTCGATCCAATCTACAAGCGCTTAAAAGCGCTAGCTTGTTTTTCATCCCACCCTTGAAAGCGGTGGGTTTCCAAACTACGAGGTTCTTATGACAGTCTCTTATACACCGGATGAGTTATCTAAAGTGGCCGGAGCTGTAATGGTGAGCGGTATCGCTGTTGCAATGGTAGATGTTGGGATTGTTTCATCGGCAATTGAAGCGTCTGCGCTGGCGAAGGAAGTGGCAAGTGCGGCGACAAAGTATCCCAATAATGCTGTGATTCAAGCGCTGTTTTCTGAGGAGGCAGCTAAGGAACTTCAGGCGAATCCCTCCTCCAGAATCCAGGTCAAGGCAGAGGATCTGAGACCGGACACTGCGGTGGAGACTGCGATCGCAAAAATAACCGATGCACTCGCTCTCTTAAATGCGAAAGCGACGGCGGATGAGGTACGCGAATACAAAGATTTTCTTTATGCCTGTTGCGATCGTGTGGCAAATGCAGCGGGGAGTGGCCTGTTTGGGTCGGGCAGTCCAAAGGTCAGCGAGACGGAAGCGGCGGCTTTGGCCAAAATCAAAGCGGCTTTGGCTTAGTTATTTTTGAAGGTGTCTAGACAAGTCCTATGAACAAGATCAAATTGTTTTTAGTGTTAGGTGCGATCGGTTTTTTTGTGGTGGTGGTAGGTACTTTTCTGCTGACAGCGGGGCGGACGGTGGGTCAGTCGCTGTTTGGCAGAGATTTTGCTGAGGGACAATTGAGGGATTATGTCTCTTCGGTGTTGAGACAAGAGGTAAATGGCTTAAAGTGTCAGGCGGTTGATTCTGATGGGAATGGGTATGTTGCTTGTGATTACACCACTTCGGGTCAGCCCAATGTGCCGCGATCGATTGAATGTGCGGCGTGGGGAATGGATGGGTTTTTGAATCGAGGATGCAAAACTCGATTGCCCAATTTTGGGAATCAGTGAGTTTTCTGCTTTTTAATTGAAAAGCATCTACATTCTTGAGTTAAGTTCCAAGCTTGTTTTGAGACTTTGACTTGCACGGAGGTGGCAAAAAGAGCAGAATTGTACGCAATAACGTACAATATAAAAATAACGTATAAGCAAAAACTATGTCAGACACCACAATTGTTTCGGTTACTGAGGCTAGGCAAGCACTCTTTGGACTGGTCGATCGAGTCAATGAGTCTCATGAGCCTGTCACTATTGTTGGCAAACGAGCAAATGCGGTCTTGGTTAGTGAAGAGGACTGGCGTTCAATTCAGGAGACGCTTTATTTGAAGTCGATTCCTGGTGTTTGGGAATCTATTGAGGAAGGGATGAAAGAACCCATTGAAGAATGCTCTAATACCCTCCCCTGGTAGTGAGTCTATGTCTTGGGAATTGAAATTTTCTAAGCAAGCCCTCAAAGATTCGCTTAAAATAGCGTCCGCTGGACTGAAACCGCAAGTTGAAAAACTGCTGCTTGTTTTAGTTGAAAATCCTTACCAGTCACTACCAAGCTTTGAAAAGCTTAAAGGGACTGCTACGCCTGTCTTCTCCAGACGAATTAACATTCGGCATCGTTTGGTTTATGAGGTTTTTGAGGATGAGCGGATTGTCAGGGTTTTGCGAATGTGGACGCATTACGGGGATTGATTTGCTCCCCAAATATAGAGTGGAAAGTGCTGAAAAATTAGTTTAACCACGTCCAACGCCTTCATGATGCGCCAATCAGTTCACCAAGTCTGAGGGTTGCGAGAAATCTAGTAGTGCTTCCTAGCATCCACCAGCACCCAACGATTTGGGGATAGAGAATTGCCGCCAATCGTGAAAAAGAAGTCCGAGAGACTAGACTAAAAGAAGCTCGTCAGCTTACAACACCTGTCAGGCATAGTCTTCTTGTAGAACATCCCAGACGAATGACCTCAATTCTCGAACAACAAACCACCATTAATAACAAACTGTCCCATCGGTTTATTGCCCTAGATCCAGCGGGGTACTTCATCATTTATGTCGATCGCGAGGCAGAAATGCTTTGTGCGAAGCATTTCACCAACACCATTAATGAAAAAGGTCTCGCCGTCGATCCAGAAACAGGTAAACCTTTTCCCACCTGCGGCAAAGTCGACCGAGAACCCACTACGGTTTTTCAAGCCAAAACTGCCAAAGAACTCTGCATCCAAATTTTGGAAACTTCTGAAACCTGTTTGGTTTCCAAACTCGATCATGCAGCCTATTTAGGCAGAGAATTTATGCGGGCTGAGATTGCTCTTGCCAATGGTCAAGACTATATCCAAGATTGACCCCGAGGTTATTCAGATTTATTGCATCGCCCTAGGAGCGCCACTGTGACCCATCCATCGGTTATGCAAACCTATTCACCACGCCATCCAGACACGCTCCAAATTGCTGTAGTGGGTGACGTACACGGTCAATGGACGGCTCAAGATGAAGCTGCTTTAATCGCATTGGGCGTGGACTTGGTTTTGTTTGTAGGGGACTTTGGAAATGAAGCCCTTGACTTAGTGGAACAAGTCTCCCAAATGTCTATTCCCTTCTCAGTCGTCTTAGGTAACCATGACTCCTGGTATACCGCTACACCTTGGGGTCGCAGCAAATGTCCTTACGATCGCCACCAAGAGGATCGCGTTCAGCAACAGATGGAAGCCTTGGGGACTGCTCATGTGGGCTACGGGAAGCAAGATTTTTCACAATTCCATTTTAGCGTGGTAGGAGGGAGACCCTTTAGCTGGGGCGGACCGGAGTGGAAATATGCAGACTTTTATGCAGAACGCTTTGGTGTGCGCTCCATGCAAGAATCCAGCGATCGCATCACGCAAGCGACCCAATCCACTGATTTTGACACCATCATTGTTCTGAACCACAATGGCCCCACGGGCTTAGGCAACAATCCAGAAGACCCCTGTGGCAGAGATTGGATGCCCATTGGCGGAGACTACGGCGATCCAGATTTGTTTCAAGCAATTAAAGCTGCTAAAGCTTTGGGGAAGAAGGTTCCACTGGTTGCCTTTGGGCATATGCACCATAATTTGCGTCATACCAGAGACCGTTTGCGAGAACGGGTGAAGGTCGATCGAGACGGCACGGTTTATCTGAATGCAGCCTGTGTCCCTAGGGTTCTTGAGATTGCCTCTACCCGCCATCACAATTTTTCTTTGGTCGATTTTTGCCAAGGGGAAGTGACTCAAGTTCGCTCCGTCTGGGTTTCAACCGATGGGGCGTTCGCCTCAGAAGAAGTCCTCTTTCAGCGATCGCTTCAGCCTTTAGTAATAACTGGAACGGGAACGGGATAAAGACTGTAGTGCTTACTGCAAGAATCTTACCCAGGCCGAGTCGTTAAATTTACGGATATCCCACCGAACTCAAATAAAATAATTCCGTGAATCCCTCGTTTTGCGTGAATGGATAGATCCCTATTCTGAGGTTATAAACAAAACCACGCCGCAATGAGGTGCCTTCCATGAGACTCGTACAGCAAATTCGCCAACTTCTGGGTCAAGACAGCAACCTTTCCACATTGCCTAATTTTTTCCTATCGGGCACGGCCTCTGACCCCAACCACACCACACGGCGGATGCAACAACGAGCGATCGCAATTGAAATGATTGAAGTAGCGTTATTGTATGGCAAATGCGAACGTTGCAGTCAGGCTACAACCTATACACTTCTGGACAAAACGCTCAGAAAGACCCCTTATGAAAAGTTTCTAGACAAATTGCGCGGGTTGCGGGTTATTGCTCAAGAATGCCCCAATGGATTAGAAGTAACCAGTGTTTATTGGGCCTGGGATTTAAGATAAAAAGTAGAGATGACCCCAAAAAATCGAGGGGCTATAAGGTTTAACGGTATAGTGTTTGTCAGCAAATACTTGCCAGTTTATACACTTCCGTCAATCCAACAACATGGCATTGCACAATAGAGAGGCTTACCGTTGTTACATCAACCCACGCCCAAGGAGAAACGATGTCTGGTTACTTACTTTTGGTTGACGATGAACCTGGACTGCGGGATGCCGTCCAAGCTTACCTAGAAGACAGTGAGTTTACGGTGGATGTGGCTCCTAATGCCAAAGTTGGCTGGGAATTACTGGAGAAACGTCTGCCAGATTTAGTCATTTCGGACATCATGATGCCTCAAGTGGATGGGTATCAGTTTCTCAAACAAATGCGGGAAGACCCAAGATTTTCCAGGCTTCCAGTGGTTTTTTTGACCGCACGGGGCATGACTAAAGACCGCATCCAGGGTTATAAAGCGGGTGTGGATGCCTATCTGTCTAAACCCTTTGACCCCGATGAGCTGGTTGCGATTGTCACGAATATTTTGGCAAGACGAGCAGCCTTGACGGACATTGAAGGGGGCACTAATATTGCGGATTTGGCCAGTCAAGTGGCTGAAATTAAGTCTCTTCTGACCAACCGTTCGGTTTTGGCCACCACCCCTTCTCCCATCCAGATTGACTTTACACCCCGCGAGCAAAGCGTACTGAATTTGGTGGCTCAGGGCCTAATGAATAAAGAAATTGCGCGACGTCTTGAAACCAGCGTGCGTAACGTTGAAAAATATGTGAGCCGCTTGTTTAGTAAAACTGGCACCAATAGCCGTACAGAACTGGTGCGCTATGCGTTGGAGCATGGTTTGACGGAATAATTATTTTTGAAAATTTGACCCTAATGCAGGCGATCGACACGGGCACATTTTGCAAGATGACCAATCTTGAGCATAATGGCAACAGTTGAACCCGATATTGTCAACGGTGCCTTATGACTCTCGTGTTGCAAAGACTAACCCTAATCATGAACCCCGCGTTGCAAAGGCTAACCCTAGTCAAACTTTCTGCCGCAGAATGGGTGCGTCATAGCCTGTTATGGAAGTGCTTTGACCCGCTCAGGAATTGGCGTCAGCATAGTTTACTGATGCAGTGGGGGACAGAATTATCGGTCTGTTTGCTCACCGCTCTGTTTGCGATCGCCCTTTTGTAGGAACCGCCACGGCCTATATTGGTCTGATTGAAGTGGGTTGTGCTGGGTTTTGGCTATTGCTCACCCTCTCAGACGATGCACCGCAACCGAGTAAAATCTCACCCATTCATGGTCTGTTGGCACTGTACTGGCTCAGTGCCGGACTTTCCACAGCCTTTTCGCCCGTGAAAAAAGAGGCCATCAGTGGACTGCTGGAACTCTCGCTTTATTTAATTGTGTTTGCCTTGATAGAGCGAACCGTACGCTTCAAACGTTGGCGAGATTGGCTCATTGTCGTTTACTTAGTCGCTGCATTTGTGGTGAGTTTGTATGGGCTGCGCCAATGTATCTTTGGTGAAAAACCTCTGGCAACTTGGGTAGACCCAGAATCTTCTCTAGCAAACGTGACTCGGGCTTTTAGTTATCTCGGAAATCCAAACTTATTGGCTGCCTACATTCTGCCTGCGGTGCCGCTCAGTTTGGCAGCTACCTTTTTATGGAAATCTTGGGGAACTAGGGTTCTGGCCTCCGTCATGTTTGCGGTCAATACGTTATGTCTCATCTTGACCCTTTGTCGGGGGGCTTGGATTGGCTTGGCAGTTGCTCTACCCTTGATGGGGGTTCTTTGTCTCTATTGGTTCTTACCGCGTTTGCCTGTATTCTGGCGCATTTGGTCTTTCCCTGTTTTACTAGGGGGCGGGACCGCCGTTTTAGCGATCGCCATCCTGCTCATTCCCCCTCTCAGAGAACGGGTGTTGAGTATTTTTCTCAGTCGTGGAGATAGTAGCAATAACTTCCGCATCAATGTTTGGGATGCCGTCAATCGCATGATTCGCGATCGCCCGATTACTGGAATTGGTCCAGGTCATGACGCATTCAATAAAATTTACCCACTCTATCAACGCCCCAAATTTAGCGCGCTCAGTGCCTACTCTATTTACTTAGAGCACCTTGTCGAATTTGGCATCATTGGCTTTACCTGTTTTATGGCCTTCCTTGTCGCCCTGTTCCAGCAGGGATGGGTCCAAATCCAGAGATTCAGAATGGAGCAAAATACTGAAGGATTGTGGTTGATTGCCGTGCTCGTCAGTATTTGCGGTCTATTGATTCACAGCACTGTTGACACTGTGTTGTACCGTCCCCAAGTGTTTACCGTGTGGTGGTTGTTGGTGGCTATTGTAACCAGCTATTTTAGCCTGAACCCATCTAAGTTCGGTCAAAATAACAATCAAACAGAAATATTGTAAGCGTTCAAAAGATATCTGTGTTGGTGGAGTTGTTCGATCTTCCCTTCCCGCTCAAAAACGCCCAACATCCGTGTGATGGTGACTCGTGTTGTACCTATGATTTCTGCTAAGGTCTGGTGGGTTAGCCTCAAATCTAGTAGCAAACCCCGATCTACTGGGTGACCAAATCGATAGGCTAACCAATTTAGTAGCTTCAAAAAACGTAGCGGCATAGGTCTACAGTGCAAAATCTTCAGTAATGTTTGGGATTGCTGGAGGTGAGACAGGGTTGCTTCTTGCAATTCAGTAGAAGAGATCCTCGGTAGCGGAAGGCCATTCATCATCACTGGGGTAAGGCACTCTAGGTCACAATCTTCAGTCTGGGAGAGGATTTTGCCAATGGTATCTCCTGGCCCCCAAATTCCCAGTGTTGCGGCTTGACCATCATAATTCCAGATAATAGAGCGAATGAATCCATATTCCAGACGCCACAATAAATCCGGTTCCAAAGATAAAAAATCACCTTTCAGAAACGACTTTTGATAACAGCGAATGGGTAATGAGACTAAGTTGGACATCGTGACAGGTGCAGGAGAAGACATGGTAAGAAGTCCTTTAAGGTCTAGTGGGTTTTAACATTCTCAATTTGGGTCAGCGATACAGATAACGCACTATCGGAAGATTCCCAAAATTTTAGGATTTGTTCGCCCACAAGCTGAGGATAAAAATATTGGAAAAAGTGACGTCCTTCAGGACATTCCCATAACACATCGTTGGGTTTGAGCCAGGATAACCATTGATGTAGTGCCATTGGATCTACCACAGTATCCGTTTGGCTTCCGCAAATCATCAAGGGCATGGAAACGCCTCCCTTGGGTAAATCAACGGGATGAAACAAGGACTGAAGACAGGGAGATTGCTCCAAATCTTTATCTAAAGCATTCACTAACGCTTTAACTGAATAGGGAGGACGCGAGCCAAACAAATTCCGCACGGTTTGGGCCAGTACTTGCTGACGACTACAGGGCGATAAATGACGTTGCACGTAATAGTGAGAATGCCAGGTGATGGCAGGTTGAGCGGCCACGGACAACAGGGTTAAAGTTTGGACCTTTTGAGGGTGAAGTCTTGCATAGAGTAAGCCGATCGCACCACTAATGCCATGCCCGATCAGATGAAGGGGGCGATCGCAAGCTTCCAAATAGTCCTCTAGCAAGCTCACCGCTTTAAAAACACAACTTCCCTCATCCAGGTCTTGAAAGTATTGCCATTCAACGATATTTGTATGTTTGACAAGAAATTGCTGTAGCGGTCGATTAAAGCATCGCAAGCTAGGACTTGCACTGAGCCAAAGCGCATCAAATCTATTGGACATTGTGTTGTAGGGTCAATTGTTTGTGAAATAGAGGAAAGTGTCGGGAATTAAGTTGGCATTCCCAAGTCAGCGATTAATTCCCGACAGGAGGAGAACAGTTAAAAGAGGAGAGTCTGAAAACTGTTTATTGAGCGGGTTCTGACGCAACAGAAGCGGCAGTAGCCTTGGCAGCAGGGCTGATGCGACTGGGTCGGTTCCCCATCCCATTCAACGCACGTTCCACCCGCTTAAAGTCAAATCCCATTGCTCGAAGCGCGTGCCAGAGATGGCCTTGCAGGAAGAAGAAAGCCAACACAAAGTGGGCATTTGCCAACCAGCACCGAGCAGTATGAGCCCCATTGGGTAATTTCACCGTATCGGCAAAGTAGGGCATGATGCCAAGTTTGATATCCAGGACAGGACCGTAGAACTCAACGGGATAAGCAAGGGTATTCACCGCACAGAAATAGGCCGCGACAAACCCAGCAAGGGCAATCCCGCCCAAAGAATAAGACAAAATCGCTTCACCAGAGAACATCAAGACTCGTTTGGCCCAAGGCAGCGGATCTTTGGCAATATGCCAAACACCACCCAGCAAAAGCAGAATGCCCACATAAATATGGCCTCCTACTAAGTATTCCAAATTGTTAATGCTGGCAAAGTGGGTCTGATATCCATAAATCACCCACGGGTCTAGGGTGGGATTGGTTACCACTCGCACGGTTTGCGTCGTCGCGTCATACAATCCGCCAAAGTACATCGCCTTGGCCGCCAGCAATAATGCGCCAGCTCCTAAAAAAAGCAAATGATGGCCCAGAATCATGCCTAATTGCTTAGGGTTATCCCAATCAAAATGAAATTTTCTGGCTTGTCCTTTGGCAGTTCTAAGATCTTCAGGGGCTTGGATGGTGTGAAAAATAGCACCCGCACCTAATACGGCTGAAGAAATCAAGTGAATCACGCCCACTACAAAATAGGGGTACGTATTTGCGATCGCCCCATTTTCACCAATCCCCAACCCTAAGGTTGCAAGATGGGGCAGCAAAATTAAGCCCTGCTCCCCCATCGGGAGACTAGAACTGTATTTTGAAAGTTCAAACAGCGTAAACGCCCCAACCCAAAAAGTTGTGAGGGCGGCCTGCCCCACGTGGGCAGCAATAAATAAACCAGACAGGTTGGCAAAACGGGCATTGCCCGCCCACCAGTCATAGGTCACATTTGGATTTCCGTAAGCTTGCATCGTTGTCTATTCTCCTTGGAGTAATAGTGCAGGTCAGATCGGCGTTGAATTAGTCAATCTAAAATCTCTTATTGAGAATTAAATTCAATAAATTCCCAAATACACTATGGGACTTATTGATATAAATTGTCAACTAATTCGCAGAAGTGCAGTCGCCTTCTTTTTTGTCAAGCGCACAAGTCTTGCGGGACAAGACTTTTTTGGTTTTTCAGGTTGATAAAATCACATGAATCGACCGATCGCCATCCAAACTGATTAGCGATCGGAAAGTAAACTGGCTCAAACATAGGTTCAAATTATATAAGAATTATTTTCAATAGCTTGCTAAGCGTCTATCTTTCAGGGAACTTATTGTGCTAAGGGCAAGCAGGGAATTGTTAACGTTGCTGGACAGAGGTTCATTCCACAGGAGAAGATTAGGGTGATGGGGGAATTTCGCGGTAGTCGGATGAGCCTATGCCAAGCGTTAGTATTCAGGGCGTTCAGCATTCTTACGAGCTAACGAATGCGGTGAATGCCGAGCCTGTTTTAGTTTTTGTGCATGGTTGGTTGCTCGGTCGTCGGTATTGGGATCCGCTTATTGAGCATCTTTCACCATCCCACCAATGTTTGGCCTATGACCTCAGAGGATTTGGCGAGTCGCGGCTTGAAGAGACTGATTTGAGTTCCCCAGTAGATACGACGACAGCCTTGGATTTACATCCAGCGATCGCGAGTTCGTTGCTAGAGGATAACCAAAGTCGCTACGCACCAGCGGCTTACGCTCAAGATCTGGTCCTTTTACTCAAAGAACTCAATATTTCTAAAGCTTGGTTGGTGGGCCATTCCCTCGGTGGCAGTATTTCGCTGTGGGCCGCAGCGTTGGCTCCCCAGATTGTTGAAGGGGTCATTTGTCTGAATTCAGGGGGTGGAATTTACGTAAAAGAAGCGTTCGATCGGTTCCGTGCTGCGGGAGAAACGATGCTGCGGTTCAGGCCGTCTTGGCTTCCCCATGTTCCGTTACTAGATCTGGCGTTCGGTCACATGATGGTCAACCAAGCTTTAGCGCGAACTTGGGGAAAACAACGCCTCATCGATTTTGTGGCCGCCCATCCAGAGGCGGCTTTGCGATCGCTGTTGGATTCCACCGTGCCAGACCAAGTTCATTTATTGCCTCAAGTGGTCTCTCTCCTCCAGCAGCCCGTTACTTTTATTGCGGGACTACAAGATCCGGTGATGGAACTTAAATATGTTTATCACTTAGCTAGCTTTCACAAAGACTTTCAGGATGGTCAACCTAACGTGATTGAAATTCCCAACTGCGGACATATGGGAATGTTGGAACAAACAGATGCGATCGCCCAAGAAATTCAGCAAATTTTAGACAATTCTCCTACAAAGAATCAATCTCTGCCCTCTCTAAACGAGGTTGTCTTGTCCAACGAGTGAGAATCCAAATGTAAATAAAAGAAAACCCAGATACCACTGCTCCCAAAAAGATTTTCACAGTCAGCTTCAACTGATTCAGCCGACGGTCTGCTATTGCGGCTTCAGCCTGCTTGCGAATATTAGGTTTTCCTGCTGAAATTTTGGCCAATAGTGCTTGTTTGATCGTCTTGACGTCCTTTCCTTGTAAATCTGGAGCAAGGCCCTGACCGCCACTTGCTCTAACTAATAACTCATTGATTTCTGCCTTAGAGGAAGCTTGCTGCAAACGTTGTGCAAATTGTTCGGCTTGGGCCATCTGTCGATCGAGTTGAACCTTAAATTGGGCGGAAATATTAGAATCAAGTCGGGCATTGTTGGCCAAAATTAAAGGCAATATCAAGAAATATAAAATACCTACTATCAATGCAGCCCAAGAGAGTCCTTTTAATACCATCCATTCCCATTTGGCCCGTAATTGAATGTCTTGGTAAAAAACCAATGCCAACCCAATTAAAGGAGCTGCTACACGTTCTACTAAAGCTGTAGTGGCCTGAACCTCCCATTCAGGGTTCATGAGGCGCAGTGGAATAAAGATACTCACAATATCAAACAAAGAAAGTAATAGGAAACTATAGCCCACAAACCTAAAAAGTTTGATTGTCAAATGTTGAGATTGCGTGTCTGGATGACCTACCATTCCATAAAATCCTTGTTGATGACTGAGCAACAAATTAAATTTGCCCAGTCTCAAAGTAACCCTTTTGTTGCCACTCGAGAACCCTGTAAGGGAAACGATCTCCCGTCCATATACAAAGACATGACATCCACGATCTCCAACCTAGACTGTGTTCCCAACGTCATGGGGGATTGATGCCCCAAGCTCAAATGTTCTGATGCAGCACAGGCAATCATGGCAGCGTTGTCTGTGCAAAGCGATAGTCTGGGGAAAATAACAGTCAATCCATTTGCTTCAGCAGCAACCTTAAGGTGAGATCGCAGTTCGCTGTTAGCAGCAACACCGCCGCCGATCGCAATCGTGTCCAATCCTAAGTTGAGGGCACATTGAACGGTCCGTCGGGTGAGAGAACGGGCGATCGTGTGTTGGAAGCTGGCGGCTAGGTCCGCGATGGGCA
>JAAURS010000136.1 GCA_012032135.1 Acaryochloridaceae cyanobacterium RU_4_10 | reverse complement strand
GGCTCAGTGACCGCAGTGCCGAAACAAACGAAATTATGTTTAAGCGTAGACGTTTTAGGGAACACACCATACTCCCTAAAGTTTGCTATCGTGGCATCATGATTAACCTGACTTACGAGTACCGAATCTATCCTGATGTTCAACAACGGAGTTGATGACTCAGTGGCTGGAAACCTGCCGCAAAGTCTACAACTATGCCCTTGGCGAACGTCGTGATTGGATTAAGTCTCGCAAGTGCGACATCAATGCCTGTAGTTTGCACAGTGAGTACATCATTGCAGTCGATGCTCCAAAGCCCACGTACTACCAACAGAAGCGAAATCTGACCGCAGCCCGTAAAGTCATCCTGACCATTGGGGCCGTGCATTCTCAGGTTCTCCAAGATGTGATGGGACGACTGGAAAAAGCGTTTAATGCCCTGTGGAATTCCGGTCATGGCTTTCCACGGTTTAAGAAGCGCTTTCGCAGCTTTACCTTTCCGCAGTTGGGTAAAGCCCCAATTGGTGAACGAACAATCAAGTTGCCCAGCATTGGAGAAGTCACAGCTACGTTGCATCGCCCCATCCCTGATGGGTTTGAAGCCAAGCAAGCTAGGGTAGTACGCCGTCCATCTGGATGGTATGTGCAGCTTATTTTGGAGTCAAACATTGAGGTGCCCGATATTATTCCTGGCGGTTACCCCATTGGGATTGATGTAGGGCTCAATAGTTTTGTCGCAACCTCTGAAGGCGAGTTGATTGCGCGACCCCGATTCTTTATTGAGGCTCAACACAGGCTTAAAGGGCTGAACCGAGCGGTATCGAGGAAGAAAAACGGGTCTCAAAATCAGCAAAAGGCTCGAAAAAAGGTGGCGCGGTTTTACGAACGGATTGCGAATCGCCGTACGGACTTTCACCGCAAGACGGCCCATCATCTTTGCGATCGAGCGGGGATGGTGTTTGCGGAAGAGCTGAACCTGAAAGGGTTGGCGAAAGGAATGCTGGGGAAGCATTGTCTGGATGCTGGATGGGGTGAATTTCTGGACACTCTGAGCTGGGTTGCATGGAAACGAGGGGTATATTTCTCCAAGGTTTCAGCGTCTGGCACTAGTCAGGAATGTCCTGCTTGCGGTGCATCGGTCAAGAAAGACTTGTCTGTTCGGGTTCATCATTGTCCTGAGTGTAAATATGAGACGGATAGAGATGTTGCCAGTGGTCAAGTGATTCGTAATCGTGGTTTAACGACGGTGGGACACATCGTATACGCTGAGCGTAGCCGAAGCGTTGATGCCTGTGGAGCCGAACCCGTTGGGGTGGCTATGAAACAGGAAACTTCAAGAGCGATCTTGGGAAGCCCACGCTCTACCCGATAGGGTGAGCGTCGGGAGGATGTCACCGAACCTGCATGTAAACCTGTTCGGAGAGCGTTGGGATTTCAGCGTAAAGCCCTCGCAAAGATTGGACAACAGAATAAACAACAATGCTAACCACGCCCAGGAACACAACATTTGAGATCGTTGTGATGATAAAATCAGCGCCGCTGATTTTACCGAAGAACGGCAAAATCAAATCAACGATCGTCAGCGCGATATCCACAATTAAGGCTTGCAGCGTATTAAAGCGAATAAAATGCTTAATATTCTCATTGCGGACAACTAAGAAAAAGAGTGCCAAGAAAATAACTAAGTTGGCATAACGCACGCCGACATAAAGGGCCAAAAGCGGCATGAGGGGGACAAATAAGAACTGTAATGCGGGAAATACGTTAAAAAACGAGCTTGCATAGAATAACCCGTGGAGCAAAGGAAGCAAGTAAGGCAAACCTGCAAAAATCCGCTCCGAGACCGTCGTTGAACCGCGCAATGTCATAACGGCTGTTCTCCTGAAATTTCTAAAAAAGTCAATATCCCTTATGTTAAACAGATTTGATGAGTCTTTGGTTATTCTAGATCGGGCGATCGATGCCGTCTTTAAAGAGTAGGCTATGATGGGGCAACGTCTGTGCATTGCATGGGCGTGGGCTAGCCATTGCGCCTTTCAAACACTGGCCCCATGTTTCAGCAGCATGGATTGTGAGTTGAATAAAGAGGATTTTTCTGTGACGAAAGCGAACCTTGATTTTTTGGCGGATACCGATCCACAGGTTGCAGAGATTCTAAACCAAGAACTAAAGCGCCAGCGCGATCACCTTGAATTGATTGCAAGCGAAAATTTCACTTCTGCGGCGGTTATGGCGGCTCAGGGTTCCGTTCTCACCAATAAATATGCAGAGGGTTTACCCGGCAAGCGCTATTACGGCGGTTGTGAATTTATCGATGCCGTGGAACAAGTTGCCATCGATCGCGCCAAAGACCTGTTTGGTGCAGCCCATGTCAACGTTCAACCCCACTCCGGCGCTCAGGCTAATTTTGCGGTGTTTTTGGCTTTGTTAGAGCCAGGGGATACTATTTTGGGCATGGATCTCTCTCACGGGGGACACCTCACCCACGGTTCGCCTGTGAATGTATCAGGGAAGTGGTTTAAGGTGGCCCAGTATGGCGTTGCCACCACCACAGAGCAACTGGACTACGACCAAATTCGGAAAGTTGCCCTTGAGACGCGGCCCAAGATGATTATTTGCGGCTATTCAGCTTATCCCCGCACTATCCATTTCGATAAGTTCCGCGCGATCGCCGATGAAGTGGGAGCTTACCTCCTGGCTGATATTGCCCATGTGGCTGGATTGGTAGCTGCTGGACTCCATCCGAATCCGCTCCCTCTTTGCGATGTCGTAACGACCACCACTCACAAAACCTTACGAGGTCCAAGGGGCGGATTGATTATGACCCGCGACCTCGAACTAGGAAAGAAATTTGACAAAGCGGTCTTCCCAGGCACGCAGGGCGGACCTTTGGAGCATGTAATAGCTGCTAAGGCCGTCGCTTTTGGTGAAGCACTGAAGCCAGAATTTAAGACCTATGCGGCTAAGGTGATTGAGAATGCCCAGGCGCTGGCAACCCAGCTTCAGCAACGCGGGTTTAAGCTCGTCTCCAACGGAACGGACAACCATCTGTTGTTAGTAGACTTGCGGAGTATTAGCATGACGGGTAAAGTGGCAGACCAATTGGTCAGTGAAGTCAACATTACCGCCAATAAAAATACAGTCCCCTTTGACCCTGAATCTCCGTTTGTGACCAGTGGGTTGCGGTTAGGTTCGGCAGCGATGACAACGCGCGGGATGGGTTCTACAGAATTTGTAGAAATTGCCAACATTCTAGCGGATTGTTTGCTCAATCCTGAGGATGAATCCGTGAAGCATGACTGCCGCCAACGGGTTGCGGCGTTATGCGATCGCTTTCCGCTATACCCTCACTTGAACATTCCAGTGCCCACACTGGCTTAACTGGAGCGTAGGGGAAGTTTTGTAAAGGGTCTGCATTGATGCAGACCCTTTATTTTTTATAGATAGAAGTCTAATGTTATGAGTCTAGAGTCTAAAGATTTAACTCCAGCCATCGTTTTGACTGGAACGATCGTTCCTAATACAGACCTTTATACAAAATATATAAACCCGCAGCAGAGAAGACAAGAATATTTAGATGCATTATCTTTCTATAGCCAATTTGGACGGGTTTACTTTCTAGAAAACTCATCCTATCCCCTTGAAGCAGATTCCGATTTTCAAAGTATTCCTAATGTAGTACTGAGAAAGTCACCTGTCTCCGATTTTCCTCAGAGAGGAAAAGGGTTTCAAGAGTTTGAGATGCTAGATTTCTGGCTTGCTCGTGAAAACGATATGCCACAAAGTTGGTTAAAGGTTACCGGACGGTATATCTATTTTTATTTTCAAGAAATTTATAATGAATGCTTGAACAGTCCAGACAAAAAAATGATTATCAACCAGTATTTATTTTCAAAATGGTCTGATACAGGACTCTTTTTTGTCCAAACCGATTACTACAAAAAAAATATAGTCGGCATCTACAGTCAATGTAACGATCGCGAGGGTTCTTTTGTCGAGGCAGTTTTATTTAAAAAGCTAAGATCTCTGAATGAAAAAGAGTTTAAAAGATTTTCCAACCCTTTGACCTGTGCGGGTATTGCTGGACATACGGGTAAAAAAATTCAAAATCAATGGCGGGATGTCATCAATTTAAGGGTCAGAGAGGTTAACTATATTTTTGATAAACGCTATATCTGGCTTAGCTTTTAATGACCGACAAGGTTTTAACTATTCGTCAAGCTTCACATAGACCATACTTCGGAAGTAGTTCGTGAATCACAAAAAATCGATGAGCGTTCAATGCATCGTGAAAAAGTTTCCAATTACTATCTAAGAAGCTAGCTTGATAGGAATATTTTTCATTCTCAGAATCATTCTCACAATCGTTTCCTAACGCCTCACACTTCCAAGAGCCTTTCCCTTTGGAAATGTAAGTTGGATTTGCGGGGCCAAAGCTAAACTCACCAGAGCGAATGCTATCTAGCCATTTTTGATGCCGCTTCTTTTTGTCAGTATCCGTAATAGTGCGGAACATGCGATCAATGTGGGTTTTGTCCATTGGCGCTAATTCTGGGACACTTGCATCAGGATTGCTAACTCGATACCGATACATCCAGCGATACATCCACTCAGCAGCTTCTAAAAAGTCCTTTGGGTTATCCCGTTCGACTTTGATACCCAATCCGTTGGTATACCCCCACTTCAAAAAGGGGCGATCGGGGTAGCTTAAAACCGCTCCGTGTCCTAGGGGCATTATCTTACTCATGGCTCGGTTTGAGACCGTATTGACCATCTGCTCTACAAAACTTTTCTCAAAATATTCTTCAATATGTTTTTGTTTTTGTTCGTCGGGCCTGCCTTGGTCGTCCAACAACCGTGTGGCTTTATTGACGGGGTGATTGATGCCTACAAACCCTTGATGTGCCCAGGTATCTGCATAAACATGCATGACAATACCGAGCCGATGCAATGCATAGGGTCGATATTTACGCTGAATGCACTCCCGCACCATGTCTTGGGCCACATGGCTGTTAGGCCGACAGATAATCTTATTGACAAGTAGATTTGTGGGGTCAGGTCCATCGGGGTCTTGTCCTGCGGGAAGTCCCCCATTTCCGGGCAGGAAATGAAAAGGAATCCAAACCCGATGGTTGGCTAATTCCTCAAAATTTCGATAGTCCAGCATTTTGTGGGCCGAGCTAACTCGCAAAAATAAGGAAATTCCATCCTTAAAGCGAATCAATCCTCCATTGGTTGCGTCATCTACGTATTGGGCACAGTGGGCAACTATACTTGCTTCAGGATGGCTGAAGCCTGCCAGTCTTGCAATACAGTAGGTAGCACCATGATGGAAATCAATTTGCATGGGTTATTAGTTGACCTCAAGAACCTGTTTTGAATCGCTTGCGATCGCACGATTTAGATACAACAATCGCATTTCCTCCACAACTATACTTTGTCGGGATCCACTCCAAGCTCTCTCAACTTATCAGCCAAGCGGTTTGCACGTTCTTCACCCGTCAAGAGTAATTTACCCTGTGAGTCCCACCATCGTAGCCAGGGAAGGTTAAGGTTTTGATATTGTCCTTGCCAGATCCCTAGCTCAACGCCCATTGGCGGAATAGGGTAATGACCTTGCTCGTTGGGGTTAACAAATTCAAATCGATTTTCAACATGCCGATAGACTTCTACGGAGGCTTTTTGAACCTCGTAAATCCCGTAAAACGCAGGCCGAATGACCTGTTCGTAAATCCAAAATTTTCCGGTCCAAGGTGTTTGGTCTCGTTCTTCAGCGCCATTGCCCGAGACAAATTCCAACACGATCAGGGGTGCAATAAATTCTTGCCAGAGCACGTAGGAACGGCGGGGCTGGCCATCAAGCGTTGCAGGGACATTTGGGACATAAAACCAGTCTGGGGCTTCTGCACCGCGCTCTGGTGGATCCATGATGCGCCAGTAAATTCCTGAGTCTTGCCCGATGCAATAGTCACCCATTGGATGAAGTTGCTGCATGATGGGATGAATGGAGTCGGTCAGCAGAAGGCTTTGCGGATGTTCCTGAAAATTCTTCACGAAGGTGCCGTCAGACTCTGGAAGCTGGGTATGGTCTGGCAGAGAGGTGCTGCCTGAAATCAGCGGGCTAGAAACCATGAAAGCACTACCCCCTAAACTGGAGTATTCACAGCCATCGTAATTGATTTTCACCTATTTTAATGATGGAGGTGTTAGAGGGCAGAGCATGGGTTTGAGCTTCAGCAAAGCTCAACTTTGATCGCAGTCCCCATTTCTGCTAACGCTAATCACAATATGAGCTAATGTTTTTAGTAGCACCTGCTTTACTCCAAATCTTTCTGTTGCAATGACCTTTGCTGAAAAACTCGATGCCGCCATTCAGCTTCATACCAGTCTGCTGTGCCTTGGCTTAGACCCCAACCCCGAAATGCTACCTCAGGGAGGCAATCAGTCTTCTGCCTCAGGGAAGCAAAAGTTAAAGCGCTGGTTGGAAATCGTTGTAGAGCAAACCAAGGCTTTGGTTTGTGCCTATAAACCCACCCTTGGATTTTACCTTGCGCTGGGGTCGGAAGGTCTTGACCTGCTAACGGAAGTGTTAAGCCTTATTCCCGCCCATATTCCCGTTATTTTGGACGCAAAGCACGGTGACCTCAATACGGCATCACAGCTCTCCAAAACGTTTTTGAACAGTGGCGGGTGGATGCGATTACGATCCATCCTTACGTGGGACAAGAGGGCATTGCACCATTTTTGCTTTACTCCGATCGCGCAGTATTTGCTTTAACGCATACCTCTAACCCTTCTGCCGAAGCTATTCAGTCCTATCCCACCGCGGAAAAGCCTCTTTATTTGGAAGTCGTTAAGACCGTTCAACAGTGGGGCAGTCCCGATCGGTTGGGACTGGAGGTGGGTACATCAAATCCCTTGGTTTTGGGTCAGGTGCGAGCGATCGCACCCGAACGCACCATTCTTGCCCGCAGCATCTGGTCTGAATCTACAAATCTGAGGTCTATTTTAGAAGCTGGATTGAATCAAACTGGAACGGGTCTGCTATTGCCCGTTCCTCAAGACTGGTTAGGGCAAACTAACCTAGAGTTACGCGTGCAGGCTCTCCGCGAGAATATCAACGATTTGCGAGAACAACTCAGCCAAGGACCCTCCATCTGTAACCTGTGGCAACCCGAACCTCAGCAAACGCTCCTCACCCCCAACCAAGAGCTGATCGTGCAGCTCTATGACATTGGATGTCTGATGTTTGGCAGCTATGTTCAGGCATCTGGAGCCGTCTTTCCCTACTACATTGACCTTCGACGCATTATTTCCAATCCCCAGCTTTTCCATCAGGTGCTTGAAGCCTATGCCAGTTTGACCAAGGCTGTGAAGTTTGACCGGATCGCGGGCATCCCCTACGGCTCTTTGCCCACGGCTACAGGTTTATCTCTAAAGCTCAACCGCCCCATGATTTATCCCCGCAAAGAAGTGAAAGCCCATGGGACACGCCGCCTTGTAGAGGGGCACTTCGAGCCAGGGGAAACAGCCTTGGTCATTGATGACATCCTGATTACAGGAAAAAGCGTTTTAGAAGGCATCCAAAAGCTTGAAAATTCAGGCTTACGAGTAACAGACTTAATCGTTTTGATCGACCATGAGGGCGGTGTCCGAGACAGGATAAAGACTCAAGGCTACCAAGCCCATGCTGTGTTTACCCTGTCAGAAATTTCTAAGACACTCTATGAAACCGGACGGATTACCAAAACTCAGTATGGGACGATCGCCCAACCTTCATCTTGACAAGGCTGCCACTTAATGCTGCGACTAAGCCATAACCTTTGCAACACAAAGGCTGTATCAAAGTGACCGAAAGGTGAGTGTCCGGCAAGGCTGAATGACTATAGACAAAAGCTTTGTCATAAATGTTGTTTAACTATGCAATCAGCAAGACAAATCATATTTCTATTGATTTGTCAAGCCTGTGGATTAATAATATTATTACAAATAATTAAAATACAAATTTTTAAAATCAATGTTACAAACTACTCCCCCTCAACCATCGAGAAACGCTCGACAGTTACAAGAGGCGATGGAGACACAAGATTTGCTGAAACAATCTTGTATTTTCGACTTTCCTTTTACACTGGTGCAGTTATGCACCTTTAAGGCGATCGCTGCTGAAGGAAACTTTACCCGTGCTGCGGATAGTCTCCACATGACACAATCCGCAGCAAGCGTTCAAATCCAACATCTCGAACGGGATTTGAATATCTCTCTATTCGATCGAGAATCGGGTAAAGGGGTTGTACTGACAAAGTCAGGCCAGGTTCTTTTGGACTACAGCGATCGCATCCTAAGCCTTTGTCAAGAAGCTTGTCGCACCCTTAATAATCTGCGGAACTTGCAGGACAGCACTCTAGTGCTAGGGGCCAGCCCAAATACAGGGGCTTATTTAATGCCTCGTCTCATCGGTTTGTTTCATCCTCAATACCCTCAAGTTTCAGTTCAGCTTCAGGTTCATCCAACGTCCAGCACTTGCTGGAATGTTGTCAACGGTCTGGTTGATTTAGCCATCATCGAGGGTCCCATCCCCCCAGAGTTCCGCGATACTCTGGAAATCATTGCATTTACGACAGATGAATTGGTGCCGATCTTACCTATCTCGCATCCCCTCGCCCAAAAGAAGATCCTTCAACCCGAAGATCTTTACACCCTCCCCTTCATTGCGCTGGATTCCCAGTCTAGTGATGGTCAGGCCATCGACCAGATGTTGGTGCAAGGTGACATTCAGGTTCAAAGGCTGAAAGTTGTCATGGAACTCAGTTCTATTGAAGCTGTTAAAAATGCAGTAGAGGCAGGACTGGGCGCTGCATTTGTGTCTACTTCATCTCTTAAAAAAGAATTAGAGCTGGGTCTCCTCCATCAGGCGCATATCCAAAATGTAACGATCGAACAAGAGGTCTCCGTTATTTTCAAGCAGAATCATACGCTCTCAAAAGCTGCCGAAATTTTTAGTCGCGAAATTCTACCTCAATTTGCCACTTTGGAGCCGACAGAAGCGGTTTTGAGAGAGCATATTGCTGCCTAACCTTTTCGTGATTTCTCTAGTACAGTTGCATCGATCGCCGTTTGTTCGATGACTTCAGCATCTTGGGTATGAGCTACGGTTATGGTGGGTTGTCCTCTCAATCTATAGAGCGTCTTCTTGATGCGTTTTAATTGTGCAATCAGACAACGGGTAAGCCACACAGGTCAGCACAAACCCCGCGTCCACTTGATCGTCATCCAAAAAGTTCTGATCGGATTGGTCTACTTTGCCAGAGATCAATTTACCCGCACAGCTAGAACAAGACCCAGCATGACAAGAGACGGGAAGTTCAATTCCTTGCTCATCGGCAGCGTCCAAAATATATTCGTTATCTGGAACATCAATTGTAATGTCCAGCCCATCATCATTCACTAATTTGACTTTGTAAGTTGCCACAGTGTTATCCTTTTCAAAGCGTCAACAAGAAAGAATCTACAAATTTTGTTTGCAGTTCGCTCAGTAAGTCATTAACCGTAATCTCAGTTTTCAAAAAGATGAGTCATATAGTCGGCTTTTAAGGCTCCGCCGGGCTAAAGATGCCTATAGTGGTGCAGGAGATAGCTCAAGCCACTGATTCAGAACCTTAAGTTAGTTACATCTCTTACTCCGTCTGATTTTGAGTTTATTGATTTGTTACATTCTTCATAATAGACTTTGATGGAGATAATGTATACTCCCCGATCGTTTTTTTGCGACTCCTCGGGTTGGGCAATCCTCTCCTCGCTTATCAATCGCTATTATCGGACAGCGAGCGCATACCAAGATGGCAAAACTACTACTGCACAAAAAATCGCGCTAATAGTAGCGCGATTTTTTTGCATCAACAAGCTAGTGGATGAGCCTACATCCCAATTCCTAAACGCCCTGCCAAGCTTGGCGTCAACGGAATCAACACCGTAATCATCAGAAAAAGTGCTAGCAATGCTAACGCTGCCCGTGCATCATCAGGCTCCGTCAGTTCATTCAAGCTAGGACGCTCCAAATCCCGCTGCAAGATCAAGATGATTGCAGCCCAGTAAAGCGCTAAAGGATTCACCAAGGATGCAATGCCTAAAAAAACAAGTGTTACTACTGTAGTGCGACCTGCTACCTTCCGCCCATAAACAGCCTGCACCATCCGGCCCCCATCAAGCTGCCCCGCAGGCATTAAATTCAGCGCCGTAATCACCAGCCCAACCCAACCAATTACCATTAAAGGATTGACCGCTACAAAAGACTCATGAAGCGCATCGCCCAGTACTACACGGGCGAGAGTACCCACCAAAATAGAACCCTGAAAGAATAACGCGGGAACCTTAAACAGACTGTTGGAAGTGGAAATTACCAACCCCACAATCAGAAGAATCATTGAATAGATGCCGCCCGCCGCCGGACCCGCAAAGGCCACATCAAACAACACCTTACGGCTGGGAAACAAAGATTCAAACCGATTCAACGCACCAAAAGACCCAATTTGGAGCGCTGGCAAGAAGAACGGCCAGCTGAACTTCACCTTATGATGGCGGGCCATCACTTGATGTCCAATCTCATGCACAATCAATACGCTAAACAGACCCAATCCGATCGGGAGTGCTTCCGGCAACCGTTTCCAATTCTCAAACAGATCGAACTGAAGCAAGAACCCCGCTGTCATGCAGCAAGTTATCAACGTCGCTACCATTAACCCCACTGCCAATAGTTTTTGCGGCAAAGTACTGGGCTTGGGGTCATTCCGGCTGGGCAGGATAATGACCACGGGTCTAGATTCAGGGTTTTGGACTAGAAAGAGTCGGTAGCGATCGCCCAAAGTCTTTCCCAAGCTCTGAGTCAGCTCTTCCCAGACCACATCGGGTTCGCCTCGGAGATTGCCCTTAAAAATTACCCCGTCTTGGTAAGGAATTGTCTCCGTTGCAAAAAAGTGTCAATGCCAAAGATTCCCTTCAGCTTTTGGAGATCGTCAGCGGGAATGGGGGCTGATGCTAGAGCCTCGGCAGAGAGCGCGGCAGGTTCTGAAGGTGTACCGTCTGGTTGTGTAGCGGGTGCATCCTCAGTCTGCTTCAACTTGACAGGCGGATTCTGACTCGCTAAGGTCCGCAACTGACGGCCCAGGAACACATAAAGCACCACTGACCCCACCAGCAAAAAGGCCGGTGAAGGCAAGGCCAGCAAGGACGAGGTCGCGGCCCTTGTTAAGGCCTACACCGCGATGGCCGGCACCAAGGCGCTTCATGGTGATGAAGCCAGTTGGAAGGAAAAGAACGCCAAGCTCGGTTACGACCTCGTCCGCGAGGATTTTGTCGACATGGTCAAGGAAGGGATCACGGACGCCACCAAGGTAGTCCGTATGGCCGTCGAAAACGCCTTCAGCGTCGCCAGCTTACTCCTGACCTCCGACACCCTG
>JAAURS010000135.1 GCA_012032135.1 Acaryochloridaceae cyanobacterium RU_4_10 | reverse complement strand
GCCAGCGCCTTCTCGCCTTCATCGCGGTGGTACGAGTCGATGTCGGCCTTGCGCACGAAGGCGCTGACGCCGCCGCCGACCGGCGCCTGCACGTTCAAGAGGTGCAGCTTGCCGCCGCCGCCCTTCAGCATGTCGATCGCGAACTTCACCGCGCGGTCGGAATTCAGGGAGCCGTCCACCGGCACGAGGATGGTACATCCCCCAACAACGCCTTAATGTAGCGCTGAATCTGTAAATGAATTGCCCGTCGATACGAAACCTGCTCCTTCACATCAGGATGCGTTGTTTTACAGACAATCCGTTCCTCAAACTGCTTTAAAAAGATTCGCTTAGCCCCTCATTAAGATAAACCCCACCATTCTCCTGAGGCCAAGTAAAATCACTCGGCTTAATCACCTTCTGATTAATTAACCTCAAAATCAACGTATCCACAACAGGCGACCGGAACTCCTCCATCAAATCAAACGCCAAATAAGCCTTAGGCCGTTCCGCTCCATGCAAATTACCCAAATGCGGATTCAACCCCTCCGCCAACACCAAACTAAACACATTATTAAACAGCATCGTATAGCCAAAACTCAGCAACGCATTCACCGGATCCAAGGGTGGATGGTACGTCCGCGTTTTGAAAAGAAAATCTGGATGGTCTATCAAAAAGTCCCAGTGCCGCAAAATAACAAGCTGCCCCAGTCCCCTCATAACCACGCACCTGATCCACCGTTAAAGCTGGCCCTAGCCTTGCGCGGTATTCCTCCAGTTGATCGATCGCCCTCACCACCTCAGGTAAATGGCGACTGCGATTCAGCCGTTGCAGAAAAACCCTAGAATTACCAAGCTTACCCCTCACCACCTCACAAGCCATCAATTGCCGGAACCCCTCCTCCTGACAACGCTTAAACTGCGCCATCTCCACCGTCAAATCAGCCGCCTCCTCACTCCAAAGATGACCCTTGTATTTCCCCATCTGTGTCAGAAAAATGACCGGAATCCGCTCCTCCAAACAAACCGTTAACACAGGCGTCGTGAGCTGAATATTACCAAACACCAAAATCCGCCGCACCTCCGCCATCGGAATTTCAACCGTTTCATCATTAGGGCGCTCCACCACAATGCGCCCCTGCTGTTTGCGTACCGTACTGCCCTGATTCACCAAATAAAGCGTAGACATACTGGCTAACCAAATAATTTCCTTAGACTCAATCGCAACAGCCTTTTTCTCCCTCGGCGCATACCCCAACACCACATAAAGTGGAGCGGGGATCGCCGCCTTATGTTGTTGCACTGCACTCAACAACGCCTGCGCCATCACCGTAGAATGCCCCACCGGATCCGCATGAACAATCGCCTCAAGCTGCGGGTGGATAGGCTTTACAGAAGGTGGGATCTGACGCTTCTTAGAAGTATTCTCAACAATCAAATCCCCCCACAAACGTATGGCCTAAAAACTTAAACCCCTTCGCAAACGTCGTAATTTTGGTCTTCTCAGGGTGCAGTGTTAACCCCATCACCGCCAGCATCTTCTCCGCCCGTCCGCGCACCTTCAACAACGCCTGCTCAGACCGCGCCAAAAGTAAAAAATCATCCGCAAAGCGCACCAACTTCACCTGACCGCGCAAAAACGCCTCATCAAAATCATCCAAATACACATTCGCCAAAATGGGTGAAATCACAGACCCCTGCGGAATCCCCTTCTGGGGCAAAACCAACCCAGACTCCGTATGAATACCAGCTCCCACCCACCCCTCAACCAACTCCAAAACCTAGGTACAGCAACCCGTTCTGCCACCTCAGCAAACAAACGGTCATGGTCAACCTGGTCAAAATACTGCACCAGATCGGCATCCAAAACCCACTCATAACCCTTCTGGTGCCAATACTTCACCTGCCGCACCGCACCCAGATACGATCGCCCCGGACGATAGGCAAAACTAGACGCCTCAAACTGCGGCTCCAAAATCCGATGCAATACAGTCAAAAGAGCTTGTTGGACAATGCGATCTCTAACCGTTGGCACCGCCAAATGTCGCCATCCATCCTCCGGCTTTGGAATCCTAAACGGCTTCAGTGGCAACGGACGATAAGTCCCCCGCTTCACCGCCTTGAGCAACTGGGCTAAAACCTCATCGCTATGGGTAGCAATGCGATCGACCGTCTCACCATCTACCCCCGCTCCACTACGCTTGCGGTAGATTTTCTGCCAAGCCGCCTCAAAATTTTCTAGGCAGAGGAATTGCGCCAGCCAGTTCGCCATCAGCCTTAGCTTTTAACTAACGGCATCCAATACTCATAGGTAACAGCTCCTTTGTGGTAAAGCTTCACCAACTTCCAGTTACTAAACAAACAGCCCACAATCACACCCGCCTGTACTGGACCGCTAAAAAATAAGTGAACCTCCGTATAGCCCTTCATATCTAGCTCTAGCTTCTTTTGCTTAACCGCTTCGTAAAAGTCCTGAATTGTTTTGGCGCTAAGTCCTTGACGGTTCACCTCCTCAATTGGCATCTTTAGCTCCTTCCCCTTCAGAAACTCCTCAACAGCAGGCTTTAGAGAATCCACCGTTGGCGTCAACGAAAACGCTAAAGCAACTGGCTTAACAGTTTTGACTGACTCACCTTGCCCGATCAGAAGACCGAGATCTTCAGAATTTGACAGCTTGGCGAGACTTCTTCTAATTCTGCGGGTTTCATTTTGCACCCTTAGGTAAATCAACACCGAAAGCGCAAAGGTTCCCAATCCGATGATGTCAGACAAATTACCGAGTCGATCTAATATAAATTCAAGGCCCATGTTAATTTTTACTATAGAGAAATTCAGCACTTCATTAGGTTAAATGAAAATTAGTGTGGTAGTCTTAAGATGACAAGAAAGATAGATGTTGTTTCAAAACTTAGTGATTCTAGACTCATCTTATTTTTACGACGTAGTTGAATGACGACTCATCCTCTCTTTGTTCTATCCCCCTGTGGCACAAGTCTGCTGACAAACCATGCCACCGACAACGATCGTAAACTCATTGGCAAATACGCCAACACGAAAGAACCAGACGACATTCAATATCAAGATTTAAAAACATTACAAAATCTAACCCAAACAGTACGAGAAAATCTTAAAGATGCTAACTTCAAACAAGCCGCTAAATTATCAGCCGAGCTAAATGGCATCATCAAACTCTGTGAAGGGCAATTTAACACTTCACAGGATTATCACCTGCTGCTGTGTACAGATACCTGGCTCGGTCACACTACCGCCATCATCGTTTCAGACTGGTTGAGAAACCAAGGCGTCAGTACCGAAATCAAACGCCAAAGCGATCTGCAAACCAAAGACCTGACTGCCTTTCAACTAGCCCTGTCTGACCTTGTAAGCTGGTGTGCCGCAATGCTTCCGAGCTATCGGAATAGAGGCTACCACATCGTCTTCAACCTAACTGGAGGCTTCAAAAGCGTCCAAGGTTTCTTACAAACCCTTTCCACCTTCTACGCAGATGAAAGCATCTATATCTTTGAAACTGCTACCGATCTACTTCGCATTCCACGTCTTCCGGTTGAAATGGCAGCAGAAAATACCGTCCGTCAAAATTTTCTGACCTTCCGCAAGCTTTCCCTCAATTTGCCCGTTGACAACACTGCAAAGATTCCAGAAACCTTACTTCTCAAAAGTGATGGCATGATCGACCTTTCCCCTTGGGGCGATCTGGTTTGGGAGCAAACAAAAGATCGGCTTTATCGTGAAGCCCTTCATCCTTCTCCCTACGCCAAAATAACCTTTAGCTCCAAATTCGAACAAAGTCTGCAAGGGCTACAGCCCGATCGCCTCATCCTCCTCAACACCCGTATTGACCAGTTAGTAAAATTCTTCGAAACAAACAAGCAAAACAACCCGCGATCGCTCGACTTCAAAGCGCTTAAGGGAAATCCCTGTCCACCCTCCACCCACGAAATTGATGCATGGTCAGACAATGGCGCATACCGAATCTTTGCGCATTATGAGGGCGATCGCCTCATCCTAGATAAGCTTGATAAACATTTGCCATAAACCCCATGTCTATCGATCGCATGTATACAGCTATTACTTTTGCCCCCGTCCAAGGCTTTATCGAAAAATCTCGCAAGCTTCGGGACTTATACGGTAGTTCTTTTATCTTGTCTTACTTAGCTCGTGCCCTCTGCAACAGAGCCGATGCAATGGATTTGAAAGTCGTATCGCCTGCCATCATCAACGTTACCCAGGGCACGCCTAACCAGATTATTATTCAGGGTGACTTTGCCAAAGCTGATGCTGAAGAAGAATTTAGAAAGGCGTGGAAAAACCTTGTCGAATGCTGCCGTACAACCATTCAATCAAAGTTGCCAGATGAACCTTATACCTGGCAAAGAGCCTGGAACCTCTGTGGTGAGCATACTTGGGAACTATTTTGGGCACAAACTGACCCTAAAGATGCCAGAAACCCCGATCGCATTGGCGATGTCCGCCGCCGCCTTAACGAACGAAAGAGATCGCGAGCTTGGACAGGTATTAACTGGAGTGGAGAAAGCTCTACGCTTTCAGGGGCAGATGCGATCGCATGGCCGCAATGGTAGAGAAATTTACTTCTATCAGTTATGAAAGCGAAAAGCAAAAAGAATTCTTTGAGAAACTCAGTGCCAGTTTATCTGAGTCCATCATTGCCCCTAACGAGCGCCTCAGCATTCCCGAACTCATCAAACGTCTGGTTACACTTGATAATGTAGCTCAGAAACTTAATTTGACCTCGGAAGAACTCTCTAAAATTAGAATTGAAGTTCCATCGACCTTTGTAGATATTAATCGCCATCAAGACGATCCAAGCAAAAGAAGATGGACAGCTTGGTTTCAAGGGGATGGCGATCGCATCGGTGAATTTTTGAAGAACCAAGTAGACTCTGGCGTTGATGAAGTCAAAGCTTTATCGACGTTTAGCGAAGCCATGTTGGACTGGGGAAAAAATTTCAGATTTCACTTGCCAGATGCTCAAGGGACTACAGGCTATAGCTTTATTGATGAGCAACATCAACGTGTTCTCAAAGATGGCCGAATTATTTACGCAGGTGGCGATGACTTTTTAGGCGTACTCTATCGCAACGATCCAGACCCTATTCTAAGTGCCCAAGAATGTCTCAATTGGTTCTACGGCTTTAATGATATTTGGAATACGCACAAGCAAAAGATTACTGTTAGCGTGGGCTTTGTCTGGGCCGCCCCCAACGTCCCCCAACGAGATGTCCTCCAACACTGCCGCGAAGCCGAAAAAGCCGCCAAAGACAGCGGACGCGATCGCATTGCTATCCGCATTCTCTTCAACGGCGGCAATACCCTAGAATGGACCTGCCCTTGGTGGTATTTAAATGTGTTGAAAGACTACCGCGATCGCAATAACAAAATAGGTAAAGACGCCAACTGGAATCATATCTTCCAAGACATTGCTACCTAGAAGCCCGTCATGCCTTTGAGGGAAATATTGAAGTTGCGATCGCCCTGTTTGCACTCTACTTTGGCGAAGCAAGAGCCAACAGTCTGCGCGATGAAACCCAGCGCTGGAACCATAATGGAAACGCTGGGATTTTAGGCGACCCTGAACAATTCCCTACCGAAAAAGCCAAACAAAAAGCCCTCAACGATTGGGTGATTAACCTTGCCAAGGTTGGATTTCATCTGCATCGAGACAAGATGGTAAGTGCAGACTTTAAGGGACCCTTGGGCGATCGCAACAATCCCGAGCCAAAAGTTGCATAGGGGATAAATCATGACCACCACAATTTGGACAGAAATCGATCGGTTTATGCAAAGCAAAGGAAGCGTCTTTGAAACCCTTCAGAACCTAGCGAGAAACCTCACTAGAGAAGGAATTGACTACACCATTATTGGCGGGATGGCTCTAGTCATGCATGGGTATGTTCGCACCACCCAAGACGTCGATCTGCTGATGAGTCCACAAGGGCTAGAACGCTTTCAAAAACTGCTCGTCGGTCGCGGATTTGTCCCCACCTTCCCTGGTGCAACCCGACGCTTTCGAGATGCTTCCACAGACATTGTGGTTGAAATTTTAATCGCTGGTGAATACCCTGGCGACGGCAAACCCAAACCCGTCTGCTTCCCAAACCCAGCCACCGCCTTTATTGAGCGAGATGGCATCCGCATCATTCCCCTCAGCCAGCTCATCGAACTCAAACTCGCCTCCGGTCTTACCGCCTCCGATCGCCTCAAAGACCTCGCCGATGTCCAAGAACTGATCCGAATCTTGAACCTACCCGCAGACTTTGCCGCACAGATCGATCCATCCGTGCGAGACGGGTATATGAACCTCTGGAATGGCGTAGATCGTGCGAAACAAGAACGGGACTTAGAATCATGAGTCAATCGCAAGAAAGTCACAAATTCCAATATCTCATTACTATTGAACCCCTAGGCTTACTTTATGGCAGTGCAGGAGCCTTTCTTTCACCAGAAAACCTCGTAGGTCGCTCTGGAGCCAAATTTCCGCCCAGTGCCGTCACCCTAGCTGGATTATTTGCTGCCGCCTATGCAGAACAAGGTGGCAAGATTGAAGAACTGCGGCTGGCTGGACCCTTTTGGAGCTTCACCGATGATATCCAAAACTTTTGCGTGCCCACCCCCTTCCACCTCATCGCCAAACTTCAGCCCAACCCAAATGATGATGCCAATGTGCCACAAGGACAAGTTGAGCAAAGTCTGACTTGGCATCCCCAGTCCGATACACATTCCTGCGATCGCTGGGAAAATTCCAAGCCAGAACAACCCAACAGCAAAACCGACAAAGACACCTGGATTCCCGTCCGTGACTGGCATCGTCCTCAAACTGTCTATGGCAACCCCTGGAAATTTGTGCCCCACCTTCACCCCAAACTACAACACGACCAGCGCCGCGTCGTCGATTCAGAGTTAGGTGGAGGTTCTTTATTCCTAGAAAATGCAGTCCAGATAGCTCCAGATACTTGTCTAACCTACCTATCTAACAAAGAAATCCAACCTGGATGGTATCGCTTTGGAGGAGAAGGACATTTAGTTTCCGTCACAAAACATCACCTGGATTCACTCACCCAAGACCTCTTGAATACCTCCCTTGGCCATGTGTTTGCCCTCATTACCCCAGCTCTCTGGGGATCGAATCGCAAGTCTCTACGGTATCCAGAAGCTTGGGAAAGTAATGTAAAAACAATGCTGACCGAACGCCCCCATCCTTTCCGCTACCGCCTTGGTGGCAAAGACAAAGATAATCCCCATAAGCCCACACGTCTCTCACGAGGACGCTATGCAGTCCCTGCTGGAACCGTCTATGTAATGGAACAATCTTGGAAACAAAAGCAATCTTGCTGGTATGACTGGACGGGAATTTTTCCCAAGGAAGGCTACGAACTCAATACCTGGGGGTGCGGATTGGCACTGCCCCTCGACCCTGCGATCGCACCCGTGCTAGAGAAGGCGATCACCTCCTAATTTTCTGCTCAATCACCTTATCAACGAACCCTCAACATGTATCACAAAGCCTACGGCATCATAGAAACCCTAGCGCCCTTGCACATTGGAGCCAGCGCAGGCGAAGAAACCGGAAACCTCAACCTCATCTTCCGCGACCAATTCACCCAAACAGGCATCATCCCAGGCAGCTCCATCCGTGGACGTTTCAGGGCTGACATGCGACAAAAAGACGGTGGATGGAAAGACGCTAACAGATGGTACGGTCATACATCCGACGCCGATGAAGAACAAAAAGCTGAGGATAAACTCAAAGCCGAGGCCGAACAAGAACTATCTAAAGACCGAACAACTGAAGCGTTAGTCAAATTTGAATATGCATCCTTAGTGTGGTTTCCGGTTTTTTGTCCCGGCCAACCCGTCGTCTGGATCTCCTGTCCTCGCCTGCTCAAGCGCTATAAACTCATTACAGGTATCTCAGTAGACCAAGATCCTAAACCTTACAGTGCAGGTAAAGGATTACAAGGTCGTGCCCTAGACAATAGTAGCGGCAAAGTATTATTTTTCAACCTAGGCTTTATGACCCTAGAACACGAAGTCGATCTTACCCCTTGGATTCCCACAGGTGCAGATCTAGACAAAGACAAGCTCGTTGTTGTCGGCGATAACGATATTGCCCTCCTGCACGATATGGGACTCTATCGCCAAAGCCGAGTCGCCCTGGGTTCTGAAGAAAACCCAAACGAGAAGAAGGTCAAAGGTGGAGCCTTTTTTAACGTGGAAGCCCTACCAGAAGGTAGTGTTTTAATCTTCCCAGTCGCCCTCAAAGAGAAAAGCTGGAAACCCTTTGGCACAGAACCCACCCAAGACCTTTACTTTGGTGGGCTAGAATCGATCGGCTTTGGACATTGTCGCGTCACACTCCAGGGAGACTTTCAATAATGGCTTGGCAAACCTACGGATTAGACAGAGAAGCACAAAAGCTTGTACTCGCCGCTAAAAAACGCGACGCAGATTCCCTTAATCAGTCCTTCAAAATGCGAATGACTGCTGCCTATGGACTCGAACGATTTTGGGGAGAACAATTAAGATTACGAGGCAAAGAACAAAGCAAAGCCGACTACTGGAAGGAAACCTGGGATTCACTAGTCAAAATTATGGACAAGGCAGGCATCAAACTCCCCAATCACTCAGATATTGAGATAACCTCCCAACAACTCTGGGGAGACATCCCTATTGTTGAGGGGGACGCATCAACAAAATTAAGCTTGAACGATCAACGGATTGCACTAGCAGTTCTGACACAATTCTGCGATTGCCTCGTTTGGTGGACACAACGCTATAAATAGAGCAGAAGCTACATCGATACGGTTGGAGGCACCATGACTCGACTTAAAATCTTGCAAGAGAACGCAACCTACTCCTTTCGATCCTACTTTGAACTACCAAACGATACAGACGAAATCTTGGCTGAATTTGGCTATAGTTTCACTCAGTCTAGGCTTCAGCTTCCTAGAACTCAGCGTACATTTGCAGGATTAGCTGAACTACAGCAGCAGATTGAAGAAACGCTCCCCTATGTGACCCTAACCAGCGAAGCCGCAAAACGTGAGATCCTAGTAGCACCTGTGCTCAGCCGAGTTGCAGTATTTCACAGCATATTCTACGCATAGAATATGCTCTCAAACTCAATAGTATGCTTCAGGGTAATTTAGATTATTTGATTGAAGGCGATCGCAATCTAATTGTCATTGAGGCCAAAAGAGACGATTTGACTCGTGGCTTCACTCAATTAGCTGTTGAGATGATTGCCCTAGCCATGCGGGAAGACACAAATCAGCTCATCTACGGCGCAGTCACAATGGGTACCCTTTGGATCTTTGGCATTTTAGACCCAGAAACCCACCACATCACCCGTGATATCAGTGCTTATAAATTACCTGACGATTTAGAAGAACTCGTCAAAATTCTAGTTGGCATCTTAGGGTCATAATTGCTCTCCATCAAGCCTAACAAAACGTTTAACATACTTCACAAAGAATTCTTTATGACAGCCGTTGCTAATGCCTTTCAGAAAGTCCCAATGATGTTTCGATCGCAAGTGGAAGAGCGCTGTCAACTCCAGCGCATTGACCCAAAGCGCAAGGGCTATCAAAGACAAGACGTACAAATTTGGACAGAGGAATGGATAGAAAAAGCACAAGAACATCCTCCTACCTTTGGGTCACAGGTTCAAAGCCGCTCCTATCAAATCACTTGGCGCTTTATTACCAATGGCGGAAAAGATGATGGCATCATTCGTCCCGTCATTGGCGCAAGGGGTGTTCCCTTTTATCCTGGCAGCAGTATGAAAGGTCTTTTCCGTCGTGCAGCTCAACAACTCGAACTAGCGCAAGAGATAGAGAGTGGGAGTTGCGATCACTTTTGTGGAGGACAAACCAAACGTTCCGCCGATAAAGAACCTGAATTTTTTCCTGGAGTTCTGCGCTTTCACGGGGGCTACCCTACCACCAATGACTGGACAAAAGGGTTAGTGGATATCATCCATCCACAAAAATTGTGGCAAATACAAGAACCCGATACGCGCAAAAAATCCGGCGGAGCCTTTGCGCAAATTTCCCTGTATAAACCAAAACTGAATTTTGGCATTTCCAGTACTCAGTCGCTGTTAGAAACCGAATGGGGCACCATTTGGAAAATCTGGGAAACGGCCCTTTCAATGGGAATTGGGTGTCGCGTTGCGGCAGGGTATGGACAAGTCGTCCCCAGTCAACTCAGCAACGTACTATTTCGCTGTCGCACTAAAGGCCAAGGACCCGCTTCAAAGTGCCTAGATGGTTCCCTTGAATTTCGCCCCAATATTTTTCGCGCTGCCCTGCGGGGTCATGCCCTGCGTATTTTTGGGGGTCTAACTAGCGATCGCAACGCTGAATCCCTAGTGGATACCCTCTTTGGTGGTATCCAGAAAACGAAGGTAAATGGGGATTGCTAGTGATGCAATTTAACGAACGATCGCTAGACCTCAACGAACAGAAAGGGACCTACAGTGTTATGGGAGATCTAAGCTGGCAACTCACTCAGCCCATCTCTTTAGAACACCAGACCGCTCTTAAAGAGCTTATCAAGCGACTCATGCAGTTTGCGATGCTCTTGGGTGGATTTGGCAAATCTTGGCGACGTGCCGATCACGAACTGTTCCTAGAGGACTACAACAAGCAAGTTATTGGAAGTCATTGGCAATGGGCTGGGAAGAATTCACCCTTGGTTCACAACCCAGTCCGCAAATTAGACCAAGTTGCAACCTGTATCCAAAAAATTCAAGATGCAGCCCTCAAATGGATGAAAATCCAGGGCGTTACTCCCAATCCAGATCGATGCGCTGATTGGCGCGAAACATGGCATCCCAGTATGGTTCAAGTCTGGGGACGCTTTGCTGAAAGTCGAGAAGATAGCGTTGCTGTCCGTTGGTTGCATCAACCCTACTCCTATCGCTATCAGGGGAAACAAGAAGTACCCATGAGCATCAAAGGAACGTCTGTTACAGGCAAGCTCAACCAAATTGGAAGACTCTGGCACAGAATGTATCCCATTGTTTTGACAAAACCCGATCCAGACAACTCTGAAAAACGCATTCCCAAACCCATGCCAGGTTATTTAGAACTCCTCACAGTGTTTCCCGATGGCACCCTAGACTTTGACCAATTTCTTGATTTTTTACAATCCAATCAAACTGACTTTCAACTTTTATGGGGAGATGAATAACTCATTTTGATGACCATTTGTCGTAAGCAGACCGTCCGCTCATCATCAGCCAAGATTCAGAACATAAGGAGTGAGCGCGATCTATAAACTTTGCTGAATCGCTTGCCGCAAATTGCCATTACAACTCACAAGTCGTTCTTCCCCCACGATCGCATCCAACCCCGTCCAATGCATCAAAAGCGCCAACTTGAAGGACACAAAACACCTCGTAACCAAACAAT
>JAAURS010000134.1 GCA_012032135.1 Acaryochloridaceae cyanobacterium RU_4_10 | reverse complement strand
GTCTCAGCAACCTTCAACTCAGTTGTGACTGCTGTCAGTATTCAACCGGATGGATGGATAGTCAGCGGATCTGAAGATGGACACATTCAGCGTTGGAATTGGGTCACGGGGGAATTAGTACGGGCGATTCCAGCCCATCAAAAAGGTATCACAGGTCTAGCTTGCAGTTCTAAACTCATGGCGAGTAGCAGTGACGATCGCACGGTTCAATTCTGGGATGCGGAACAGTCCACAATTCTGATGGGACATACTCATTGCGTCAAGGCGATCGCATTTAGTCCCGATGGTAGTATACTTGCGAGTGGAAGTTGGGACAAAACTATCAAACTTTGGAAAATGCAAGCTAAAGCAATCTCTAGACAACAACTTGCCGCTGGCTTCGACTCCGCTCAGCCAGCTAGAGATTGCTCCCTGAGTGGATTTGTGCCGAGCGCAACGCTTGTTGGCCATCGCTTGGGAATTAATGCTTTAGCATTTCACCCTCAAGAAAAATATCTGGCCAGTGGCGGATTAGATAGCGAAGTGATCTTATGGAGCTGGGAGTCGCACGAATTACTTCAACATCTTAGGGGACACAGGCAAGCAGTAATGGCGTTGGCTTTTAGTCCAGATGGTCAGTGGTTAGCATCGGGCAGTGCGGATGGAATGATTCATCTTTGGAAGTATTCTCTGCAAAGGTTCGAGTTAGAAAAGATTTTGTCGGCTCATTCATGGACGGTCAGTAGTCTGATTTTTCATCCAACAAACAACTGTTTATTCAGTGCAAGTTGGGACCACACAATTAAGGTTTGGGATATTCTGTCGACACAAGCGATTGAGACGCTGCGGGGGCATACGGATTCGGTGAGTGCGATCGCACTGGATGAAGCGGGTCAAGTGCTTGTGAGTGGAAGCTGCGATCGTACGATTCGGGTATGGGAATTCGCAAAGTTCAGGGATTAATTGCTAGACCTGCAACTCGTCAAGAACGCAGACAGTATGAAGAGGGCCAAATTATGGAAGCTGAATACGATCCTACAGAAGAAATTGAATACGACTTTAGTCAAGGGAAGCGTGGTGCGCTCGATCCCATTGGTGCAGGGAAAACGCGCATAAGCATTCGGATTGATGATGATGTATTGGGATGGTTTCGAGAACAAGCGCATCAAGCCGGAGGAGGAAACTATCAAACTTTGATTAATGAGGCATTGCGCAGCCACATTCAGCAGCAACATGAGCCCCTAGAGACAACTTTAAGGCGAGTGTTGCGTGAAGAGTTAGAGCGAACGGGCAAGTAAACTGTGATGATTGTTTTAAGCTACTATGACTGAATCCACTATCCTCTCTAAGCGCTGCAATTGTCCGTGCTGCGGCTACCCAACTCTTGGCCAGTTGAATGCGTATGAGATTTGCGAACTGTGCAACTGGGAGGATGACGGTCAAGATGACGCTAACGCCGAAGAAGTCAGGGGCGGCCCAAATGCTGACTATTCTCTAGCAGAGGCGAGACGCAACTTCAAGGTTTATCGGGTCACGTACGCACCAGAACGCGACCAGCGCATAACGGGTGCAGACAGCAAGCTCGAATACGATACGAAGGGTCAGCTCATAACAGCCTTCGAAAAGTTGCGGAGTGCAGCAACCTTGGAATCAACCGCTATTGAACTTAAAATCAAAGAACTCGAGCGACTACTTCAAGACGAAACCAGTCGCCAAGTACGAGAATACGAGAGCAAGCAAACTGGATTCTAACCCCACATTCGAGGTAAGAAAATTTGTGCCCTCTGTATTTCGATAGACATCAAAACCTCCCAAGGAGCAAATGCAATGGGACTGACAATCTCTTACAACCTCAACTTATCCTCAGTCACCGTCCAGCAAGTTCGATCAAAAATGCAAGCGCTTCATGATATTGCGCAAAAGCTTGACTTCATCTCGATCGGTGACCTCGTTGAGCTAGAAGGTGATGCTTGTCAAATTGACCCTACCCCACCCAACGACCCCCACCTTTTACTCAAAATTCAAGGTGGCAAGTTGTCATTCAACGGCAGTAAAGACTTTCCCTTCCAACCTGCCGCCCACCTCATTGGCTTCAACGCCATACCCGGCGAAGGCTGTGCTATGGCTACCTTTGGCTTAGCTATACCCGAGCAATGCGAAGCCGACTGGTCATGGTTTAGCTATTGTAAAACCCAATACTCCAGCAATCCCGAATACGGTGGATTGGAGAATTTTCTGACTTGCCATCTCAAAATGGTCCATACGATCGATGCGATCGCCAAGCTCGGCATCGGATGTGAAGTCATAGATAATGGTGGTTATTGGGAATCGCGGGATCTGGAAGTACTTTCAAAGGCGATCGGTCAAAACAACCTATTCATGGCAGCGGTCATGGGTGGACTGAAAGATAGACTGGAAGATAAGATCGGTGGTATTTTACAAGCCCCTATTATCCAATACCCTAACTTCGAGCACCTAGAAGCTGAAGGCCAATCTCATCTTAAACCATAGAGCTTCTCTGAGTTTTAGCGATCGCGTCTCCCGATTGGGGGATAAATCATACGTATGTTTGGTAAGCTAAGTTCTAAATTATTTCTTCCGCACATCCTTCTGTGTGGGAGTTCAGTTTGCCCATGTCCAGCAAAGCAAATTACTGGAATCGTTGAACAATCATAATTTTTAGACATGACACCTAAAAAAGAAAAAAACGGATGTGGATGTGCGAGTGTTCCATTTTCATTAATCATCGTGTTATTGGGTGTGGGTTATTGGGGCTTTGTGAATCTAGATAAACTAGGTATCAGAAAAATTTTGGCTAATATTCAACCAATTACCCTTCCTAGTTGGATTCCTGTGTCTAGGCAGAATGGACCCGTTGCTCATTCTTCTCTCCCGAAAGCGATTCCAGCAAAAAAACTAGCAGACAATCCACTCGTTCCACCCGTATCTAAAACCACCAAGACATCACGATCGCTTCAAACAGCTTGGGAGCAAAAAGAAATCAGAGGAATCTATTTAAGTCGCTATCAAGTCACTAATAATGCCAGCGAGCAAGCCATTCGCCAGCGAGTTACTTATTATCGCAGTCAAGGCATAAATACAATCGTTCATGGCGTGTGGGGCAATGGTTGTACGATGTATGACAGTAAAGTAATGCAGCAAACATTTGGAGCCAAAAGTTGTCCCAACCAATTTAAAGCTCAATGGCTAGATTGGTTGATTGATGAGGCTCACAAGCAGGGAATGGAAGTCCATGCCTATTTTGAGAAGGGAATTAAAATTGATAAAAATAGCCCAATCTTTGATGAGGCCGTGGCTAAACGATGGATTGTGCCTGGAGTTGATAGAACCTACGCTGGTATTGAGCATTACGTACTGGATATGGAGATTCCTGAAATTTCCAATTTTTTTAGGCAGATATCAGTAGAGTTTGTCCAAAAGTATCCAAACATTGATGCAGTTCAGTGGGATGATTATCTGGGCTACCATGCGGGGTTACCCAGCAAGGTCGATCGCACCGCTCATTTAACCAATTTTGTGCGGCAAATGAGATCTGATATGAAAAAAGTTAACCCAAAGGTTAGTTTTGACCTTTGTCATCACAATCCTTATTGGAGTAAGCGTTATTTTGCGGCTGATTGGCTAAATTGGGACGTCGATCGAGTTTTCATTCAAACTTATAATGATGCTAATTTCAGTCAAGAGCTAGATTATGCTGAGAAATATGCGGGAGCAGCAATTTCAGATCGACAGTTATATCGCCTAAAAGAACTGGTTAAAAATACTAAAATCAATAATATTTTAGTATTTGCTTTGTCTGGAAAACCAGAAGAAACATCTGCGCTTGTCAAAAAGCTTACATCAACAAGCAACTAGGGTAAAATCAAATCCTTTTGGGCTAACTCCACGCCAGATTGTACCCTTGATAAGGTAATCCATGAAACAAACCATATTAAAAATTGATGAGATAATGGCATCTTAAAGAATGCACAAAGGCAGCACCGTTTTTGTTGGTGAAGTTTAGACCCCATAAACAATGATGAGTACAACTAGAATTTTCTCCAGTTCTAATTTTTTGCAGCCAACGACGGAGGGAGAACCGATTCGTTCTGTCGTGACGGAATCTAAGGATGCAACGGTTGTGGCTTGGATTGTCAATTCAGGACAAGAGATTCCTGCTCATTTTCACCCGTACGGACAAGATACTTGGACTATTTTGTCTGGACAGGGAGAATACTATCTCGATGCCGCTGGCACTAGAACTGCGATCGCATCTGGGGATGTGGTTGTTGCGCCAATAGGATGTGTGCACGGCGTTGTCAATGATGGAGATGAGCCGCTGATCTTTATTTCAGTTGTATCGCCTGCTGAGGCTGGATATCAGCGGATCGCTTCGGAAGATGCTTATCATTTCGCCTGTAAATAGAGCCGTAACTACATCTTATAGTCACATGTAAGGAAATTGGTATAACTTGGCCTGTATTCTGGCCAAAGCAAAAGCAGATTTTGCCCATGGGTTCGGCAAAACCTGCTCTTTCGAATTTTGGAAGTCGCTTACATTACTTCAACCGCTTCAACGTCAACAGAAGAAACAGTTTCTGCAACTTCCTGAGCCGCCTTTCTTTGTTTGAAGGACGCACTTCTGGTTTTAAGGACTTGCGCTAGCTCTGTCGCTAGCATCGTCACCACGATCGCATCATCAATTTGGCCGATGAACGGAATAAAATCAGGCGCAATATCAAAAGGGCTGAAGAGATAGAACAGGGTCCCTGCAATGACCCACCAGCGATATTTAGGATTCTCAACCAAGCCGCGATACCAGTTATAAACCGATTCGAGATGGAATGTGGTCATTGTTGTGTTCCTGGGTTATCCCCGATTGCTTACATTGCTATCTTTACAAAGCCAGCCTAAAAAATCCAGGGGTTCAATTGCGGTTAACCGATTGTTTGATGGAGAGAAAACCTCACCTGAAATTATGAACTGCGATAGCTACGCACTAAGAATCCGAAACTCGTTTACAACATCATCCTGTAGATCCACTACTATTTACCATTATTCCCTGACGGGCTAATTGTGCAGTTCCATAAGCTGCCTGTTCTTGGATAGAAGACCTGACGGGAACCTTTAGATATCGTTCGCGAATCGATCGCCAAGCTTCGTTTTTTGCTCCACCACCCGCCGTTAAAACCTGTTGGAGCGGAGTCGCACCAAACTGTTGCAACAGACGATAGCCTTCGGATTCAATTCGAGACAGACTTTCGAGCAATCCATGTAAAAACTCGATCGCATCTTCTGGTCGAGGGTCTAGACAAGGTTGCAAATCTGGGTCGTTAATGGGAAACCGTTCTCCTGGTTTCAGTAGGGGGTAGTACTGCAATGAACTGGCTTTCTCTGGGTTAATGCGTTGACTGAGTTCGTTCAATTCCCGCACAGAGAAAAAGTGGTTGAGTACTGCTCCTCCTGTATTAGACGCTCCTCCCACCAACCATAAGGGTCCTAGTCGATGGCTGTAGATTCCATATTCCGAGCGATCGATGCGGTGCGTGCTGAGAAGTTTTAAGACGAGGGTAGATCCTAAAGAAGTCACCGCTCCTCCTGGACGTGTCATTCCACTGGCAAGAAATGCTGCAATACTATCAGTAGTTCCAGCACAGATCTTGCAATATTCCGGCAAACCCAGTACAGACGAAACTTCGGCTGAGATTTTCCCGACGATCGTTCCCGGTGGCACGATTCTTGGTAAGAGCGATCGCACGTTATCCAAAACTGGACTTGCAAACCAATCGGGGTAGGATTCTGTCGCGGGGTCATAGCCTAACTTGAGACTATTGTGGTAGTCGCTGATGCCCAATTGACCGTGCAGTAAATAGGCCAACCAATCCGCTTGATGGAGAAAATAACGAGCGTTTGCAAATTCACGTTGGGACTGAAAAGTCAGCAGCTTGACCAAACTCGAACTGGCGCTGAGGATGCAATGTCCTTCTGGAACGACAGCATGAAGTTGCTCTAGAAAAGTGCGATCGCCGCTATCGTCATACATCAGGGGAGGCAGCAAGGGTTGCCCTTGTGGATCACACAATAAGACCGTGGCAGACGTTCCATCGATCGCAATGCAGCAAATCTGCGATCGCACGTTTTCAGGAATGCTCCGAATCAATTCGAATAGCGCCTGCTTCCAACAGGCAGGTTGTCGGACTCGATCGCGGTCAAAAGTGCAGGATTGCTCGGAGTGGATGGTGCCTTGGGAATCAATGGCGATCGCTCTTGCGCCAGAGGTGCCAAAATCAAGCCCTAAATAGAACTGCATTGCAAACTCATGGGTTAACCTGTAATCGTGCCACTTAAATTTTACAATGACCGCAAAATACTTAAAACAACTGCCATTCAGGTGTTTGGAGCATTTTGAGCTGCTGCAAACGGGTGGTGAAAAATTGATCGTCCAGCCGACTAGAGCTATGAATTTTGGCAGACTCTAGATAAATACACCAATTCCAAATGTGAGCGGTCTGCGTAAAAGGTTGAAGCGAACTTACTTCTAGGGGTGTAAAACTTTGGATAGATTGATAGCCCTGAAAAAATGCATCGCGCACCTTCCGCGCAATTCCCGCCCGTAAGGAGACTTGTAAAAACTTTGCCATTTCAAAGGCTCGCCAACCGTAACCGCATTGGTCAAAATCAAACAGCGTGAGCTGATTATCTGCTGTGAAATGGACATTTCCACTGTGCGGATCGCCCCAGCAGATTGTCCAATACGGTAATGTCTTGGGCAAATCCGAAAGTCGATCTTTAATTTGATCGATCAATTCTCGAAGATAAGCCATATCACCCAAACGGAAGCGGAGATGAGGCTCAATGGTTCCCAGAGATCGGTCTAGAAGATACTCTAACGACAACTGCTGGCGGCAGGCAGAACTATGAAACTCTGCCCCAAATTGATGGATTTGGGCTACGGTTTCACCCAGTTTGCGGCTTTGGTCAATACTCAAATCTCCAATGGGAATACGTCCAGGCGCATAGGCAAACAACGCAGCATAACGAAATCCCTCTGGAGCATAAATCTTGACGGAAAGCTGACCATCTCTCGTCCGTAATGGTTCTGCCACCGGAATCCCGCGACGTCTCAAAAAACTCAGAAATTCTAGCTCAAAATTGACTTCGGACTCCGTACGCCAATGGGCATGGGAAATCCGCAGTATATAGTGGGCGGTAAGTGTTTCTACCAAGTAGACATCACTCAACCCTCGGTTCCAGAATTTGCAGCGAATGACTGGATTCGTCGAAAACAATGGCAAAATTTGCCGCTTTAGTGCATCGCAGTCCAGCGTAGAGTAGGTGACCGGAAAAGTCGTTTGGGTCAGCATGAAGCCAAAAAAAGTTTTTTAAAGGCTAAACAGAAGCAACTGGGCAAAAAACAGCCGATCTCAATATTCTCTCAAGATTTAGTGTAATGCCAACCCGATCGCAAAACTGTATCCTATCGAGCAATGTTTGAAACAGCGCGTTCGCTTCACCGCCCTGCGAGATTTTTAGCTGTTGCGATCGAGCATTTGACGAAGGGCCGCAACCGTCCAATCAATATCGGCTTCTGTGGTGGCCTGCCCTAAGGTGATACGGCAACCGGATTGCGCTAAGTCCGGTTTGTAACCCATTGCCAATAGGACTGGACTGGGCTGAAGGGTCCCACTGTGACAGGCCGACCCTGCACTGATGGCAATTCCCGCTAAGTTCATCTGCTTGACGAGAGTTCGACCGCTCATTTTGCTCTGAGCGGGCATTTTTAGACAAAAGCTGACGTGATGGGGCAGTCGATGCTGGGGATCTCCGGTTAATTTAAGGATTGGAATTTGTGCTAGTTGGTTGAGCAAACGATCGCGCAATGTCTGGAGACGTTTGGGTTCGCGATCGATGTCTTGAAGTGCAAGGGATGCTGCGACACCAAACCCCGCGATCGCCACGACGTTCTGAGTCCCAGACCGTAGGTTGTGTTCTTGACCGCCGCCACCGCTAATGGGCAAGAGAGAGGTGCCTGGTTTGATGTAGAGCGCGCCTATTCCTTGGGGACCGTAGATTTTGTGGCTGGATAGGGACAGCAGATCGATGGGTAATGTGGTGACATCAATGGGGACTCGTCCTGCGGCTTGGACGGCATCGGTGTGGAATAAGACGCCAGCATTTTGAGCAATTTTGTCCAATTCAGTGATGGGCTGAAGGGTGCCAACTTCACTTTGACCATAGATAACGGAGACTAAGGCCGTGTTGGGCTGAATCGCGTTGGACAGATCTTCAGGATTGACGCGACCGCATTCGTTGACGGGCAGTTGTGTCACTTGCCAGCCCTGGGTTTCAAGAAGGGCGGCGGTTTGGGCGATCGCGGGATGTTCTACGCTGGAAATGATGAGATGCTGTGGTTTGGAGAAGCTTCGCGCGACTCCTTGAAGTGCGAGGTTATCGGATTCAGTGCCGCCGGAGGTAAACACAATGGATTCTGCGGGAGCATGAATGAGCTGGGCGACTTCCCAACGGGCTTGTTCTATCCGAAAAGCAGCGCGTTTTCCCCATTCATGCAAACTGGATGGATTGCCCCAGTCCCGCGTTAAGACGTCCTGCATGGCTGCGATCGCCTCTGGACGGCAGGGAGTAGTGGCGCTGTAATCCAAGTAAATTTGCATGGGTAATGATGCGTTGAGTCCAGATTGGGTGGGTGGACCGCTATAACCCCAGTCTATCGAACCCCAGTCATTACGGTTTTCCCTAATGTGACACGCTGGGTCTAACCGAATTCAAGCGATACCATAAAAATGTAGAAACAGGTTGTCGGTCTAGGTTGAGTTAGCGAAGGGATAGCACACGAGCCATGGGATTTTTTGATTCTGAGATCGTTCAGCAGGAAGCAAAGTCTATTTTTGACGATTATCAATCGCTCACACGCTTGGGGGGCGACTATGGCAAGTTCGATCGCGAGGGCAAGGTGCTGTTCATCGAACAAATGGAAGCCATGATGGAACGCTATCGCGTCTTTATGAAACGCTTTGAACTATCAGATGATTTTATGGCTAAGTTGACCGTCGAGCAGATGAATACGCAACTGGGGCAATTTGGTCTGACGCCGCTGCAAATGTTCGAACAAATGAACAAAACCCTGGAACGAATGAAACAAGAGCTTGAAAAACAACCGTAACCGTTCGGCACGGGAACCGCAATTCAGGTAAATTGGCAGTACTGCTCGCGCTAGAGAAGCACTATGCCGCTACTGACCAATCTCAATGGCCACATTGCTGAATCAGCTCAAGTTTCGGTCTTAGATCGAGGCTTTTTATACGGGGATAGCGTCTACGAAGTGGTGCGGACTTTTAGGGGTCGTCACTTTGGGTTGCATGAACACCTCGATCGCCTGCGTCAATCCGCTGCATACCTCTACATGGATGTGCCTTGGAGCGATGCAGACATCCAGGCTGAAGTGGAAAAGACGCTGGATCGTGCGGATTGGCCGGAATCCTACGTGCGGATTGTGGTCTCTCGTGGAACGGAGTCTGTCATTAGCTTACAACCCAGTTCAGATCTCAAGCCCAATTTACTGATTGTTATTTCTGCTATTAGTCCCGAACCCGTTTTATCTGAAACGGGCCATCATCTGGTGATTCCCAAACGAATCCGCAACAATAAGCTGGCCTTGGATCCAGCGGCAAAAACAGGCAATTATTTGAACAATATTTTGGCCCTTTTAGAGGCGCAACAGTTGGGTGCCGACGATGCGCTGTTGCTGAACGATCGCGGTGAAATCACAGAAGCCACCACCAGCAATCTCTGGATTGTTCGGGGTGGGGTAGTCCAGACCCCACCTGTTGAAGTGGGTATTCTTCAAGGAATTACCCGCACATTTTTATTTCAAATTCTGCGCCAGCACCAAATTCCCCACGAGGAGATTATTCTCAAACCCTCAGATTTAGATTCCGTTGAAGAAGCTTTTCTGAGTTCTTCTGTACGGTTAATGATGCCGATCCGACAGATTGGCGAGCGGGTTTTGCCCCAATGTCCTGGCTTAATAACACGGTTTCTATGGAAAGCGTTGTTGGACTTGATGGAACAATCTGCATCCAAAGGGACGTTAGCTGGGGGAGATTAGATTGGTGTAAATCTCACGATTATCCCTGATGCATTGCAAGGACACTCAAGATCGAGCGATCGCACTCCTCATCACAACGCCCCTTAAAAGCGGAGATCGCTAAGGCTAATGATGCGATCCTCGTAGGCGATCGCTCCTCATTTGGTATAGCCTTGCATCCAACGCTGTTGCCAACTATAGTTGGCTATAATGCAAACAAAGGAAATATTTGACATTGGCTCGGATCGTAGTCCCAAAGCAAATTGTCTTTTACGCCGATGAAGACGGAAATGAGCCGTTTCAGGTGTGGATCGACGGTCTGCGTGACAAGCAAGGTCAACGGCTGATAATTCGCCGTTTATTCCGCATTCAACAGGGGAATTATGGAGATGTTAAGCCCATCGGCGAGGGGCTTTCCGAATTGCGCATCTTCTTTGGTCCTGGATATCGAGTGTATTTTGGTGAAGAGGCTGAAAACATTGTTGTGATTCTTTGCGGGGGTGATAAGGACAGTCAAAACCGCGATATTGAGGATGCTAAAGCTTATTGGAAGGAGTATAAAAACCGTGAGAAAGCTTAGAACCCTTGATGAGTTCACGGAAGGATATTTTCGCGATCGCCCTGATGAGATTGACGATTATCTGACGGAAATTTTTCAAGATTATGCAGAAGATAACGATACTGGGGCTTTACTTGCATCGTTGCGTGTCATTGCTCGTGTGCGCGGGATTAGCGAGATGGCGGAAAGAACTGGTATGACTAGACAGGGTCTACAAAAAGCTTTGTCCGGTGATGGCAACCCACGCCTTGGAAATGTCACTTCTATTATGAAGGCGATGGGCTATTGTTTGGTGCCGCAAAAGTTGCCGTCTGTGCGTACTCCACATTAACCCTGCAATCGCACTTTCCATTACAACGATCCTTGAAAACGGAGATCGCTAAGGCTAATGATGCGATCGCCCCTCCTCCCCTCAATCATTTCCCAACCCAATATCCCTCTTTGTACGGATCTGCGTCTAGGCTCAAGGCTGCTGCTGCGTAACGTACTCGCGTAAAGCACGGTTGATGCTGGTTTGATAACCCTCTGATTGAGGGTGATGCGTTTTGAACCAGTCGATGAGATCGGCGTCAAGCCGTAGCGTGATTTGCTGCTTGATGGGGCGATAGAACAAACCGCGCTTGGCTCCGCTCCAGTCTCCGGTAGCCTCTGGTATGAGATCGGTACGGATTGGTCTTTGGGATGCAGCCAGAGTATCTATTTCTGCCTGGATTTCTGGTGGTACGGGGTTAGAATGTTCCTTCTTCATACGCCCTCCTCTCATAGGGTGTTGCTTCACGGGCGCTGATGATTCGCCCAATAGTTTCTGCATTTGTTTCAAGATCTGGTTCCGGCCATGTATGCACAACAAATACCGTCATGCG
>JAAURS010000133.1 GCA_012032135.1 Acaryochloridaceae cyanobacterium RU_4_10 | reverse complement strand
TGGGCCTGTACGGTCATGCGCGTCAGGTGGGGTATGCCCTATTTCGGGTTCCACCGGATTCTGATATTCCTTGGCATCGGGTGATTAATGCCCAAGGGACGATCTCGCGATCGCCCCTTCGTCAAGGTGGCGATGACCTCCAGCGCATTCTGTTAGAACAAGAGGGAATTGTCTTCGATGCCCAAGACCGAGTCAATCTAAAGCGCTATCGATGGAGTCCTCCCGCCAATGAATAATGCTTCAAAATTTGCGATCGCAGGTTTTCTGCTTCTGATCCTTTTCCTGATCTTTAATCCCATTGTGTTAATTGGTCCGGGGGAGCGGGGAGTGATTACACATTTTGGAGCGGTTGAACCCACTCCCCTCGCTGAAGGCATTCATTTGGTAGTACCCGTGCGCGATCGCGTGACGCTCTTGGATGTGAAGGTTCAAAAACATGAGGTTCCGGCCAAGGGTTCTACAAAAGATTTACAAGACTTGAAGGCGGTTTTTGCGGTCAATTTTGCACTACGTCCTGAAATTGTGGCGCGGACGTTTCAGCAACAAGGAAACTTGAGTGCGATCGTAGAGCGAATTGTGGCCCCTCAAACCCAAGAATCGTTCAAGACTGCCGTGGCGCAGTTTACCGCTGAAGAATCCATTGTCAAACGACCTCAACTCAAGGATAGCTTTGACACCATTTTGGGCGAACGACTCGATAAATACGGCATTGAAGTCTATGACACCAGTGTGGTAGATATTCAATTTTCCGCTGAGTTTGCCCAAGCGGTTGAAAGTAAGCAGGTGGCGGAGCAAGAATCTCAACGAGCGGTGTATATTGCCCAGAAAGCAGAGCAAGAAGCCCAAGGTCGCATTAACCAAGCCACAGGAGAAGCGGAAGCTCAGCGGTTATTGCAGCAGTCTTTGGACCCTAATATTTTGCGGAAGCAAGAACTGGATAACCAACGGTTGGCGATCGACAAGTGGGATGGAAAGTTGCCCAGTGTGAATTCTGGAGCCGTTCCATTTCTGAATCTAGAAACATCGGAGTTTGAGGCTAAAGCGTAAGGGTTGAGCACGCAACGCACCAAGAGAGGGAAAAAGAGAAGAATAGTGCGAATGCAAACCTAGAACACCAGCCTAGACCAAGGCTATGGGGAAAGGTTTTCTTCAACCGGAGCTGTTTCTAGAAAATTAGCCATATCAACATAGAGCGCGCCAGCACCACGAGTTAACGGACCGCTCGAACGATCGCGCGTACTCAATAGGTCTCTTAAAACGTCCTGAGGATTATCCTTAGGTTCAAGCGTAAATAACAACCTTTGGCAAGAGCCACCATACTCATCAGCGACACAAATTACGTTCTGAGAATTCATTTGCCCAGATGTAAGATAGTCAAGCGTTCCATCACTATAATATTCTTGAAATCGAAGTGATACTTCTTCGCACCGTCTCATTGGACTGTAGTCATTAGAATTTTCAAAATAAGTTGATTTCCATCGAATGACAGGTACATTTCCTCGTTTTGTTCGTGCAAACGTTGTAGGCGTGTTTTGCTCGACTTCTCCAATACGGCTTTGACCGCAGAAGAACCGTGCAGAAGGTTTTTCTTCAGCAAAACTAAGGTGGCTCAAAGGAAATGGTATAAATGAACTTACTACTATTGTTACAAGAATGGTTTTAATGAGTTGAATCATAATGACTCTTACAAGCTTTACAAGATATCTCTATAAGAAAAAGATATCGTTTATTTAGATCGTATTTTAGGACAAAAATTTATCATGTAGCTTGGGTTCAATTTTGTATATACAGAAAAATCAGATAAAGTCAGGTTTGTATTTATTTTTAGCGCTACTTAAGGTTTGCTTTTAGCAGTAGTTCAGTGAGTATCCTTAGCAGAAACATAGAAGATAAGAGGTTTTTCATTGCAATAGAAAGTAACTCCTTGTCAAAAACCACGCACTCCCTAACCAAGGCACCAGCGTATCCAAAGCAAGGTAAGTCTTCAAGAGAGAAAACGTAATTGATTCGATCGACCTGTCACAGCAGTCGCATTTTCTGCCAATCCCCAGCTTGGCTAGCACACCATCCCGTATCCTTAATCAATACTCAAACATCACGCCTCCTCAAATAGACGATCGCCCTTATGAAGCCTAAAGGCCATCTGATAGGTTTGGTTTTGCGTTCGTAAGGTTGGGGCGTGAGCCGCCAAATATCGCGCTGCTGCCACCAATTGATGAATACCTTCTGGTGTTGCTCCTAGCAACGAATATTGGCGAACTGCTGCTTCTAGTTCTTGAATAACGTGAAAGTCTCGATTTTCTCTTAATATCAGCTTACCTAACAGGGCAATAAGTTGTTCCGGCGGACCGCCACTGTAAAGATAATGCGCTACAACTCGACTGACTTCATTCACTTGCTGTTGCCGATCCAGCAGCGGAGGCAACTCTTGTAATAACTGCTCTGGATCCTCAACTTTCTCCTTCAGTTCTGGGAGACGCGCTGGAGGGACGTTCAAAAAACGATTGAGGTACACGCTCATTGCCGCATCAAATACACCTCTCAACAATTCCACAGAAGGAACGCGACGCAATCCTTGATGAACGGCATTCGCAAAAGTGTATGGGTGATGGGCGCTATCCCAATCACTATGCTCATTATTGGCACTAAATCTGGCAACTCGTAGGGCAGATGCGTAGGTCACTGTACTGGCTAACTGCTCCTCCGTGCAGCCTTCGCGCAATGCTTGGAGTAAAGCATCGGCGATCGCTTGAGGGTCTTCTCCCAACAAAATGGGGACCAACTGCTCTTTTCCGTTCCATGTCCCCCGTTGAGTTTGACCGATGTCCCAAGCAGGCTGTATCTGCTCAAAGGTGTTTTCTAGGATAGAGACCAAATCAACTGGGTATCGCCAGGAATTTGTTTCTTCCATCCGAGCGGCGCTGGCCAAACCTGGAATTAGACTGGCAAGTATTGTCTTTGAACCTTTCCATTGCACTGCATCCAGCGCTTCTAGCGCTTTGTTAATAAAGTCGAGACTGTGTCCTCCATCAAGGTAACGGCGATCTGTTGCGGCTGCAAACAAAAGCTCTGCGATGTGGTTTGGATCGATTCCCTTATCGAGAGCTGTCAATAAACATCTTTCAGCGGCTTCTGCATCGCGCCGTTCGATGAATTGACGAAACCAGTCTTTAAGCGTGTTCCACGCTACTGTACTGTGCGGTAAGGGATGCACTACAAAATGGGGTGGGGCTCCTCCACTATCTCTTGCAATGGCAGAAAGACCTTGAAACAGCGCAAGCGGTCGATCTTCTGCATCTAAGTACGGCAATAGATTCATCAGACAAGTGTGAATTGAGAGTCCAGATCCCCAACCTCCTTTGTTGTAAAGGCTGCCAAACTCTAACCCTACCTGAAAGACTTCAGCCGGATCTGCATTCAGATTTAGAAGGCCGATCGCAGATTTTGCAATCACCAAGGAAATTTGTTGCTCTAAACCATCCTGGAGCCGTTGTCGATGATATTTGTAGGGGTCAACCCGTGGCGCAATATTGACCCACACCTCTCCCTCTTGAATTTCCACAGGATACGATCGCCCATCATCTGCCCAAGAGTCGAACGTTCCACCGCTGGCTAAATCAAACCGAGCATAATGCCAAGGACAAGTCACAATGCCCTCTTTACAAGGACCGTCTAGCAAAGGAAATCCCATGTGCGGACAACGGTTATCTATTGCATAGACGCGATCTCCACAATAGAAAAGGGCGATCGCTTGTCCCTCCCATTGCACCAACTTATGCCCTGCTACCTGAACCTCGGCGAATGTGGCAACTTTAACAAATTGTTCAGTAGCGTTAGATAACGAGAGGCTTGGACTCATAGGACCTCCAGATAAGGCAATCGATTTTGTGAATTGCCTAACTTGCATCTGCCATTGTTTTCTGCCGCACCGATGTCCTTGAAGGCTGCTGTAACCGCCGCGCAGAAATAGAACTTTGAGCGTTTAACTGAGGCTGAGGAGAACTCGCTGGAGCCAAAATCGCCAAACCTTCTTGAATCGCTTGCTTCACTAACGATTCGGTTTCCTTACGCGCCAATAACTGGAGATAATCTAAAGCGTGCGATCGCTCCGTAGAACTCAACGCATCCCGTACCCCCAAATCCGTCAACTGCCGCACCGCTATCAGTCGTCTTAGCTCATCCCGATGTAACATCCCCGCCACACAGCGATCGAAAGAATGTATTGGGTGGCTTTGTCTGGATAACATCAACCCAACCACCAACCCTAAAATCAAAGCAATCCCTATATCCTGCGTCAATAGCATCAATGCCAACCAGGGGCTATTCAAATCCTGCCCAATCGCTAAGGCACTATAGGAGACAACCAACAGTGCAACCCCAGCCCCCACACTCAAGGCTAAAGGCGCTTGGGGCGAATTCAACCATTGCCGAACAGTGCGCCAGGGAATCTGCTTTTTTTGCTGTAACACGCGATGGAGCAAACAACTCCCCCCACCCGATAAAAACAACGCCAAGGTCAACGCTCCATTCCAATGCCAAAGCGTAAGGGTTGTGAGGGATAGGGCGATCGCAGGGATCGCTTTGTGGTACACCATTCCTCGTTCTGTTAAGAGATCCGTCCAAACCGCAGGCTTAGCCAACAGCAACAGATCGCCATTGAGCCAATCCCTAACACTGGTTTTGAACGGAGAGACCTTTGTCACAGCGCTGATTTAACCTATGCAACAGTAATACTTCTATAGTGTAGTGGACAGTTCCCTCAGCGTAAAATGCCATAATCGTTTGCTTAAAAATTTATAATCAGATGAACACAGGATGACATAGACCATAATCCATGACTACCTCTTCCGAATTACCCATATCTTCGGTTCAAGACAGTGGTGACAACACCTTCACCCCTGAAACGGAGAATATTCCCTCGGGGCCGCCAGACCTGAACCCTGAAGATGAGATTGATGATGTGGAAATGTCCCTCTTCGATCACCTTGAAGAACTGCGTTTGCGGATTTTCTACGCACTCATCGCCGTCGTTTGGGGGCATGGTGCTGTGTTTCTGGAAAGTGAACTGGATTGTCAAACTTTTAGAACAACCCGCTCAAGGGGCTAAATTTCTCCAACTCGCCCCTGGAGAATATTTCTTTGTGTCCTTGAAGGTTGCGGGCTATAGCGGCATCTTGGTTGCCAGTCCCGCAATCTTGTACCAGGTTATTCGTTTTGTTCTTCCTGGCCTCACCCGCAAGGAACGACGCTTCTTGGGGCCGATTGTCTTTGGGTCATCCATCCTGTTTGCCTTGGGCTTGAGCTTTGCCTATGTTGCACTGATTCCCGCAGCTCTCAATTTCTTTATCCAATATGGTGGCGATGTAGTGGAACAACTCTGGTCCATCGATCGCTATTTTGAATTTGTACTGTTATTAATGTTCAGTACGGGGCTGGCGTTTCAGATTCCCGTGATTCAGCTTTTGCTGGGTCTGGTGGGGATCGTGTCAGGCAAACAAATGTTGGCTGCATGGCGTTATGTTTTGCTGGGTGCGGTGGTCTTAGGTGCGGTTCTGACGCCTTCAACGGACCCACTTACCCAAAGCCTTCTAGGAGGAGCTGTCTTGGGCCTTTATATGGGTGGGACAGGTCTTGTCTTGCTCCTTAGGAAGTGAACAGACTTAAAATTCTTCAACCATCCATTCAGAAGCCCGTCCGCCCAACTCCAGCGGAATACTCACAGTCTTTCCCAGTCTGGGATTTTCCTTTGTGGATTGAATATAGTTCACGACCTGTTCAAAGGCACCCCAGCCTTGAAGATAAGTTGCAACGGCTTCTAGATGTTCTTGGTACTCCTGAGGGGTCATTGGAAAAGAAGCCTGCTCCAGATATCGCCACATTACTTGGACAAAAATTTTGCCTTGAGTCCGACGGAATTGGATATCGTAGGACTTACCCCATTTACTCAGCAATAACGTTTGGAGATCTGCTCCGGCATGATGGGTCTCCTTTTGGCTGCATCGCGAAGTCGCTAAAAGATTAAGATTAGCGCGACTCAACCCTGCTGTGCTTCACGATAGAGTTGAGTGACGGTTATACTACAAGTACTACAAAAACAATCTCTTTCGAGATGGATTGGTTCGGCGACGCGCTAGCTGGTGTAAATTTAAGGGCGCTCAGAAATTGCGGAGAGTTTCAAGGTGTTCAACGCAATGCTAGCTATTTGTCCTTTAGTCCAATGATTTACTCACCAATAGCTACCCTCCTAGCCAAGTCCAAATCGACTGAGGGGAAAGCATTTCAGGGAATATTTGTCGCTCGTCAATTCATCCAAAAAGATCGATTGCTGTCCTGAAGGCGTAAATAAACAAAAAAACTTAAAGTGAATTAATATTAAAACTAAGTAAAGTGCTTGCCATACATGGAATTTAGGCTAACATTGTCATAGATGTTGCGAGGAAAATCCCATGAATAAAGGTGATTTGGTAAATGCGATCGCAGAAAAAACCAGCATTACAAAAAAGGAAGCAGATGCCGTTCTAAGTGTCGCCATAGACACCATCATCGAAACGGTTGCAAGTGGCGACAAGGTGACTCTTGTGGGCTTTGGTAGCTTTGAAAAGCGCGAACGCAAACAAAGAGAAGGGCGGAACCCCAAAACTGGTGTGGCAATGACCATTCCAGCAACAACAGCACCCGCCTTCAGCGGTGGCAAAATCTTTAAAGAAAAGGTTGCGGCTCACTCCAAACCAAAGGCTAAAGGCAAGAAGTGAGCTAAAGAAAATCGCTTTACTTCAGACACTTGAGTTAAGCGATCGCTTAACTCAAGTTACTCCATCAAAAACTCAGTTTAGATTTTACTTGAGAAAATTGACCTTGAGTTAATACCTTTTTAGTGACGAGCTCATTCAAACTAGAATAGGGTCTGTTTGCAATGATTTTCTTGGCATCTGATGCTGTAATGCCTTTCACTTTCACCATTTCCTGAGGCGTTGCAGAGTTGATATCCACTGTCTTGGCAGACTTGCCGGAACCTCCTTTCATAGAAGGAAGAGGATTTTTCTGAGGTGCTTTTTGAGGGGTGGGGCTTGGTTTGCTCGCGGGCGGAGGTGTGGGTTCTTCGGATGCGGGAGGGGCCATATCCCAGGTGCGGGTGTTGTGGGGGCAGCAGTAGGAGGTGTTGAATCTGATGATGGTGGTGCTCCTAAGTCAGGCTGGCTAGAAGGCTTGGAAGTTGGCATGTCTCCTGACGAAGGTGCTGGATTGCTGTCAGGAGTAGGCGTTGGCAGTTGTGCTTCGACCGCAAGGGGCAACGCGACCCCGATCGCGCAACATAGAGAAAGAATCAATTTTTTGGAAAACATTACAAGTTTCTCCTCATTTCACAAATATACAGCTCCTAATCGGATTAATGCTGTAGATGTTTCGTTAAGTTAGCCTAAGACCCTTGGATGAGAAGAAATGTTCCGATTCCTATTTTTAGTCAAAATTAAAAATAATGCAAAAACATCTCTTTTTAGATTAAATTGAGAATAGAGCACATATGAAGAAGGGATATCTTTAATGGCAAAAAAAAGTAAAGCCAGAACTAGAACTACAAGCAACGCCCCTAACCGGAAAAGCCTTACTGCAAAAACTCAAAGAAATCTCACACTTATCCCGTCGAGAAAAGGCTCGTGAATGCGGTTATTTCTCTGTGGTGAAGGATGAGAAACCTCGCGTGAATATTGGTGGATTCCTCAATGCCGTTCTTGTTGCCAAAGGCGTTTCACTCGATACTGAAAGCAACAAAGACGGACGGGGACGAGAGGCTAGCTACCGCGTCAGCGTTCATAAAAACGGACAATGGTGATCGGGGCAGCCTATACCGAGAAGATGGGCTTACAGGTTGGGGATGAGTTTGAAATCAAGCTGGGATACAAACACATTCACCTGAAACAGATTGGCAGTGATGGCGAGGAGGAATAAGATCTCAAGCACCATTGACTTTTGAGCGAGTGCTTTTCAAGAACCTGAGCAGACGCCAAAAACGTGAAAAACCAAAAATTCCGTACAAATACTCAGGTTCGGGTTTATTGCAGTTGCTAACTTATGAAAAGGCTTCAGGTTGATGCTGGTACTGTCATTGGCGATATTCACCTGGAGCCTTTAACTCATACATAAAAACTGTGTCGAACTCATATATGGACATAAGCCGCAACCCAACAGAGCATCACATTTTGTTGATTGACGATGGAACTAATCGCGTCATTGTGCTTGATTCAGAGCGTTACTCAATTGGTCGAAGCAGCTCTAATGCAATTGTGTTAGACCGAGATCCAATTTCGCGAGAACATGCAAGTCTGTTGAGGGTAGCTATCCCAAACGAGGACCGATCCATTTATCGTTTGATTGACGGGGACTCCACGGGGAAACTCAGTACAAACGGAGTATTTGTGAATGAAGAGCGACAAACCTGCTGCGATCTTTCCAATGAAGATACGATCGCTTTTGGAGATGTTGTAAAGGCATTGTATATCCATGCTTGGATGGATGAAATCCAGTTTTCAGAATTCATGGCGTTGTGCGCATCTAAGTCTTCGTCAGCTGAGTTTTCGGAAAACTTGGTAGCAATACGGCAGGTGGTGTCTTACCTATCAAGCAATGACTCCACTAGTATTATGTTAGGCGGACGTGCTACTGAATTGAGAGATGCCTTGGTTCTGTAGCAGTTTTAACCACCGATCGGCTTCCTCAAGCACATTCAGCTCCATAACCGATCCTCTACCCCAAATCCGATCGCACGATTTCTGCTGTTAAACCCTTGAGCCAACGCCAACGCAGCCGCACGCCCCACATCCGTTTCAAATACCGACGAAAATACCGCATCCACCGAACGAGCCTCCAGAAACCCTCTCAATGCTTGCGGATAACCCGCGATCGCAGCCTTAATGACCATCACCCCTCTCCATCCCGCCTCATAGCAACGCATCAGTTGATCCAGCGTTGCCACAGATTCATCCAACGCAATCGGTGTATGGTAAGCATTGCTGAGTTGAAACATCGCCTCAAATTCCTTTGGCGGTAAAGGTTGTTCTAAATACTCAACTTGGATGGGTGAGGTAAAATCGCCAAAATCACCTCCCAAACTATCGCAAACCTCCAGCCATCGCTGCGCCTCCAACAGCGATAGTCCGCCATTCGCATCCAGCCGCAGCCTAGCACCCTGGCAATGCGTCTACGAGCTTGATAAAGACCTGAAGTTCTGATGCAATAGATCCTACACCGATCTTCCACTTAAACGTGCGATGTCCCTTCTGCCAAAGCATTGGCCAAACCTCGCAGGCCGTGTTCCCCGCAGGCAGTAAAGCACTTAAGGACACTGGGGCCAAATCTGCCACAGATTGAGGATTGTGAAGCATTTCCCAAGCACTCCCCAATCCAAACTGGCAACACGGTAACGTCTCTGGAACAGCAAAAACATCCGCTTCTGAAAGGACTTGCGGTAGATGGTTCAAAAATGCGATCGCATCGACTATGGTCTCCGTTCCAAACCAAGGAATAGGTGCGACTTCCCCCCAACCCACAGCGCCCTCTGCTCCCTGAAGACTTACCAGTAGACCTTCTCGAACCTTCCACAATCCATGATGAGTCTGAAGTGGTTTGCAAAAACGGCGTTGATAAGGTTTTACACTCAACCTGTAACTCATGCCAAAAAGCCAAAGCCCAACAACAACCCACTCCAAAAATGCATCGCAACAGCAATAAATTTAGAACTGCTCACCTTAGGAGGACGATCGTGATGCTCCCTCACATAAAGACAAAGCTTGATGGCAAAGGGTAAACTTCCAAAAACCAACAATGTCCCAGTCGGCATGAGACCTAGAGCCACAGACATCAAAACCGACCCATAGGCAACCCCGCAAAGCCAAGGCAATAAAGCCGCACCCCGCTGAGTCCCCAACCGCACAATCGGCGATCGCTTCCCTGCGGCCACATCATCGTCCACTTGATGAAAGTGCGAACAATAGAGAATAATGCTAGTACTCATCCCCAAAAACACCGAAGCACAAAGGTTGGCGACGGACCAATGACTCGTCTGACTGTAATACACGGCTGAGAGGGCTAAAGGACCGTAGGCGAAAAAACACAAAATTTCGCCCAAGCCCTGATAGCCCAACCGAAACGGCGGACCCTGATACAAATAGCCCAACCCGCAACACGCCAATACCAACCCTAAAACTGTAAAGTCTCTTTGGACGCAGTGCGATCGCCACAATCCCTAAAATGCCAAAGGCCAGCAATGCATTCCCAATCCAGAACATTAAGGATTTATTTCCCGTCAAATTCACCACAGAATGGTGTTTGTTCTGGTCAATCCCCGTCTCTGAATCGTAAACATCATTGCTGATATTACTCCAAGCCACAATACTCACTGCTGAGAGCAAAAATGCCGCGCCAATCCAACCATTGAATTGCTTTGTTTCAGACCAAGCGATCGCCGTACCCAGCCAAATTGGAATCACGGCAACGCTATACATGGGGGGCTTAATCGCCGCCAACCACAACTTACGCCTTGAAAGCGGCAATACTTCAGTCGTCATAGGATGCGCTCAACTAAACCGTTCTGGACGAGGGCGTCCTTATTTTATGATTGCGCGTTATAGCCTACGAAGTCTTTGCAGCAGTTCGTTACACTTTGCTTCGCCCATTGGTGCGATCGGATTTCAGTGTCCCCTTCCGTCTCACGATCGACAAATTTCCTGGATATGCCCCTCAAAGGATATATCTCAAGGCATGATGGAATAAGGTGAAACATTGCTTTAAATTCCTATGGTGTCTTCTCTCAGCGGTGCTCAAATTCGTCAGACCTTTTTAGATTTCTTTGCGGCACGGGGCCACAAAATTTTGCCCAGCGCGTCCCTAGTACCCGAAGACCCCACGGTATTGCTGACAATTGCCGGGATGCTCCCCTTTAAGCCCATTTTCTTGGGCCAAAAAGAAGCGGAGGTTCCTAGGGCCACCACGTCGCAAAAGTGTATCCGTACGAATGACATTGAAAACGTGGGACGGACCGCACGACACCATACGTTTTTTGAAATGCTGGGTAACTTCAGCTTTGGCGATTATTTCAAAGAACAGGCGATCGCCTATGCTTGGGAGCTTTCCACCAAGGTTTTTGGTTTGCCGCCGGAACGGGTGGTGGTGAGCGTTTTTGAAGAAGATGATGAAGCCTTTGCCATCTGGCGCGATCGGGTTGGCGTACCCGTAGCTCGGATTAAGCGCATGGGAGCGGACGATAATTTTTGGGTGTCGGGACCGACGGGGCCTTGCGGGCCTTGCTCTGAACTGTACTATGACTTCCATCCAGAGCGGGGTGAAGACAATATAGATCTTGAAGACGATACGCGCTTCATTGAGTTCTACAACCTGGTCTTTATGCAGTACAACCGAGATGCAGAGGGCAATTTGACGCCGCTGCAAAACAAAAATATTGACACGGGTCTAGGTCTGGAGCGAATGGCGCAGATTCTGCAACAGGTCCCCAATAATTACGAAACCGATCTAATTTATCCCATTATCAAAACTGCTGCCGATTTAGCAGGAATGGATTATTTCAAATCTGATGAGAAGACAAAAGTTTCCTTAAAAGTAATTGGAGATCACGTTCGCTCCGTGGTTCATATG
>JAAURS010000132.1 GCA_012032135.1 Acaryochloridaceae cyanobacterium RU_4_10 | reverse complement strand
ACCAGTTCTTCCAAGAGCGATTCAAGGGGAGGCGCATTCCGCAGCGATCGCCAGATTGCAAACTGAAATTCGTTTTTTGGGATGGATTGGAGGCGTTCAAAAGCTGATGAGCCAGTTTTACAGACAAAGAGGTTTTCCCAATGCCGCCCATCCCTAACAAAGCCACGACACGACAGCCCTCAAAGAGTATCCATTGATTTAATGTGGCCAGTTCTGTCGATCGACCGTAGAACACTGAGACATCAACCGCTTCCCCCCAATCTACTCGACTAAAAGATGAAACTGAATCTACAACCGCTTCACTGTTAAAGTTCTTAGCTTCCCTATTTCCACCCTTTGTCTTTCCAAGATTTCTCCACCGACGCTCCAAAACAGATCGAATGTTATTTTAGTAACGGGTTCGTCTAAGGCAGTACTCAATGTTTTCCAGAGGGCAGGACCAACATGAATTTTTAGATAATTGACGGAGTAATGGGTTTCATGAGCAATTGCATCGTAGGTTTGCTTTTGCCAGGATCCCTTTAGAACCGATATTTCAACCTCGCTGAGTCGTCTGCCAACGTTGAGGAGAACTGTTTCGTCTACAATTTCTAGCCCTTCTTCAAAGTTCATGGCATCCCAGGCGCGTTAATCCATACGCCTAGATTAACAAAACCGTAACTTTACCGTAATTTTCCTTTATAGACAGTTCTGTGGAAGTCAACGAAACTGAGTCATAGCATCAAAAGCTATGACTTAAACATATCTAAAGCTAATCCTATTCAAACTAAAAGCTCCATTGAGCGAGAAATAAAAATATGACTGAAATCGAAATTTACAATTCCGATCGATGTTTTAGAGTACCTGCGAGTTTAACTAACGTCACAGCTCTAGCCACCCGTCATACGTTTGCAAAAGCAGAGTCTATCCCTGTACTAGCAGATAAGTTATGGCTCATCGAACAAGGCATTGCCAGAACGTTGACTTTCACTGAAGACGGAAGTGTGACTGGGTTGGGATACTGGGGCAAGGGGGATGTGATGGGTCAGCCCTTATCTAACCTCGCTGTCTATCAAATTGAATGTGTGACCCCTGTGGAAGCCAGACTGCTTTCTCGCAGTGAATGGCCTCACCATCTAGATGCAATCTGTCGTAACGCCCAGCAGAAGGCCCATCAGTTGAGCTTTCTGGGTCAAAAGCAGGTATCTCAACGTTTGGTTTATTTACTGAATTGGCTGGGCGATCGCTTTGGGAAACAAGTTTCCGAAGGACTTTTAATCGATATGCCGTTATCCCATGACACTCTGAGTGAAATGGTTGGTGCAACGCGCGTGACGGTCACGCACTATTTAGGCGAGTTCAAAAATCAAGGTGCTTTAATCAAGCGTCGATGCCAGATCGTACTTTTAAAGGACTTAAACCAGCTTAATCTTCAAGCAATCTCCCCTCACCTATCAAATCGTCAGCGTTCCACTCGCAAAGCAGCTTAATACAGTTATACAAAATGAGATCTTAATAACATTAACTGAGGAGCACAAAATGGATACTAGAAGTGGAATTATTGATATTATTAGTCTCAGTAGAACTGAATGCATCATACTATTTCGTGGAAAAATATTAACGCAGCAACACTGTGGAACAGTCATCAGAATCTTTCCGCTTCAGAGTTAAATCTGCGGAGAATGTGGCTTTCTCTAGCGACTAAAGCAATGGCAGAGAAATGGGAAGTTCAAGTGAGTGTAGATAGTGCAGGATTAGCGACTGGTATTTTAGTTTTGGATAACAGTGGAATACGGATTAGATCTTTGCATACTAACAATCGACGGAAAGTTAAGTTGGTACAAAAACCTTTGAATCAACAAAAACTAGTTGTTGGTTAATTCCCTTAATCCATGACTGGCGATCGCGCTGGCATTCAATCTTCACAGCAGTAACACCCTATTGCAGCGAGTTAAAGAAATATTTTAATTAGAGTTAGGAGGAAATTATGTCATCAGGACTGATGGTTAAAGGGAAATGGACGACCGATTCCAGTCGGTCGGATTCTAGCGGTAAGTTCCATGAGAAACCGACAACGTTTCGCGATCGGGTAACCGCCGATGGGTCGAGCGGGTTTAAGGCAGAAGCAGGACGCTATCACCTCTATGTTGCTTTGGGTTGTCCGTGGGCGCATCGCACCTTAATTATGCGAGAACTCAAAGGCTTAAATGATGCAATTTCAGTCTCGATTGTCGATCCAATTATGGGCGAGAAGGGTTGGATGTTTTCAAAAGTATCAGGAGCGATTTCTGACTTTGTCAATCACGCCCAATATTTGCAAGAGATTTATTTAAAAGTCGATCCCAAATACACAGGGCGAGTTACAGTTCCAGTGTTGTGGGATAAGCAAACGCACGCGATCGTCAACAATGAATCTCGCGAAATCATGCGGATGCTTGATGTAGAGTTTGCTGAATTAGGAATACAGAACATAGACTTATACCCACGCGATCTCCAACGCCAGATCGATGGAACGATTGATGCCATTTATCTACCCATCAATAGGGGTGTCTATCAGGCTGGGTTTGCAACTACGCAAGCAGTCTACGAAGAAGCCGTCACCGAACTCTTTGAGAATTTAGATCGATGGGAAATTGTTCTGAGCAAACAGCGATATTTATGTGGAGATCGTCTTACCGAAGCTGATATTTGCATGTTTACAACACTGTATCGCTTTGACTCAGTGTATTACGGTCATTTTAAGTGCAACTTGCGGCAAATTCTCGACTATCCAAATCTCTGGGGTTATCTAAAGGATCTTTATCAGCGTCCTGAGTTCAAAGCAACGTGCGATCTAGACCATATTAAGCGCGGCTATTACATGAGTATGACCGACATTAATCCAACCCGAATTGTACCGAAGGGACCGATCGTCAATTTTGACGAATGGCACGATCGCGATCGTTTTGGTGCTTAGTTTGGATTATTTGTGATTTTACTTTATTTATTTTTAAGGATTTATTCTCATGATTTTGCATATTTCAATCGATGCTCGCGATCCATCGCGAGCGGCCAATGTTCTCGCTGAAGTTTTAAATGGCAAGGTATATAAATTTTTCACTCCTGGTAGTTACCTCGTCATACCCTTTGACAACTATGGTACTCACATTGTGGTGTTTGAAGTGGGTGATGTCTGGGTTCCAGGTAATGATGCTGAATCAGCGCGGGTACTTCAAGCTAAATCTACTAACTTGGTGGCTAACCATACAGCAATTTCGGTTCCTACCACCCAACAGCAGATCGAGCAAATCGGTCAGCGCGAGGAGTGGCGCGTTCTGACTCGCAGGCAAGGAGAGGGAGTTCCCTTCAGTGCGATCGAATTTTGGGTAGAGAATCGTATCTTGTTTGAGTTATTCCCACCAGAATTTACCCCCCAATATTTGCAGACCATGCAACCAGATGCGATCGCACAAATTCTTGGCCAGCCTATTCAAGCTAGGGCAGCTTAAGGTAGATCTAGGCAATCTCTCCATGTAACTTTCAAAGGAGTATCCCGATGGCTGAAGTTGAAATTTATAGTGCTATTCTGTGTCCTTTCGCCCATCGATCGCGCTTAACCTTAAACGCAAAAGGTATTTCGTATACGCTAATCGAAATCGACTTACAAAACAAACCCGCAAACTTTCTCGAAATTTCGCCTTATGGCAAAGTACCCGTGCTCAAACATGGCAACAATCGGGTATGGGAATCTACCATTATTAATGAGTATCTAGACGAAACTTTCCCCAAACCCGCACTGTCACCCAAAGAACCGATTCAGCGTGCCCACGCACGGATTTGGATTAATTTCGCGGATACCCGATTGTTTGCAACTTCTGCCAAACTTTTATACGGCAGCAGTCCTCAGCAACATCCCCTGCTGCGAAAAGAGTTGACTGAGCACTTACTATTTATTGAGAACCAGGCATTGCAAAAAGTATCAGATCGTTCTCCCTACTGGCTTGGTTCGGAGATTAGTTTAGTCGATTTTACTTACTATCCTTGGTTTGAGCAGTTAAGTGTTTTGGAGCATTTTCGAGGCTTTGAATTTCCACAAGGGCTCGATCGATTAAAGCAATGGTGGGCAGCAGTTGCAACTCTAGAGTCTGTAAAATCGATCTTTAAGGCTCCAGAGTTTTACATTGAAACTTACGATCGGCTCTATGGTGCCATGAACGCTTAGGCTAAGAGGATGGAAATGTTTAGGTCAACCCTGCATTCGATCCCCCCTAGCCCCCCTAGCTCTTTCAGAGCGGCTACGCCAAGAAAAAGGGGGGAATAAACTCAAAGTCCCCCTTTGTAAGGGGAATTTAGGGGGATCTACGAGAGTATAGAGTCATATTCAAAACTTTTCAGACATCCTCTAAGGGCGACATGGATATGAAATTGGACACCTTTTTAGCAACCCCTTTAGATGATTTAGTGCCACAACGCAGTCATGCAGAGATTGAAACGCATATCTTGAATCTATTTCGTCAGGTCGCAGCGAATGTACCTGGATATCAGGCATTTTTGCAGGATAAGAGCATCGAACCCGATCGAGTTCAAAGCTTGGCAGATTTTCAACAACTCCCGTTAACGACTAAAGAGAACTATATTCGACGGTATTCACTACCAGAATTATGCTACGAAGGTCGGATCGCGGGGTGTGATTTTATCTCTGCTTCCTCCGGTTCGACAGGGCAACCCACTTTTTGGGCGCGGCGGATTGAAGATGAATTAGAGATTGCAACCCGATTTGAGCAAGTATTTCACGACAGTTTTCAAGCCAAGAAAACACAAACTCTTGCAGTGGTTTGTTTTCCTCTCGGTACGTGGGTCGGTGGACTGTATACCACCAGTTGTTGTCGTTATTTGGCAGCTAAGGGCTATCCAATCACCTTAGTGACACCCGGAAACAACAAAACAGAAATTCTGCGCGTCGTGACAGCCTTAGCCCCGCTATACGCTCAAACCGTACTGTTGGGATATCCACCGTTTCTCAAAGATGCGATCGATACAGGCATTGCACAAGGAATCCAGTGGGAAACGTACAACGTTAAATTAGTGATGGCGGGAGAAGTCTTTAGTGAAGAATGGCGAACCCTAGTTGGGCAAAGACTGGGCTCGACCAATTTTTGCTACGACAGCACATCCCTCTACGGTACGGCAGATGCTGGAGTCTTGGGGAATGAAACGCCCCTGAGTATTTGCATTCGCCGCTGGTTATCGCAACAGCCAGACATTGCACGGGAGTTATTTGGGAAGTCACGCTTACCCACGCTCATCCAGTACGATCCCTTGACGCGCTTTTTTGAAGTAGAAGAGGGGACGTTGCTATTTTCTGGAGATAATGGCATCCCACTGATTCGCTATCACATTGCAGATACAGGTGGAATCATAGGCTATGACGAGATGTTAGCGTTTTTAGCCGATAAAGGGTTCGTCCCTCAATCCCAACCGGAGTTACAAGGCAGCAGGGGAATTCGCGCGCTACCTTTTGCTTATGTCTTTGGGCGATCGCAGTTTGCCATTTCCTACTTCGGCGCAAATATTTACCCAGAAAATGTGACGGTAGGGTTAGAACAGTCACCCATTTGCGAGTGGGTAACGGGTAAATTTGTCATGCAAATTCGGGAAACGAGCGATCGCAATGCTGAATTATTAATTGTGGTGGAATTAGCGCCTGGTGAAGCGGGAACTGACGAGCGAGTGGAAGCGATCGCAAATTCAATTCTCTTCCACCTCCGACGGCTCAATAGTGAGTTTGCCAATTACATTCCAGAGTTAAACCAAACGCCCCAAGTTGAACTAAGGTTAACAGGCGATGCAGAGTATTTTCCCGTGGGTGTGAAACACCGCTACACGCGCTAACAACAAGGCAATGATTCAGGATTTAGGATGTCGATACAGATCGTCGCAGTAAAAGGTCCATCCTATTCCCAATAAACCTGTGAGCGTTCCGGCCAAAAGACCCGTTACGCCCCATCCCATCGAGCCTAAAACCTTCACAAGATAATCCATTACAGCCGTAATCCCTTTGGCAAGAATATAGGCCGTTACAATACTGCTGAGCGTAATGAGACAATAGTCTGACAAAACCGCTCCAATTCCCTTTTTGGCCAGTTCTTCATCAAAGTAAATATCCCAAAGAATGATACACATCGCTACATTAGCGATCGTAATAAACACCTGTTTAGAGAGTTCAATATCGGGTGTGGAATTAGCAGTTACCACAGTGGTTCCTACAACAGCCGCCAAGATTGCGATCGCAGCCTTACTTCTTTTATGTTTGATCTGGCTCATTAACATTGGAATTTCATCGTCACATCTTAGACATTAAAACCAATGCTGGGGGTAGGAACGTCCCGGCATTAGATTGTTAAAGGCGATCGTACAGAGCAACAGGACGATTGAGCCTGTAAGAACAGGCGTAAACAGAAATTCCCATTTTGCATGACTCATAACCCCAACTAAAAGCAACCGCCCCACCTGGAGGGTGAAGAGTTTTGGTCAGTTGCATCAATTTGATAGCAGTGGCCACAGATAACGCCATCACCCAAGGTTCCACCCCAAATAAAGTCACCATAATAATACTGACAAGACCGCCAATGAGATTGCCAAAAATCAAATTGCGGGGCTGTGCTAAAGGACTACTGGGAACCGCAAAAACAAGGACCGCTGCCGCACCAAAGGGAGCAGCAATCAAGGGATATTGAGTACTCACACTCAGATATGCCAAGGCAGCAATACCTAAAAAACTACCGACATAGGACAGCAAGATTTGCTGCATTGAAAACCTAGGCTGGTAGGCTTCACTGCCTTGCAAGCTCACTAGGAATTGACAAAATCGTTTCCAGGTCTTTTTGTAATCCCAACCGATCGACGGGAATGGGTCGGCAGATTGAGTGAATAAATCTGTCAAACGATCCAACTGCGCTTGTTGCAGTGAAAGTTGTTGTTCCTGAAGCTCTAACTTGCGCTGGTATTCCTGAAGCTGCTGCTGTTGTTCCAGGATGAGTTTTGTTGAAGGAAGTGTCCCTGTTTTTTCTTTCAAGACAAATATTTCATTTAATTTTTCTTGTGGGAAATTAAAAGGCTGCGTTGACTCAGGCTGTTCAGTTTCAATGCGTTTCATACTGAATGGTCTCGTGGAATGACGTTGTTTGAGGCAAGACATAGATCTTCGACTGCACAGGCAGGATGACCCAATGATTTCAGTCATGCCGATCGCTGGAATGTGATATTAAAGTAGAAAATGATTATGCCTGAAGGACTAGTATTTGCATCGGTATGTCCTTCTATGCAAGCTTCCAGTCATTAGGGAAGCAAATTCAAGTATCGGTTTTATCAAGATCGTATATCCCCCAATCTTTAAAATTAGACTTGCTTTAACATTAACCCTTTATCAGGATTAACCGATACTGACTGGATCGGCTCCAATCCTCTAAAGGGCTGGTAGAGATATCAAAAACTAGAAGAACTCAACCTCCCAGCATTTGAACCTGGACCGTAAATCATCAGACAACTTCAGTATAACCGATAACAAAACTTTTTCTATATTTAGCATTGATATCAACCCGTAGAGTAATTGCCTAATAAATGCTTTCAAGCCAAAACCGATGTAAAAATGAAAAGATGTAGCCGTTCAAAAGGTATCAAATAATACGATTCAAATCTCGATCGATCATGCATTTACCGCAATTGTCTTATGCAGACAAAACATTGCCAAGTTCTTTTAGGTATCCTAAGTTACTTCTGTTCAAAATAAATTAGCTTAAACGTATCTATACAGATATTGATTTGAAATGAGTTCAAACGTGAATTCTTTCTTCTCTGAAACAGAAATTTGCTTTGTCTTTTTGAGAGGTTTTTGTCATGTCTGATACTTTTTGCATTGTTTAGACTTGGAGGTAACATGCTGCGACACAAGAAAGACCTTGCTTTAGGAATAGGCCGATTTACCCTCAACGATATATGGAAAGATTCGTTCGTGCCGGTCAATCGCGCCTTAAAGAATTTCTATGGAACGAAAGACTGTACAAAATTTTCTCCAGAAGTTAATGAAATGGCACTTTCCCAGGAGATATTGTCTATTCCAAGTTTACAAGAATTACATCAACAGGTTATGGATTTGAAGAAAGAGGGATATTGTGCCATTTTTATCGACAAATTTGGATTGCGATCGTTCTTGCCAGAGGAGCGAAATAAACTGCTATTTGCATTTAGTTTGGCACTGGGATTTCCCACACCCACAGACCCACACCAAGGTCAACTTTTGTGGGATGTGAAGGCAAGATCTTTACCCAAAGGGTACTTCGCGACGTTTTCCGAGCACAGCGATCGCGCCGATCTCCATACAGACACCCAATATTACGAACGCCCTGAAGATTATTTTTTCCTTTATGTGGTGAAAGCCGCACAGTGCGGGGGTGGAAAATCTCTGTTGTGTGATGGTCGTGAAATTCAATCTTGTTTGTTAGAAACCTCGGAAGGTCAAGAAGCCTTTGACGTGCTCTCAACCTTTCCGTTTCCATTTCGGATTCCAACAACCTTTACGCAGCACGGAACGGTTGATGCGGTTGAAACCACCCAAGCCCCCATTTTTGGCAGTGACCCCAACGAACCTCTGATTCGATTTCGTCACGATACCCTAGAAAAAGGATTTCAAGCGCGACCCGATCTAGACGTTCCCGAAGCTCGAAACGCACTTAGGGTCCTGTATCATGTGTTGGAAAACAAAGTGAATATTCTCAATTACTACATGCAGGATGACGATCTGGTAGTTTGTGACAACCACACCGCACTGCACGGTCGCACTATTTATCTGGATAAGTCGCGTCATTGTGTCCGCGCGCGCATGAGCCGCGAACCCGTGAATTCTAATCGGCAGTTCGCAGTCAGTTGCTTGCCTCAGGGTGTTGCAGCATAGTTTTTGTTAAATCTTTTTCGCGGTGGAATCATGATTGGCGTTGATATCCAACGGAAAAAGTCAAGGCTTAGCATTGTGGCTGTTGCGTTAGCAGGGTTTAGTGCTTTTTTGCACTTATATGCAACTCAGTCGCTGCTTTCCCTTTTAAGACAGGTCTTTCATGCTACTAAGGTTGAAGTCAGTCTGACGGTCAGTGCTACGACGATCGCAGTTGCTTTAGCTGCTCCCATTATTGGATTATTAGCGGATAGCCTTGGGCGAAAACGCATCATCGTGTTGGCAGCATTTGGGTTGACGATCCCCACTTTTTTGGCTGCAACCTCATCAAGTCTTTACGAACTCGTGGGTTGGCGGTTTGTGCAGGGGCTGTTTATGCCCGCCATTTTTGCGGTAACCGTTGCCTACATCAGCGAAGAGTGGCACCGCGATCGCATCGGATCGGTAATGGCGGCCTATATTACGGGCAATATCTTGGGAGGCGTATTGGGGCGATTTCTCTCTGGGGTGATTGCAGCACAATGGGGATGGCGTGGAGCATTTCTGGTGCTAGGTTGCTTGAATTTCTTGAGCGGAACCGCAATTTGGGCGTGGTTGCCTCATTCACAATCCTTTCAACGCGAGCTAAAACTATCTGCCTTAACAGCAAATGTGACGCTGCATCTCCGCAATTCTAAATTATGGGCCGCCTATGCAGTTGGGTTTAATGTTTTGTTCTCTAATGTCAGTACGTTTACCTACGTGAATTTTTACCTATCGGCTCCTCCTTTTCGGTTGGGGACTGCTGCGTTGGGATCGGTCTTTTTTGTGTACCTTTTAGGTGCGGTAGTCACACCGATTGTAGGGAGATGGATGGGACGAGTCGGATATCGAGTTACACTTGCGATCGCCATTTTAACGGCCAGTACAGGAGTCTGTATGACGCTGAATCCTACACTTTGGGTTGTCATTTTAGGACTAGCCATCAGTGCGACGGGCATTTTTGTCTGTCAATCTGCTGCCAATAGTTATATCGGAATGGTTTCTGGCCAAGGAAAGGCCACTGCTGCCGGACTCTACGTTGCCTTTTACTATCTGGGCGGCAGCATAGGGCGATCGCACCCGGATTTGCCTGGTCGGCAGGGGGGTGGCCCGCTTGCGTGGCGATGATTGTTAGCATTCAATTCCTGACGGCTGGACTGGCTTTAAAGTTTTGGCGTTCCTAAAGAATTAGAGTGCTGGCTGTGCTGGACTTGGATTGGGTGTGGATTTCAATGCTGCAAAATCATAGCCCGTCCCCGATTCCTTGCCGGGTTGAACTTTGACTAAAACCACCTTCATCATACGATCGCCTGAGGGTAGAAATTGGACAACGCCTGTGGCTCCTTTGGCAGAGAACCCTGAATTCGATAGGGCTTTTTGTAACTGTTCGCGAGTTGGACCTGCTTTTAGACCGGAAGTTATTGCTATGACAGCGTCATAGGACATTGCAGTTCTCCAGTTACCGGATGCACCCCACAGTTTTTTGGCATTGACCGCAAACGGACTGCCTGCTGCAAGGGAAGGGTGCCAGGGAGCGGCTAAGACCATCCCATTGGCATCGGATTGGCCTTGTTTGAGCGTTTCTATGGAGTACATGGTTTGACTGCCAAAAACCGTCAGGCGTCTTTTGGCAGCCTGCAAAACATCAATGGATTGATTAATAGTATTTAAGGATGGAGCGAGGACAAGGGCTTCGGCACCTGCACTAATAGCCTGGGCTGGAACATCGCTGGCATTAAAGTCGGGGGCAGAAAAATCACAGGGTATGTTGATGACTTTACCGCCATTCTCAAAGATAGCTGTTATAAATTCTTCCTGAAATGATTGACTGGCTTCTGTTTTAGATGCAGAACAAACAGCAACTTTTGTTTTACGGGCTGCTTGGGTGACATAGGTTGCTAAAGCATTGGCCATTGCTTTACTGCTGGGTGTTGTTCTAAAGATGTGACTGCCAATCCCAGATAAGTTTCTCGCCACACTGGTGGGAGAAATCATCACTAGTCCACCTTCTTGGTAAATGGGTGCCGCTGCAATAGAAGCTTCACTAGAGTTATGGCCAATGACCGCAAGGATGTTTCTATCTTTCACAAAAGCTGCCGCAATTTGCTTGGCCATCGCAGGGTCGTTATTGTCGTTGGCAATTTCAACTTGCAGTAATTTGCCATCAATACCACCCGCCCGTTCGATCTCATTTTGAGCTTGTGCTACCCCACGCAGGATTTCTCTGGCAACATTAAGATTTCCGCCAACTGGAACACTCGCCCCAATTTTAATGAGTTTTCCTTTGAGCGCGGCTTTTGAATTGTTGAGGTAAATTAAAGATTCTGGGTCATTTCGGTTGTTTGTAAGGACAGCGCTAAACTTTGCGATCGCTGCGGGATAGTCGCCCTTTTCGTAAGCCCGAACAGCGGCCTGCTTCTCTGGCTGGTTATCTTCCGTGAATAAGACTTGATTGCCTAAGCTTAAACGCGCCTGAATGGAGCCTGCTTCAACTGGATCGCTTGAGGGACTGGCGGATTCTTTTGGAGCCGGATTGCCGGATTTCAATGCTCCTTGCGGTTTATTGTTGATCAGCCAAAAGAGGGCTGGACCTATAACAGCTAATAGAAGTAAATAGACAAATAAAACCAGATTTTTACTTGTTTTTGAGTTGCTTTTTACTTCCGGCATAGCAAATTATGATTTAGGACTCTATATACTAATATACGTTTAACTTCCCAGATCATCCACATATTTTTGAAAGTTCAATAAACTCAATTCTTCCCAAGGACAAGATGAGTTACACCAATTCTGAAAAATAGCACTACAGATCAGATCCCCCCTAACCCCCCTTAAAAAGGGGGGAATGGTCTTAGTCCCTCTTATAAAGGGGGATTTAGCGATTATCTCATTTGTCAATCACTTGTCCCCGCAGGAGCCAGTGGGGCGATGTCTGAGGCGATGGGATTTTTCCAGGGTATTTGCTGTTTGACCAAGGCATTAAGAATGCCCAATAGCTTATGAGCACAAGCAATTAAAGCAACTTTTTTGGCTTTACCCGCTGTGAGCAGTCTCTGATAAAACGCTGAGATGAC
>JAAURS010000131.1 GCA_012032135.1 Acaryochloridaceae cyanobacterium RU_4_10 | reverse complement strand
GGCTTTTGTTGATCAAACAAAAACATTGCGTCCGGGCTAGGGCATCGTCGTTGGTGGTGACAATTCCGCCTTCTCCAGTCGTGATGTGTTTGCCTTGCTGCAAACTAAAACACCCAATACTGCCAATGCTGCCAACGGATTGGCCGTTATGGGAGGCCAAAAACCCTGAGCGCTATCTTCAATGACGGGAATGCCACGGGCATTGGCCAAGGCCATAATTTCTGTCATTTCGCAGGGATTGCCAAACAGATGGGTGACGATGATGGCTTTAGTGCGATCGCTAATACATTTCTCAATACTTTCTGCCGTGACGTTCCAGGTGCGAGGGTCAACATCGGCAAAAACGGGGATGGCGGTTTGATACAGGATGGGGGTTAAAGCTCCCATATCTGTGATGGAGGTGGTGATGATTTCATCGCCCGGTTCTGGATCAATGGCAGCGATGGCAGTATGGACTGCGGCTGAACCAGAGGCACAGGCGTAGGCATATTTCACGCCAATGAGCGCGGAAAAGTCTTGTTCGAGTTGTTTGACAAAGGTGCCTTTGGTGCTGGTAAGGGTACCACTGCGAATGGCCTCTGAGAGAAACTGGATTTCTGTTTCCCCAAGGGTTCGGCCCGATGCATCTTGGTCTGAGGGTAATGTCAAACGATTGTCCTGAACCAGCATGTCTCCAAACCACTCCTTAAAAATAGCGCGAACTGCAAACCCGTTGTTTTGGGTCTGTTATGCCAAAGTTTGCATAATACATTCCGGTTTCAGAACGTAAAAGGCGCTCGATCGATACCCCCTAGATAGTCTTCCCAAAAATCATGATTTGCGATCGTGCTGTCAGTCTTTATAGGTCAGTCCTGCGTCAAACCAACAGCACTCGGTCCTTCAGTAATGTTTTTAGCGCGTCTGGTGAAGGGGTTGCGATCTCCACCAATCCTTTGCCGTGGCCTCGCCATAACAGTCGAATGCTGCGAATTTTGACAGCCTCCCCGCGACAACTTTTCAAGAGTTCTGCCAAAGCGCCGGGACGATCGTCCAATTGCACCAATAGTGCATCTTCGCTGACGGACTGGTACTCCAACTGGCTCAACACCTGCGCGGCCTCTTGAGTCCCAAAAGGACGGGCTTGACCGTAGCACCGACCAATATCAAGACTTTGATTCAAGATGTGGAGCGCTCGTTCGCGATCGTCCACCCTCAACCGGACGACCTCAACCCCTTCCGCATCTGTTGCTGTTGCGGCCAATGCTTCAATGGAAAGGCCCTCGTTGGCCAGTGCCGCAGACACCTCAGCCAACAAATTGGTATTGGCAGTTCCGACCAGGGTAATGTTTTGCTCCAATGTGGATGGCACCAGTTCGCAGGGGGCCATCAGGGCAGAAGCGGCCAAGGATTCAATGGGTTCCGCCGCCTGGATATCAGCCACCAATCGATCGATATGGTTGGGGGTGACATGGGGCATGGTAATGAGGTGGGAGAGGGTGCCCTGGCAGGCCAGTTGCCAATGCTGGGTCACGTCTGGCGCGGGTCGATCGAACACAACGGTATTGGAGTAAGGGTAGCGCCAAGCATTGCAGCGGATTTTGTTGAGCTGGGCGATCGCGTAGTCTGCGACTTCCAGACAGGCAGGAATCAAGCGCTTAAATCCATCAACCCCAACGGTATGAAAGGCGTACCACAGAAACAGCGGCGTCATTGCATTGCGCGAACCGCTCAAGGTGGTGTCTAAAGTGCCAATGATTTCCACACTTTGGGCAATCAGATCCACATTGCTCTTTTGGCCAAACCAACGCCGCAGGGAATGGGTGACCCCACCATTTTGTGACCGCTGATGGAAATACTATCGATGCCTGCTTTAAAATTCCAAGGGGGAGGGTTGTCCACGAAGGGAAGCATCATCCCCCCCAAGGCTGCATCGGCATGAATGTAGTGGCGATGGATGGCTAGATCTCTGAAAATGTCTTGAATCCCAGCGATGTCATCTACCGCGCCTTTCATGGTGGTGCCAATGGTAGCACAGACAATAGGCGGTACGTCACGGTGAATGCGAAGGGTTTCGCGCAAATCTTCTAAATCCATCCGTCCGTCGGGATGGCTGCGAATCATGATGCTGCGGAGGTTCAGGCAGCGCAAAATCTTGTCGATGGAATAGTGCGCGTCCTGAGAGTAGTAAACCATTCCACCTGGGAGGAGTTCGCGGGCTAAAAACAAACCGTAGTGATTGCCTTCTGTGCCGCCGTTGGTGACATAGCCCCAAGTGGATCCGGCGGGAGCTTCTGTCAGGGTTTGAAAGATTTCTAAAACTTCACATTCAAAAGCATGGGTGTTGAGGTGATAGTTGCTAGGTAGATAGGGATCCCCTACATTATTCAGCGGATATTGAAGGAAGCGGAACAAAGGTGAATAGTCGAACAGACCGTTACAGGGATATCCTAGAAATCGTTTTGATTCAACTTGAACCTCCTCATAAAAGCGATCGAGTTTTTGTCGATCGGGGGTGGAAAGGTCTTGTTCTGAAAGCTTTTGCGATCGCATAGCTATATCCAACCCTCTCAATTCGGCTTAAGTCCATCATAGCTTTCCTGAGTTCTGGACTGTTCTGGTCAAAGCTGAAGTCATTGTGAAAGATGACGATTTAGCTCTGCCAGCGTTGAGCGTAAAAAGCGTAGTTGATGGTGTTGAGGTGTATTTGCATCAGAAACCTCAACCGTCAGAGGAGCATCGATCGCCCTACCCCTAAGTCTTCACGATCGCACCAAAATCTGCCAGCACGCGGGAATGATTGCGGAGTAGCCCCAAAAGATTCAGACGGTTTTGTCGCAATGCCAGATCGTCAGCCATCACCATCACACTATCTTCCCCGTCAAAGAACGTGCTGACCGTGGGTGCGATCGCCTCCAATCCCGCCACCAATAATCCATAGTCTCCCTCCTTCAAAGATTCTTGCGCGAGGGGTAGTAACTCTAAAAGCTCATTGTAAAAAGCCTTCTCTGAAGATTGCTGGAAATGCTCGGGGTGGATGACTAGCAAGGGATCGAGGGTGCGAACCTCTAAATCTCCCTGTTTTGCTAACCGAGTTGCCCGGTTCACAGTTTCGTAGATATTAGCCAAAACCCCATTGGAACGCAGGCGCTGCAAGAATAACGCCCGTTCCCGAACATCCAGTAAATCTTCAAGGGCACGTTGGGTGTAGTCTGGATCGGCCTCTCCCCAGTACTGCATTCACCAAATCGTAATCAACACTCTGTTCTTCTTGCAATAGCGTGCGGATGCGTTGCAAGAAAAAGTCTTGGAGCTGATTTTGAAGCGTTTCCAAACCCTCAACCTTATCAAAAGTTTTAGCAAATGCCTCTGTAGCATTTAGCAAAAGCTGCTTTAGATTTAAAGCCAACCGAGCCGACCAAACAATGTTGACAATCGCATTAGCCGATCGCCGCAACGCAAACGGATCCGATGACCCCGTAGGCAACAAGCCCAGCCCAAAAATACAAACCAGCGTATCCAAACGATCTGCGATCGCGACTCCCTGACCCGCCAAAGTTTTGGGTAGCTCATCCTCCGCCCCACGGGGTAAGTAATGCTCCGCAATCGCAGTAGCAACTGCTTTCTAACTCCTTACTTGCCAGCGCGTACTTCTCACCCATCACCACCCTGAAGTTCGGGGAACTCACCTACCATCTGCGTGACCAAATCGGCTTTGCAGAGCTGAGCCGCGCGATCGAGGGTTGCAGTGGTAGAAGCGTCTAACTTTAGCTGTTGAGCAATCTGCTGGGTATTGTGTTGGATGCGATCGACCTTGGCGCGGACAGAACCCAGATCCGCCTGAAACGTCACGGTTTCCAGCTTGGGTAGATAATCTGCCAAGGGAATAGCGCGATCGGCTTTAAAGAAAAACTGTCCGTCGGAAAGCCTCGCGCGGATCACCCGCTCGTTACCGGAGGCAATGACCTCAGACTTCGCCGGATCCCCGTTGGAAATAGTAATGAAATAAGGTAGAAGAGTATTGGATTTCTGTGCGTGACGAACGGGGAAATAGCGTTGGTGGCTCACCATTTCAGTCGTCACCACTTCCGCAGGTAATTCTAAAAAGCTTTCGTCAAACGCCCCCACCACTGCCGTAGGCCACTCCACCAAAAACACCACCTCAGACAAGAGATCCCCTGGAATCTCGGATGTTCCTCCGACAGACTCTCCCGCAGCCTTGACTTGCTCTAGGATGCTCTCTTCTCGCTGAGCCGGATCTACTTGCACAAAAGCTGAGGTCAACACCTTTGCATAGTCCGCTGCCGTGGAAATGGCGACAGGTTCGGGATGCAAAACGCGATGGCCCCAAGAAGTGCGATCGCCCTTCACAACCGTGCCATCATTCTCAAGGTTTAGGGGAAGTACCCGATCGTCCCACAACGAGACCAACCAACGGACAGGTCTGGAAAAGCGTAAATCCCCATCGGCCCAACGCATAAAACGCTTGCCATCTAATCCAAAAATCCATTGGGGAATCAGTTCAGTCAAAACCTCTGGTGTCTTACGACCTTCCGTCACCTTATTCACAAACACGAACTCGCCCTTATCCGTAGCGCGAAGTTCAAACGCTGACACCTCAACTCCTTGTTTTTTGGCAAACCCTAAAGCGGCTGGCGTAGGCTGACCGTCCTTAAATGCTGCTTGGGCTGAAGGTCCTTTGATTTCCTCTTCCTGTTGGGGTTGTTGCTCTGGCAGACCCTGAATCAAAACCGCCAATCGGCGCGGTGTGCCAAAGACTTCAATGTTTTCCGATGTTAAGACGTGGGCCGCTAGGTCCGCAGGAATCCGCGATCTCCACTGTTCCAAAGCAGACTTTACAAACGATGCGGGTAATTCTTCCGTTCCAACTTCCAATAAAAATGTTGCCATAACCCTTCACACGTCAATCTAAAAGAATTTTGAACTGGTTAATTTTTATAGGGTCCAAGCTGGATGAGACAACAAGACATTCATGGTTTGCACCCCTCGCAATTGATTGGATAGCGGCAGATGGCCTCGTGGCGCGCTCAAATCCCAAATAAATTCGCCGGGATAGCGGGTCCAGGCTTTGCCTGCTTTCCATTTAATTTTGGGCCAAAGCGCATCCCAATCCTTACCCACGCTCAACCAAAGCTGGCGCTGCACTGAAAACCCAAACTTACCTTCAGAGTGGACCAACCAAGGGTATTAATGGTTTGTAAATCCACCGCCGGACAACTCTCAATATCCGTGAAATAAATCCACTTGCGCTTCACCGCAGCAGGCCCAGCTAATTCGCACATCTTGAGTAACGTCATGCGATCGGCTTCTAAAAAGTTCTGTACGGCCAGCAGGCGCTGAAGAGGTTCGTAATCAATTCCTGCATCAGACTTCAACGGGACAACCCCGTTCGGGAAATGCTGTTGCAAAAAGGCTTGGGTCTCCGGCGTCTCTACCGGCAAGAGCATCTCATAACAACGACCGTCCACAAACGTAACAGGGCTATTGTCCGTTTTACGCTGGAGCAGGAACCTCTGCAACATTAAATAGCCAGCATCCCCTGCATCCCATAGATCGGCAGCAGCCTCGAGCTGAACCTTCTCAGACCCCGTCATGAGCTGGGTTTCTAGGTGATTGAGGTTAGGGTTTGAATCGCTCTGAACGGTGACGGGTGCATTTGCAGACTCAGGCATGAAGGTCCTCGACGGTAATGAAATTCTTTCCCCACTCTTAACCCTATCAAAAATGGCTTTCCCCTGACGAACTTCAGAACTAATTCAGAGAATTCTCCAGATCTGACTTCAGGTTTTGAAATGTCTGGCAGAATGAAGGGGTGACGAAGTCACCAAAGGGCCACAATAGCCCTATGGACTTTTAAGATCGTCCTTCGAGTTGGGCCTGTGCATGGATAGCAATAATTTTCTCAAGCAACTGTTGCTGATTGGGGTGGGAACCACCACCTTTGTAACCGATAAAATTCGTGAAGTCAGCGAAGAATGGGTCCGTGAAGGAAGGCTCAATCCCGACCAAGCCAAAAGCTTTGTTGACGAACTCATGAAACAGCTTCGGACAGACCCCTCAGGTTGGGAAGAACAGGTTCAACGCCAATTCCGCAACATAATGCAAGATCTTGGGGTCGCTCGTCAGCCTGAAATTGACGAATTGCGCGGTAGAATCGATCGGCTCGAACGTCAAGTTCGAGACTTAGAAAATAAATTATGGCGGTAAACAAATCAAGCGCCATATTTCCCTAAACCTTAGCCCCAATCGAAGGAGGAACAGACCTTGCGAGGGATTTTGATTAGTGCAACAGCGATGTTGCTATGCGTTGTCTTCTTGGCGGCGGTCCAATTTGCCTCAAAGCCCGCTGATGTTTCAGCAACCCCTTTAGCGGTCTCTAAGGCCCCTACGGAACTGGCAACAACCCAACCCAACGCTACAGAAGGTTTAATTGCAATGAGCGATTCAGATTACGTCACAACCCCCTCTGGGTTGAAGTACAAAGATATGACAGTCGGAACGGGTGAGTCTCCTGAAAAAGGACAAAGAGTCAAGGTCCACTACACGGGCACCCTTACAGACGGCTCCAAGTTCGATAGCTCCCGCGATCGCAATGAGCCCTTTGAGTTCAAAATTGGCGTGGGTCAAGTGATTAAAGGTTGGGATGAAGGGGTCTCTACCATGAAGGTGGGCGGACGCCGTGAGTTAGTCATCCCTGCGGAATTAGGGTATGGCTCGCGCGGTGCAGGTGGGGTCATTCCTCCCAATGCAATCCTCGTTTTTGATGTGGAACTGCTGGGCGTTAAATAACTCTAAGCAAACGGGGTTTAGAACTTTGTTGAGGGCGGCCAAGCTCTGGTTAGCTTTGTGAATGGTGACTTTAAGCGAAAGATAGTACCCATACCGTACTGTCCGCCCGCTGCCGTAGTGCCATAGAGCAAACCATCTTGGCCTTCTACTAAAACCCCTCTAGGCATTACCCCATTCTTGCGTTGAAACAGTCTTAAAACCCTGAGCGTTCCTTGGGCTGAGTATTGGTAAACCACACCCGCCCGAGAAGAACCTCCATTGATCGTTGTCCCATATAACAAACCATCCCGTCCCTTCATCAGACCTGCATCAGGGTTGGCACCATTATTGCCATTGAAATGAACGAGTGAGTTGAGTTGTCCTGAGGGAAAAAGATTAAACAACGTCCCTTGTCCGTTCTCTCCTCCGGTTTGGGTGACACCATAAAATGCAGAGGACGTTTTGTCTTGAAGTCTGACCAGCGGACCGACGGGATAGGCTCCATTGAAGACCTCAAAGCTGACTATGTTCTTGAATCCACCCTTTGGATTGAGGCTAAAGATTACACCCATTCGACTTTCTCCACCTCTGGTGGTAGTACCCCAAAGTATTCCATCTGGGTCTGCGGTTACCCCAGAAAGCGGTGTTTCACCATTGAGCCGATTAAATTCCAACAGTGTCAGTAGCGCGCCATTCAAACTCACTTGAAAGATAGTGCCGCACCCTCCCACACAACGATTGAAATTTCCGCCTTTCTGAGTTGTCCCATACAATATCCGATTGGCCCCCTCAACTAAGGCCCCCGATGGATATAGCCCGCGTCGCCCTCCAAACTGGACGAGGGTTGTAAATTCTCCCGTCGGTGTGAGTCGAAAAAGCGTCCCTTGATCGTTCTGCCCCCCTTGGGTGGTGGTGCCATAAAAATTACCATCGCTGGCTTGGATGAGTTCCGCAAGTGGATGGGCACCGTTGGGTCCGCTGAAATGAATCAGGGTAGAGAGTTGACCTTCCGGCGATAGGCGAAACAGAGTGCCTCGATCGTATTGTCCGCCGTTGTAGGTGGTGCCGTAAAAGTTCCGATCGCTAGCTTGGATTAACCCCGCTCTAGGATGGGCACCCAGAAGGCCATTGAAATGAAAAACCGTTTGGATCTCGTTCGCATTCGTCTGACGAAGAGGCTTTGCGTCGAAGGGATTTTGGGGTTGTACGGATGCGGGGTTCGTTTGGCTCAAGATAACGGGAAAAGACCAAAGAACGATCGCCCCCATCACGCCACACCCCATCAGCGATCGCAATCCTTTCATGCCGTCATACACCGTAGAACTTCATCGGGTTGGGTGGGCAATGCGGCGGTTAACACCTCGCAGCCCGTTTCTGTAACCCACACATCATCCTCAATCCGAATGCCCTGCACATCGGCAAACTCAGCCAAGCGCTCCCAGTTCGTACAATCTGCAAATTGTGTCCGCGATCGCGGTTTTCTAAAATTCCAGGGACCTGATAAAATCCTGGTTCGATGGTGACCGTCATTCCAGCCTGAAGCGGACGGTTTAGACGCAAGTACTGCATTCCATAGCGATCGCTGCGGGTGCGACCAAGTGCATAACCTGCTAGATCTCCCAAATCTTCCATATCGTGGACATCCAGTCCCAATAAATGACCTACACCGTGGGGGAAAAACAGCGCGTGGGCCGCTCGTTCCACCAACTCAACTGGATTTCCCTTCAAAATACCCAGATCTACCAACCCCTCAGCCATCACCCTAGCGGCAATGAGGTGGATCTCTTGGTATTCAACGCCCGGTTGAATGGCTGCAATACAGGCATCATGAGCTGCTAAAACAATATTGTAAATTTCGCGTTGGCTGGAAGACCATTGCCCCGTAACGGGCCACGTGCGAGTCACGTCAGAGGCCCAGCCTAAGGCATGTTCTGCACCCACATCCGCCAGCAGTAAAGCTCCGGGTTTCAAACTGCGATGGTATTGCATATTATGCAACACTTCTCCCCGCACCGTCACAATACTGGCATAGGCGGGGGTCATATCTGCTCCTAAAATGACTGCTTCCATCGCTGCCCGAACCTGGGCCTCCGTTTTGGCGCGATGGGTACGGGCCATTCCCGCAAGGTGAGCCTGTACGGTCACATCTGCCGCTTGCCTCAAGGCTGCGATCGCCCCTTCATCTTGAACCAACCGCAGTTGAATTAAAGCTTCTGCAAGTTTGAGATCCTGACCTTGTAGATCGTTTGCTGGACCCAAGTCCCTTCCTAAAACCTGACTTTGATGTTGGCGAGTGGTCAGATCTTGAACGGGAATAGTTGCACAGTCTTGAGCTATCTCAGGTAAATGGGATAGAGGGTAGGCTGCGATCGCCCCTATCTTTTCTGCAATCTGTTTGACGTTAGAAGATTCCCCATACCAAAGCGCGTCTTCTGGAGATGCATCATTCATGAATAGGGTGAGGTCACCTTGGTTCAGGTAAATGACCGCATTTTGGAGCGGAATCCCTGCAAAGTAAAGAAAATGGCTGCTGGCGCGGAAGGGATATCGATTGGCTGGAAAGTTGCGAGGCGGGGCAACCCCAGACCACAGCAGTACGGGCGTGGTGAAGCGATCTCCAAGAGACACCCTTCGTTGTTGTAAAACATTAACTTGTCGTGAATCTAAGTCATTGACGAACATACGGAACAATCAGTGCTCACCGCATTTCATTGTCCCTCATGTAGGAAAGATTGACCGAAACAGAAAACGCACTCACTCTACAGCAAGCGCGTTTTAAGCTGTCAGACATTTGGTTCTACCAATGAATGATATCTGTAATCTTGATGCCAACCTTCCCGTGGGCATAGTTATGCCGGGGCAATAACTGATGTTGTTGGTGATGGGCCTCAATTTCAGCATCGTACTGTTTGAGAAACTGTTTGATCGCAGGTCGATTGCATCCAGTCAGCTCTGCAAGAGCATTTTGATTGACTGCCCATTTTTCAGACCCAGGCCGATTCTCAGCTTCGTTATGGTCAACGATCGCTTGAAAGGCGCGACGCAGTTTCTCTTCGGCGCTCCCCTTTGCATGGCTTTTCTTAAGATCTTTGCTATTGAGATCTGCAAAATTATCTTTTGCAATCTTCATCCCAAGACGGTTTCCAGCCCCAGAACCACCGATTGAATTCACCCCACCCCCAGCGGTCAATGCTTGAGCCACTTGAGCTAACGTTTGGGTCAATTCAACTTGGAGTTGATGTTGCTGCTGAAATTGGACGGTCAGCGCAGTGAGTGCGCTCAGAAGTTGTGGAAGCATCTCCTGTTGCCAATCCCCCTCATAAACCCGGATGGGCTGGGTTTGAGTCATTTCAGAAGGAGTCTCTTCAATCATTGTGGCTGAAGACATATCAGACTCAGACACATGCGCCGCATTGGATGAAGGTGGCGCTGAAGTTGAAGGTGGAACTGGAGAAACTTTATTACGTGGAGCACCTACGGGCTGTTTCGTTCTAGGCGAACGTCGCTTTGAATTCATGGCTTCTATCAATTGATCCCCCGTTTCGCAAAATGGCATACCTTGGTCATTTGAATTCTTGTTAATGAAAGTGTGGATTAGAGTTGTTGTAAGCCACAAATCGAGTTCAGAAACGGACCAGCCTTCCGAACTTTTCATTTGCTGTATATAGCTATGCTTCCCCTTTGTTGCCTCAAATGCAGCATCTGGAAGCAAAATTTTGGTTGAATCCTCAAATCAATCCACATTGCTATCCAAGGTGAAGGAAAACTTCACCCAATCCATGCAGATTGCCATATCTCTTGAGGGGTACTGAGTATACGGGTCTAGGATATATCCATTCTAGATCCGCGATATCGAAGCCGCGAGCTTTTGACGTATTTTTGGACCAGACGCGGAATATCGCCGCGATGCCCCATCACAATCACAATATCCCCACCTTCAAGCACTAAGGACTGTTCTGGATGGATGATGGTGTTTCCGTCAGACCGTCTTAGGGCGACCACAATAAAGGTTCCTTTGCCCCGAACTTCAATATCACCAACGGTGGCCCCAATGATAGGCGAGTCCGGCACAATGACGATTTCATCCGCCTGAATATCCACTTGGGACAGTAATTCATTCAAGGTTTGACGCCCATCGTCTTGGTTTAGAAAATCTAGGGTGACGGGATGGGTGATCATATAAGCCATTCGCTGGGCGCTAATGGAGGCGGGTAACACCACTTGGTCGGCTCCCGCAAGTTTCAGTTTTTTCTCTGTACTGGGTAATTCTCCCCGAGCAATAATTCTAAGGCTGGGATTCAGTTCTCTGGCGGTTAAGGTGATATATACGTTTGTCGCGTCATCCGGCAGTACTGTGGCCAGCACCTTGGCTTTGTGAATCCCCACTTCCGTTAAGGTGGTTTCATCGGTGGCATTGCCAAATTTGACCAGATAACCAAAGGATTCAGCCATGGCAACCCGTTCCATGTCATGGTCGATGACGACAAATAAGAGTTTGGACTGGCTGAGTTGACGGGATAAAACCTGGCCTAGCCGTCCAAAGCCGCAGACGATTACATGTTTCCTTAACGATTCAATGTCTTGGTTCATTCGTCGAACTCCAATGGCTTTTTCAATCTCTCCTTCTGTAACCATCTGGATAAATGCACCCACCACGTAAACGGCAGAGGTGGTTCCAGCAATAATGACGCAGATGGTGAAAATCCGAAGTAGGGGAGAGGTAATGGGGTGCACTTCTCCATACCCCACCCCAAATACAGTAATCACCACCATATAGATGGCGTCCATCCAGGGCCAACCTGCCAAGATGTAGCCAAATACAGCCACAACTAAGGTTGCGCAGAAGACTAGCGTACCAATAACAACCCGCTTGAGTGAGCTATCCATTTAGTGTCGTTTTTGTGGGTTGGAGGATAAGGATGATGGCTTGATGGTAGGGTGCATTTTTTGTGACGGCTATTTGTAGTTTTTTGTAGTACGATAGGAAATCATGGATCGAGCAACCTTGTGTTGCTGCGGAGGATTTCTTGCCTTTGGGACAAAGAACGCCTCTAGAGAAGTCTAATTGAATCGGTGCGGGACTTTGGTGCGATTTCCGAAAACAGCCTATAACGCTATCCTAGCTAGTCGTGCCGCCATTCCCCACCGACTTCAGTTTGCTTTTCCTACATCCTCAGCATTCAATCGATGTTACACTCCAAAGCCAGTCGCGTTGCTCAAGTTGCCCGAGAAGATCTGGTGATGTTCATCAATGCCTGTTTGGCCTGCACCGGACAGCGTGAATTTTACGATGATGCTTACGGAAAAGGGTTTCGATTGATTTCCTCCATGACTATATCTTGGGGAATTATCGGTTGTTGTACGCGCGATCGCTCGCCGCAGGGA